>JAUQYW010000540.1 GCA_030587525.1 Candidatus Sigynarchaeota archaeon | reverse complement strand
ACAACCAATTACAAAATCAAATAACGCCCATAGGGCATTGAAATTCGGTATTGGCGTCGCATAGGGCGGCGATTGTTTCGGATTACAAAATCAAATAACGCCCATAGGGCATTGAAATTCGGTATTGGCGTCGCATAGGGCGGCGATTGTTTCGGATTACAAAATCAAATAACGCCCATAGGCATTGAAATTGAACCCGGCGCCGAACATGATTTAAAAGAGAAAAAAATATTACAAAATCAAATAACGCCCATAGGGCATTGAAATCAATCCACCCCTCCAGTCTCGTTCGTGTCTGCTATATATTACAAAATCAAATAACGCCCACAGGGCATTGAAATCGGTGGACATCGCGTCATCGGTACACCCGAGGAGGAATTACAAAATCAAATAACGCCCATAGGGCATTGAAATACCCAACCGAGTCCAGTCTCGTTTATGAAATAATCGTATTACAAAATCAAATAACGCCCATAGGGCATTGAAATCGCATGTAGGCGTTGTATTGCTCCTTGTGGTCTCGCTGGATTACAAAATCAAATAACGCCCATAGGGCATTGAAATTTGGTCGGAACATAGTCGATGTTCGAGCTCGACTTGAATTACAAAATCAAATAACGCCCATAGGGCATTGAAATCTTGAGCGAGTTCGCATCGACGTTGAACAGGTTGGATGCCAATTACAAAATCAAATAACGCCCATAGGGCATTGAAATTCATAAACTTGCATGTGCCAATTCGTCGTTTGAACGGATTACAAAATCAAAAATTCGTGAAACACTTGCTCGCCACGCCACGCGATCTGATATTACAAAATCAAATAACGCCCATAGGGCATTGAAATTGTATTCACGCTCATTAACGACGCCACGATGCACGAATTACAAAATCAAATAACGCCCATAGGGCATCGAAATCAAGGTGCCATCGTACATGCACCTTGGCAGCGCCTTTTTCCAAGGAGTTGGTGCTAAGGTGATCACGTTTATAACCAGATCTGGCGATCTAGGCATTACTGAGAACAAAGATCTATCGAGTCGGGACGAGTATGACAAACGAGGACCCCGTTACTTTCGCTGCGCTGCTGCACGACATCGGGAAGCTCGGGTACCGCGCCGGGCTGGCCGGGTCGCACGAAGAGATCGGCGCGAATTTCATCGACGAGCATGGCCTCCCGATCGAGAATCTCCGGGAGCTTATTGCCTTGCACCACGGGGAGAGTGTGGAGCGATTCGCCGACACGGGCAGTATCCCGATCAAGAAGATCATCATTGCCGATTGGCTTGCATCCGCGGAGCGCGTTTCTGGTGGAAACGATAGTATCGGTCAGGACGTGCGATCCACGGGGCTGCTCTCGGTATTCAACGATATCAAGATCTACGGCCTCGATAAATCGGTCGAGCCCAGGCCGCGGCATTTCTTGCCCGGCAAACGCTTGAACTTGACGGGCGGCGCGCCCGAGATCTTCCCCGTCGAAGAGAAGAGTATCAACGGCGAGGTAAGCAAGAATTTCGGAGCAACCTGGAAAGAATTCCAGGCGGGTTTCGATCTCGTTAAATTATGGCCGGGATTCGAATTCGAGTTCTTGTCTTCGTTCCTGGAGCGACATTTCAAGTTTATCCCGTCGGCAGCGGCACGGGGGATAAAACCCGACATCAGCTTGTACATCCATTCGAAGATGACGTGTGCCATTTCTCAGGTGCTCGACCTGCACATCAACACCAGGTTCGAGACCGATCTTGAAAAAGTCAGCTTCCTCAACAAGGTTGGCACCGGCATACTGCCGCTGATCAAGGCCGACAAAGCAGCGTTTGACAAGGCGCTTTCGACCGATCCAGCCATCAATCGCGTCTTCAAGGAGGAGCCGGTGTTCGAGCTCATTCACGGCGATTTCTCTGGTATCCAGGACTTCATCCATGCGGTCACGTCGAAATACGCTATGAAAACGCTCAAGGGCCGGTCGACGTTCCTGGCGTTGCTTGCCGATGCGGTGGCGCGGTACATTGCCCAGACCATTGATCTCACGCCAATGAACATCATCTATTCTGGTGGCGGGAATTTCTTCATCCTCGCACATCATTTCAAGGGGATCAAGGAGAAGATAAACGAGATTGCGAACAAGATCAACGAGATATTCTTCACTCGCCTCAAGGGGGCCCTGTTCCTGGCGATGGACGCGGTGCCGTTGACGCTAGAGCAATACTTGTTCGACATCCTGAAAGCGTGGACGGAGGTCATCAACAAAGCGTCGGCGAAGAAACGGCGGAAGTTTCTCGACTTGATCGCCGAGCGCGGCAACACGTTTTTCGCGCAAATGTTCGAGCCCGACGAGAAATCAGTGGAAAATGATAGGCGTTGCGTGGTGTGCAACTCGTTCACGTCCTTGAAAGATATAGAGAAAGGCAAGAGCGACCAATGGTGCCGCCAGTGCGAAGGCTTCTCCATCCTTGCCAACGCCATGAAAAGGAGCAAGGGCATCAAGCACGGCGAGCCCGATAAAGAGAGCGGCGCGTACAACACCGTTCTCGCGGAGGTCAAGGGCGAGGTCTCCTTCATCCAGCAGGATGGCCCTCGAGCACCAGGATGCCTCGCAATCAACGACCCGGAGGCAAAGAACGCAACGGGCTTCGAGCTGCTGTCAATGGGCTTCGCCCTCGATAAGAATATGAACATAAGGGACCTTTCCGAGATGGCCAAAGATGCGGAGCAGCGGACGGGCTATAACAAGATCGGCGTCTTGAAGATGGATGTCGATTCCCTTGGAAAGATATTCCAGGTGGGTCTCGTCGAGCACGCCACGCTGTCGAGGATCACCGAGCTCAGCGCGTCGATCGACCTCTTCTTCAAGGGGTTTGTATCCATGCTCCAGGCAGAGAAATATCCGGATTCTGTCCACGTGATATTCTCAGGCGGCGACGACATGCTCGCCGTCGGGGGATGGGATATGGTGATCGAGTTTGCCATCGACGTATACCGGCACTTCCGGCAATTTACGACGTGCAATCCCGATATATCGGCGAGCGCGGGCATTTTCATCGAAACCCCGACGTTTCCCATCATCTATGCCGAGACCGTGGCGGAGAGCATGCTGCAAAAAGCAAAGGAATCGAGCGGTGCGCGCGGTGGTTCCAACCCCAAGAACAAGATCTGCTTGTTCGGCCGCGTCCTGCGGTGGGATGTAGCCCCTGGTGGGGCGACCGGCGAGCAACCCGGTTCACCCGTGCAAGAGGTGCTTTCGCTGGTGCGCGAAGGCGACGACAAGGCCACGAAGGAGAACGTGGCGCGGTGGATGCAAAACAAGGTTGAATTTGACCTGGCAAGGATCTTGAAGGACGTCCTGGTCACGCTGATAACGACCAGAAAATTCTCAAAAGGCTTGCTTCACAGGATCGCGTGGTTTACCGAGGACGTGGGACGGCTGGTTGCGGAATCACTCAAGGGGAAAGTGGAAATCCCCAAGATCTGGCGGTTGCGATACATGCTGCGGGACGCTCTCGCATCGAAGGTGAAGGAGACTCGCTGCCTCGCGCGCTTGCTCGTTGCATTGATCGAAATAATCGTATACAAAAACGCGTTCGGAAAGCGAGATCTTCCCGCAGCGGCGGAAAGCGGGAATTTCTTGCTCGTGGCGATCGAGTGGGCTGATTACTCCACGAGAGGCATTCAAGAAGCGATCACGAAAGAAACAAATGAAGAGACGGAATGAAGATGTCAAAACCATACCAAAAACCCCAGAAAGGGCAAGACCGGGGACAAGGGAGCAGCGCGTTAGTCCAGGAAATCCTCAGGTCGACCGATGCCATCTTGAAGGGAAGCGAAATCGAGAAGTTTATCGAGCTGAGCGAAAAATTCGGCAAGAAATGCGCTGACGACGATGTATCAACGTCGCAGATCCGGTCCATCTTTAACATGGTGCGGAGGCTGCCCGACAAGTTCACGACCGAGTGCAAGAACCAGCTCAACTTGATACGACCAAAACTCGCCTACCAGCGCGGGCGATTCGAAGAATTGCAGGACCTCCAAACGATTTTGGATGCACTAATAAAGGCGGTAAAGGACGACAAGACCCTCGTGAATTTCAAGAAATTTTTCGAGGCGATCATTTGCTACCACAAGGCAAATAAAGGTGAGGAATGAGAAGTATGGCAGAACTGCAATTGCATGGAAAGCTCATCATCAAGGGAAAGATCGAGGCGAAAACTGGCCTGGCTATAGGCGGCAACAAGGCCACCCTGGAAATCGGCGGCATCGATAACCCGGTGATCAAGGACAGCAAGGGCCGGCCTTATATACCGGGCAGCTCGCTGAAGGGAAAGATCCGCAGCTTGCTCGAGAAAAGCACGTATCCCCTTCGCTATAAAGAAGATGAAAAGAGCGACAATAAGGGATATTTCTTGAAAAACTCGATTCACGTGGGCAGCGGCGTGGACGACATTTGGAAATTGTTCGGCGCGGCGGATATGGAAGAACCGGGCAGGGGCATCTTCAGGGACTCGAGCATCGATGCCGAGTATTTCGCCAAGAACAAGGAGGAGCTCTTCGTGAACCTTGACCTTGACTTCACCGAAGACAAGGTGGAGAACTCCATTGATCGCATCAGCGCCGTTGCCAAGCCCCGCCATGCTGAGCGTGTCCCGCGTGGCACCCGCTTCGATTTCGAGATTATCATTGACATGTACCGCACCGAGGACAAGAACTTGTTAAAATTGCTGGTGAAGGGTATGAAATTGCTCGAGGTCGATTATCTCGGCAAATCCGGTACCCGGGGTTATGGCAAGGTCAAGTTCCTCGACATCACCATGACCTACTACCCGTTGGCATATTACAGCGGCAAGGCCGACAGCGCCGTGAACATGTTGCCGGCCCCCATCAATGACCTCGACGCCATCACAGAGGAGAAATGGTATCAAGATGTACTCGGTAAAATTGCGATCTAGCCGCGAGCGGAACCGTTATAGCATCGGGCGTGGCCTCGCCCGCGAGGCAGATATCATCTTGCACAGCGACACGATCTTCAGCGCGATCTGCAACAACATGCGGAAGGCCAGCGGTGCGGGAGTGCTGGACAAGTTCCTCCAAGCAATGAGGGGGAAGAAACCAGCGCCCTTCAAGATCTCGTCCGGGTTCCATTATTTCGAGATCACCAGCCCCGGACGACAACCGGCCACGGTCTTCTTCGTCCCGAAGCCACGGATCAAGTTCCCGTTCACCGCCGCAGGGCAAGTAGAGGTTACCGAGCACCCGAAAACCTTCAAGCGGATCCGGTTCATCTCGCTAGCCATCGCGTTGAAATTACAGCGGGGGGAGAAGCTCGGGTTCAGCAAGAACCACGTGATCGGGGGCAATTATCTCGTCGATGACGAGGACCTTGCAAAGATGGGACTGGACGCTGTCGTCGCCCCTCGGCCCTCCGGATTCGATCCGAAGGTGATCTTCGACAAGATTCGTCCATACACCATCCTCGAGCAGCACCGGGTGGTGAAGGACCGGGTCGTTAATTCATCGGACCCGTTCACCACTTTCGTGCTTGCTTTTCCGCAGGTGGATTATTACGTCCCGTCCAACGGGTCGAGGCAGAGCTTCACGCTGCAAGCTGGCCTTTATTTCTTGATAGAGGATGGGGGCTTGCCCCCCGAGAATCTCGGGCAAGTCGTGCAAGCCATCCGGCTCGTGAAGGACGGGGGCATCGGTGGCAAGCGAAGCCTCGGGTGCGGGTTATGCGACGGGGTCGAGATCGCGGCACTCGATGACAAGCAAGGGCTGTTCCAGCTCGTGCGGCGCGGCGAGGGTCGCTTCCATGTGAATATTTCGCTGGTTCACCCGACCAATGAGGACATCCCGGCCATCGTCGATTTCAACCTGCTGCCGCGCGACGGGTTCATCCATTCGAACGGCAACACGTCGCGACGGTTCAAGGACGTGAAGTTCATCGAGGAGGGCTCGGTCTTCTCCACCCGCGTTGCTGGCGGCCTTCCACAGGTGGCCCCGGCGGATTTCTCCAGCACGCGGCACGAGGTGTACAAGTACGGCATCGGCATGTACTATGCCGTGAAAGGATCGGAGGACGAATGAAACCATGACCGGCAATCTTTCCATCACCGGCATGTCCCCCGTGCACGTGGGGTCGGGCAAGGTATACTCGCAGCTCGATTATATCGCCGAGGGACAAACCGTCCACGTCCTCGACTTCGACAGCATCCTCGCCGAGTTGAACCCGTCGAGCATCGATGACTTGACCCGCGAGATCGAGGAAAATTTCAAGGGAAACATCTGGAAGGGAAACGTGAGCGAGTTTCTCGGCCGTTACAAGTTGGAATGGAAGAAGCACGTCGAGCATACGATACCCCTTCGTGGCACGATCGGCGATAACGAGATCCGCAGGTTCATCAAGACCGGGAACGAGATCTACATCCCCGGTTCCAGCATCAAGGGCGCGATCCGCACGGCGATCTTGTCCTCCATCTTGAACGCGGCGCCGCAGCGGGTCCAGCAAGTCAAGGGCGGGATCGTCAATTATTTCAATGACCGGGAGGTGAACCGGCTGCTCCAGGGCCGGGGCGCGCAAGACGACTTGTTGCGTGCCTTGCAAGTTTCGGATTGCATAGTCGATGACCCCACCGGCAGCACGACGATCACGGCCGTGGACATATTGCACCTGCGGAAGCCACAAGATTCCATTCCCATGTTCTACGAGGTGCTCAAGGAGCATTTTTCCGGGCACGGTAGCATCAAGATCGATGCCCCCCTGGTGGCGAGCGGCAATGTCAACGCCGGGGCGTTTAAACTATCCAAGGACAATGTTATCAAGGCACTCAACGATTTCTCGCACGAGATCGTGAAACACGAGCTGGAGACGTTGGCAAGCACTGGTTTCCCCGCGTTCAAACCTGCCATTGGCTTTTACTTGGAGCTGGACAAGCAGCTCAAGGGTCTCCAGCAAGGCGAGTTCATCGCAAGGCTCGGCATGGGCTCGAGCAGCATTGCCGTCACGCTGTACCTCGTGCTCCGCCGCGATAGGGACATTCTCGAGAAAATCCTACACCGGGCGGGATATTTCACGTTCAACGAGCGTGATAGTCGAAATCCCGACGAAATCATATCCCAGGACGGCCGTGATCCCGTTCTTATCAACAGGAGCGCCAAGCAGCGGCCAAAGCTTGGCGAGACGTGGTATTGCAAGATAAAACGAGACCGGAACCGGCACCTTGTTCTTGCCACGCCCATCGAGCGCATCAACGACGACATCATCCACCCCGTGACGCGGAAGCTCGCCGCATCGGCGAAGGCCAGCAGCGGGAACTGGGACATGGTGCCGATGGGATGGGTACGCGGCAAGTGGACTTGAATGTGAGACCACGGGAGGACGGATACCCCACGATACTGATCGCAAATGCTGGCAACCGGGACGTCGTGTTCAAGGGAGAACCCCTCGGTCGCGACAATATCCGCGCCCAGTCCGAGGAGCTGCTGCGGTGCTATGACCGGGACAAGCAAGATTGTTCCTTTCCCATTCTCGCGCCGTACTTCGATGCTTTCGGGGCATCCATCAAGCAAGTATACTTGATCGTCACCGACCAAGGCGATGAAAAATACCGAAACTCGGACACGCTTTTTTTCGGCGAGATCATCAAGACGTGGCTTGAGGCGTCCCGATCCGTGAGCGTGACCATCATCAAGTACGCCTTCAATCCTGCCAAGCTCGAGGACGCGCACCAATTCTTTTCATGGTATTTCGCCGAGAATGAGACGAAATTTTCCCGGGCCGACAAGCGCATCATCTCGCTTTCTGGTGGCACGCCCCAGATGAACAGCGCCCTGCATTTGGTGCTTTCATTCTTGTTCCCTGTTGATACCGAATTCTACCAGGTCAAACCAACCGGGCAGCTCGATCCCGTGAATGCCGAAAAGACCATCACCCGGCTCTTCTTGAAATCTGCTTGCAAGTCGCTGCTGGACAACTTCGATTACCAGGGCATGCTCAACTTACTCGAGCCCAAGGAGTTTGAAGGCAAGAAAGCGTTGGTGCTGCTACTGCAGTACGCCTGGGCGAGGAAGCATTTCGATTTCGATGCAGCCACCGTGGCCTTCAACGAGTTTTTGAAACTGGTTCCCGAGGTCGAGAAGGCCGGCTATGAACGGTTCAGGATCCCGGCACCAATGACAGCCCCCGACTTGATCAAGGATCTGGTATGGAACACCGAGATCCAACTCACCACGCAAGATTACACGGGGTTCGTGGCCCGATTGTTCCGCCTCGAAGAAGCCGTCTTGCAAGAGATCCTCAACCTTCTCTTCGATGACTTGCTGCCGGTTCAAGCGACTGGCACGGCCGGCAAAACCGGGAACAAGAAATCCTCCATTGCCGATAAACAAACGCACGGGCCATTCGTGCAAGCACTCGCGGCCAAGCGGCCCGATCTCCACGATGCCTTGAAACGGTTGACGTTCAAGTCACGACCTGTCGAGCTCGGCCCAGGCGAACTCGCCCGGCCCGTTATGTTCTACATCGCGTGGCTGGAGAACGAGAAGGCGAACCACCCCGGCAAGAAGACCATCACCAACTTGCTATCCGTGTTCGACCGCATTAACAAGTATCGCTACGACAGCCTCACGCCCGACGATCGGGGAAAATACTACAAGGACAGGACAGGCAGCGAGTGCCTTGGCGACTTGCGGAACAGTTCCATCATCGCGCATGGCTTCACGCCCGTGTCGAGTAACAAGATCGAGTCGCTCTACAAGGACGATGCCAAAAACTTGCTGGCGAGGCTCAAGGAAGGGGTGAAAGCCCTGGTAGGCTTGCTCGGCAAGCAACAAAAGGCCGAGATGGATAACGGATTCATCGCGATCAACGAGAAAATTAATATCTTACTCCGGAAAATATGAGCGATTTGAATCGTGTTTCAATTCGCGGTGGCTTCACGCTTTTTCCTCGACATCGATGGGCTGGTACACGATCGAACCGAAGCACGCGGACCGGCTCCCTCCCACGTTGCTGAACGTGCCAAACGCGAGCGGCATGTCGATCGTGGCTACGAACTCCGGGTCATCACCGGGGCCATTCATGACGAACATCACCCACCCCTTGATCTTTTATTATATTAGCCGGTTCACCTCGAAGATGTAGTGATCACGTTCACGCGAGACAAATCATTCTGGAAATCCGCTCCAAATCGGTGATTGAAATAAGGGTTAACTCAACCGTTACCATTAAGTGATACTTAATGATTATTGTAAAGTTAATGACCGGATGCAGTTATGACGTGAATTTCTATATCAAACGTGGAAAAGACATGGATTTACCAAGGCGTGCTCGCAATGGAAGCAAATTATGCTGTTGTGTTCCTTTAAGGAAATCTGTTCCTGTGGCAGCTGCATCGTGTTGATACTACCCGGGTTATCCTCCCTTTGTGGTGCACCTCATTGAGTGGTACTTCGTCCTTTCACGAGATGCGTTGACTCGGTCCATTTTTGGATCATATGCCCTAATAAGAAAGCACGCGGGATCACAGCAATGTGGATTCGATATTCGGCTGCCAGACCAGGTGGGAAGCGATTGAAACCACACGAGAAAGATGATCACGGGCAAGATACCTTGCAAGCGATCTGAACCGCCAGGGCCGGCCACGCCGGAAAAGCCCGGGGAGAACCTGCCGATCTTGTGCAAGGTGCACAGGGCACGCATCGAGGGCTTGAACTACTTCTGCCGCAAGTGCGGGTCGGTTTTCTGCCTCTCGTGCATCACGAACGTGCTGCTCCCCGAAGGCAAGTGCATGGTGTGCAATGCTGACCTGGAGATTTCCGACGAGTACCGGCACCTCATCGAGCGGGCGCTATCGATAAGACCGCGGGTCGACGGGGCGGAAATGGAGTTTCCTAGGATGATCGTGACGATGCTCGCGCCGGAGATCTGGAAGCGATTCGAGGAATTGCAACTCGACGACGACATCATCGAGGAGATCATCGACAAGCTCAAATACATCCCGCCGGATGACCGCCTCAAGTATCTCGACGCGTACTTCGAGGACGACCTCGATGCGAACGATGACTCGTGAATATCACCCGCTCATATCAAGTTTCTCGACCCAAGGCTCTTCAAACTTTTTTTTCGAAATTTGCCATCGATCATGCTTCATATTTTCGCAAATTTGAAACGTGGTATTCTTGTCACTGGTTGAAAGACATGCATTAAGGGCGCCGAGTGCAGATAGCAATTGAATTAAAAAATGATAAGAGAAAGAAGCATTGGATGGTTCTAATATCTTTCCGTATGTCCTTTTCAAGTGAAGATGAAGCGTATGTCGATTTAATAACGAATCTTCTTTCTCGGCTTGGAAGATCAGATCTTCTTTCAGATTTCAAGAATAAAATAAAAAAAATTTACACCTATCATCGCGGGATGGCCAGCACATCCTGACCGGGTATGAAAATGCGATATGCATATCAAAAAAACCAATTCACGATCCGTAAACCGAATCTTGCTGATTCTATTTGACCGAAATCGTGAAATCTTTTTTCGATAATAATGGCTTCTTTACCTTCTTCCAGACAATCATGGTCAAAAGAGATGCAATACCGCCAAAAGCCACGATAGAAGATATCGTAATCACCTGGCGTGCAAGGATATCTTGCGGGTCAATGATCCTGGAGATCAGCATCGGCGTGGAGAATCGTGCCGGCTTGTGCTCGAATGTCGCGTTCAACGAGACGAGAAGGGTCAGCCACTGCCTGGCAGGAAGCAAGTCGACAGGCAATACGAGCACGACGATTCCCCGTGGGTCGATGATTGTCGTTTCATGGTAGATCGTGCTGTCAGATGCATTGACGATGACGATCGTGGCAGGAAATCTCGATAGAACTGCGGCATTCGACCCGTTGATCGTGATGGGAAGCTCGATCGTGTTGATCTTGCCCTTTTCCAGCACGAGCGCCGTTGTATCGTTACGGGTTGCGATGACTGGTTCATCCCGGTGGAACTCGTCGGCCAGGATGGCTGTCATCGTTGCACCCGTGAAATGCAAGTCGGGGATTGCCTGGATCATCAGCACGAAGGATTCGAGCTGGTCGAGGATGGCTTGGGAAAGGATCGCGTTCACGGTCCCGTTCGAGTCCGACACATCCCACGAGTCAAGAACCACGCTGTCGTTTGCCCGGTAGGCGACTTGAACCCGTGCCTGGTGCATGGGAATGGCCGATGAATTGACTTCCTGGATCAAGAGGAAAGACATGATGCCTTGACCTGTTTCACGATCGTCGCGGTGTCCCGCTTGCTCGATGGTGATCGCGTCCCGGTCGATCTTGCTGGCGATGTCGACCGTGCAAGATGAACTCGTGAATTCATAGGTTCCCTCGATCCAGGCATCGAGCGTCAAGGACTCGAGGAACTGCACCTGAGAAGGCTCGATCGTGATCGTGAAACCTGTTCCTAGAGAGACGAATTGAAATCCTAGGTCAAGCACCGTGCCGTTCGACAGCACCAACTGCCACGTCGTGTATAA
>JAUQYW010000522.1 GCA_030587525.1 Candidatus Sigynarchaeota archaeon | reverse complement strand
CATCACGAATATCTGCAGGCTTGCCTTGCTCTCGTCGAGCGCCGGCCAAGATTTCTTTTTCGCGCCCGTTGGCATCGACGAGGCCAGGAATCCTGGTGAAAAGCAACGGTTGATCGAGCTCGCGACGAGTATGATGCACCGGCTGGGCATAACGCCATCTTTTTACTTGCTCTCAGCTGGCCGCATCGATGATGCCGGCAGGGACGAGGCCATCGCGCGATCGATAAGAGACACGGTCGATCTCGTCGACCGGATGAAGCGGCTCCATGAAGGCCTTCAAATCCAGCACGGGGAAATCTTGATCGAAAATGCCTTCGCGAAGGGTGGCAACGTGATCATCGCGCCGGATGGCGTCTCCGGGAACTTGATCTACCGCACGCTCTTGCATCTCGGCAATGGTCACTCGCACGGGGCGTATTATCTCAACGAGGAATTGCCCCCCGTCGTGGACACGTCACGTGTTGGCACGGCAGAGGAATACGCCGGTGCAATCGTGCTCGCGTTGCGACTGCTCGGTGAAAGAAAACAGCAGTGAGCTGATACTAAATGAAAATGAAGAGCGGGAATCGATTCGATTGCATCGGTATGGTGCACTTGTTACCGCTGCCCGGGAGCCCGAAATTTGACAAGAAAGGCGGTATGCAAGCCATCATCGACCGGGCGACGACCGAGCTCGGCATCTACGCCGCTTTGGGATTCGATGGCGCGATTTTCGAGAACTATGGGGACGCGCCGTTCTTTCCCTCCCGCGTTCCTCCCGAGACCGTCGCGTCTATGGTTCGCGTGATCACGTCTTGCATGCACGACGTCGCCTCCGCGATCGCCGGGAAGCAATTTTCCATCGGCATCAACGTCTTGCGGAACGATGCCGTGTCAGCCCTTGCCATCGCGAATGCCGTGGGTGGCCACTTTATCCGGGTCAACATCCATGCCGGCGCGAGCGCGACGGATCAAGGTATCATTAACGGCACTGCGCACGAGACGTTGCGGTATCGCTCGTCGATCGTGGCGGGATCCGTGGCGATATACGCTGATGTCCTCGTGAAGCATGCCACGCCGCTCTTGAACCGGTCGCTCTTGCAAGAAAGCATCGACCTCGTCCAGCGGGCTCTCGTGGATGGTGCCTTGATTTTCACGGGTGATGCAACCGGCGCTCGACCCCCGGAAAACGTGCTTGCTGACATCCCGCTGGTGAAAAAGGCACTCCCCGGCACGAAATTGCTCATCGGAAGCGGCATGACAGCGGATAATGTCGGGGACGTGTACGAGTCGGCGGGAAAATGCATCGATGGCTGCATCGTTGGCACGTCGCTTAAAACCAATGGCGACGTGCAGAACATCGTGGATAAAAATCGTGTTGCTGCTTTCGTTGGCAAAGTACAAAGTCTCTTATAACTTTCGCCGTTATAGTACCTCATACATTTCCTTGAAGGATTTTCAAACAAGGGGAAAACATACCTGACCAATTGCCCGGGATCAACGATCAGGTCGTTGGAGGAACACGACATGTTGAAATCGTTCTACATCTTCAACAAGAACGGCGCTTTACTATTCAACCACGAGATCGCGGCGAATCCGTCAGATCCGAAGCTCGTGGGCGCGTTCCTCTCCGCGATTTCGTCGTGGGCCGAGATGTACTCGCAATCGGGCGTGGCGCTGTTCATGACCGGGTCAATGAAATTCTTGTTCGACCAGTCTTACTACGCCAGCGACTTGATCTTCTGCATCGCTTCATCCAAGGAGCATCCTGATAAAGACCTGCATGAACGCATGTCATTGATACTCGAGAACTTCTTGCATTTTTTCTGGGAGGATCGCGCGTCCCTGGAACAAGGCATCATCTCGAAAGAGAAAATCGAGCAATTCAGGGCACTCGTGCAGGAGTTCTTGAATAAAGAATGAGGATTTATTCCTATACCCTTGTTCATGATTGCAGCGTTTAAATTTAATTGGATTTTTATTTCAAAATAGGAGAAAAGAAGAGATATAAAAAAGATGATTTTATTACGCTTTGGGCTGTTCTTTTTCAAGCTTCGCTGCCAATGCAGCTAACTCAGCCATTCGCTTTTTCTTTTCAGCTTCACGAGCTTTGAGGTCGTTCGGATCCACTTTCTTGAGACTGGCTCCGGCCTTGATCGCGTTTTTGAGCTCATCGTCCATGGAGTGTCACTTCTAGGGAAAACTATCATTTGTCATTTCGATGTCTATAGATATTCATGCACGAAAACTTTTCCCACAAGTACATGTTCGTGTTTTCTTCTATTAAAACTATCATTATTTTACCATAAATACGTTATGGCTGCAGAGTTACGCCCCGTTGTACTCCAAGCAATAATACATTTGATCCGCGTCATTGACTTGACTCTGATTTCATGATTGTGAATCGGTCATGATTTTCTCCCGGTGATGCCATGGCAAACAAGAAACCGATACGCGACGTGGTCAAGGAAATTCAAAACGAGTATCACATAATTGGTAGAGAGAACGAGCTGGGAATGATGGTCATCGCCCACGAGGCTGGAAAAAACATTCTTCTCGAAGGCGAGATTGGCACCGGCAAGACCACGCTCGCGCGTGCCATCGCTCAGAAATATGACAAGAATTTTCTCCGGGTGGAAGGCACCGAGGACCTGTATTCCACGACGCTGATCGGGACTTGGCAACCTCCCATCTTGATTCAAAAAGGTTACGTGGAGGACGCATTCGAATTTGGCCCACTCGCTCGAGCGATGATGGACGGGGGCTGCTTGTTTATCAATGAAATCAACCGGGCCCCAGAGAGCACGCAGAACCTGCTCTTGACGGCACTGGACGAGGGTATTCTCGACATCCCGAACCTGAAACGCATCACCGCGAAGGACGGTTTTTTCACGATTGCCACGCGCAATCCCGCCTCGCACATCGGCGTGTCGGTGCTTGGCGAGGCCCTCAAGGACCGCTTCGTGTGGATCAAGCTCGATTACCAGCCCGAGGGCGAGGAGCGTGCCATTGTCAAGATCCATACCAATTGCGAGGACGCGAAGGCGATCGAGGCCGCGGTCAAGATCACGAGGGCCACGCGAAAGATGAAGGAGATCCGCCGCGGTTCCAGCATCCGGGGCGCCATCGACATCATCTCCATGCTCATGCAGGTCGGCATTGGCGAGGTCTGGAAGGACCAGCAGCCGTGGATAGACGTATCGATCAGTGCCCTCGTGACCAAGATCGACGTCGAGGAAGGCATCGACAAGAGCCCCGAGGAGATCATCACGCTGATCGTCCGCAGCGTGCTGAACAAGAAGGATTTTTTCCAGTAAGTGACGAGGAGCCCGGCGCCAACGAGCTGTCCAATGAGTCGAAAACCTGGGAAACCAAGATCATGCGGGGGAAGGCCTCCAAGAAGGACATGATAAAGTTACAGATGCGGGTGCAAGGACGGACCCCTGGCTATTACGAGAAGCTCGCCCAGCAGCTTGAATACCAGGAGATCGAGGAGCTCGCCGCCGTCGCCATCAAGGAGAAGAACTTGAATGCCTTGCGTGGCCTGGCCGAGATAAACCGCGTCGCCGTGGCCGTGGAGCTGCAGAACCCCGTCGGTTTCGAGCTCCTCCAGAAAGCCTCCGAGAATGGTTCCGAGTTCGCGCCCGAGTTCTTTTTCCTGCTCCGCAGCACGCTGCAGCCCTATTACAAGCAGTTGTTCAAGAACCTCACGAAGCTCGTGATCCTCAAGGAATCGAGGAAGATCGCCGGGCGAGGCTTGAAAGGCTGGCACAAGCTGCGGACACGTTACATCCCCTACAGGACCGACCTGGACATCCCGCGCACGCTGCAAAATCTCGCTGGGCGCCCCCTCGAATACATGACGCAAGCTGACCTGGCAGGCATCGAGCGCGTGCAAAAGCAAAAGGCCGGTGTCCTCATTCTCGACACGAGCGGGTCCATGTTTGGCCGGATGATCTTCAACGCGGCGTTGACAACCGCTGTGCTCAGCTATCACATGCGCGATAACGAGTATTCGGTCATTACCTTCAACACGGGCTCACAAGTCATGAAAAAGATCCACGAGCGCCGCGATATCAACGCGACCATCGATGCGATCCTGGAAACGCAAGCCTCCGGCTTCACGAACATCACGTCGGGCTTGAAGGACGCGTTCGAGCAGATAAAACGAGCCCGATCGAACTACAAGTTCGCCATTCTCATCACCGACGGGAACGCGAACCGTGCGATCGACGAGCTCGACGAGGTAGCTATGAAGTTCGAGAGTCTACATGTTATAGCGATCCCGACCGATCAAGCCGTGACAGGCCTGAAGAATTGCGAGCGACTCGCTAGACTTGGTAAAGGTCGTTTTGTCAAGGTTGCCCAGTTCAAGGACATCCCGCACGCGCTCCAGGGCCTCTTGATGCGGATCTGATGGTAGGATTCTTTTTCAATCCTTGGATTCCGGCGAAGGCAATACCCGCTGTTTTTTCGTTTCTATGCCGATGTAGGCCAAGCATCCCGAGAAGGTGACATGCAATTCCATGAACGGTTAAAAACCCGGAGAATCGTGTTCAACGACTCGCGTGATGTCCAAGTTTAACCAGATTTTTAACGATTAGTTACGACTGTATTATAACGCTCCCGCCAGTTACGTTAGATCCTTGCAATGGCGAGGTGATGGCGAGCTCCGGATACATCCATCAAGAAATTCAAGGTGTTCCCATATGCTTCAAAAAAGCGACCAAGGCTTGCCCCGCGGAAACCCCGCCATCCCCCGGCGGTAGGTTCACGTGGTGGATAAAGTGTAACCCGGCCGCTTCGACGGCTTGCTTTATGGCAGTGAAGATGAATTCGTTGTAAGACACGCCTCCGGTGAATCCTATCGAAGAAATTGCACGTTGCTTTGCGATGTCGATCGCAGTGCTTGCCATGTATTGGCCAACCGAGATTTGAAATGCCAGGGCGTGTCGGCTCTTATCGCTTGGCCCGGTATAGCGGGACGTTTCTTGCATGGCGAGGCGGAGCGCGCCCGAGAGGTCCAGCTCGACAATCCCGTATTGGTCCTGCCTGGTGAACGTGTCCGTGTATTGCTTGAGCAGCGACTCGTCCAGTTGTGCACCAGGCAGCACACATCCTTCCAAGCGGATCGCGGGCTCTCCCTCGTACGTGGCTTCCGTGCAGAGCTGGAGACCGAAACTCATGGCATCCAGGAGGCGCCCCGTGCTCGACGTGAGGGGTTGTTGCTGTCCGGACGCGAGCTGGTCGAGCACGATGCCGAGCTCCGAGGCTCGCGATTGATCGTTGTTAACGAACCTATCCTTGAAAATACGTTCGATCTCGCCCCGGTCGAGATGTTCATGCAAGTAAGAAATGAGCATGCGCCCCGGATACTTCACTGCTTGATCGGCGCCAGGCATCCGGGCATATTTCAGATGCGCTACTCGTTTCAAGTCAAGCACAGGTCCAGCGAAAATCTCGCCACCCCATGCATTCTCGTCCACCCCGTAACCAACGCCATCGCATGCAATAGTCACCATCGGCTCCCGGGGATCGAGATGATGGTTATCGAGCACGAGCGATGCACAATGGGCGTGGTGATGGAATACTGGATACAGGTCAATCTTCAATTTTTCGGACATTTCCTTTGCCCACGTGGATGAATGGAAGAGCGGATGGGCATCGCAAGCGATTCCCGCGATCTCCTTGTCTTGGACCCGCAGCAGGCGTTCAAAATGCTGCATCGAGTGCTCGAGGTAGTCCAACGTCTCGACATTGACCACGTCACCGATGTACTGCGTGACGAAGAGCTTGTTGCCCTTGAGGATCGCGCCGGTCGAATGGAGCTCGGGCCCTGCCGCGAGGAAAACCTTGTCCTTGCTATCCACCGGGCAAGGAATGTATTCGGGAACAAAGCCACGGGAACGTCGGATGAGGAGAAGCGTGTCACCGATTACCTTTCCGACCGAGTCATCGCACCGCTGCTCGATCCGCCGGTCGTGCATGAGGAAGTTGTCCGACAGCGGGGCGAGCTGGGTCTGGATGTCCTCGTTCGTGATCGCCATAGGCAGCCCGGAACGGTTGCCGCTGGTGAACACTAGCGCACCGATCCCGATGTTCTTGCATAATTGGAAAAGTAAATGATGCGTGCCCATGTACGGGAGCATGATCCCGATCGATGACAAGCCCGGCGCTATCAGCGGGGACAAGTCGCAACCAGGCTTCCGCTTGAGCAAGAGGATCGGCCGGCGGTGTGAAAGGAGGTACCCTTCTTCCGATTCGGAGACATGCATAAAGCGATGCGCGGCAAAAATGTCCGGTACCATTACCGCGAACGGCTTGTATTTGCGTTCACCTTTCCTGTTACGGAGCAATTCGACGGCCCTGTCATTGCTCGCGTCGCAAACGAGATGCACGCCACCGATCCCTTTCACGGCAAGGATCTTTCCTTCCTTGATCTTTTTGACTGCTTGTTTCAGGGCATCGAGCTCCCGGGAGAGCACGTGGCCTTCACGATGGCAGAGAAAATAATTAGGCCCGCAATTCGGGCAAGAAAATGTTTGCGCGTGGAACCGCCTGTTCTTGTAATCCTCATATTCTGCCTTGCACGGAGTCGCACCCCGCTCGCAGAGAGGAAAGTCGATCATGGTCGTGCGCTTGCGGTCATAAGGCAGATCGATGACCGTCGTGAAGCGGGGGCCGCAATTCGCGCACGCAACGAAGGGATAGGCGTAATACTTGTTTTTTATCCCACCGGGACCCTTTCCGACCATATCGTTGATGCAATCGCGGCACGTCGCTATGTCGGCAGGCATCACGATCGTGGAACCCTTGGCATCCTCGCTATCCTTGATGACCAGGTCATTGAAATCTTCCATTTTTTCAAGCCGCTGGACATCGATAGCGTCGACGCGGGAAATGGCGGGCTTTTTTTTGCCGATATCATCGATGAACTGGTCGATAGCTCCTCTTTCGCCTTGCAACTGGAGCTGGATGCCCGCGTTGCCCCGGTTCTTGATCCATCCCTTCAAGCCGTGCTCGCGCGCGAGATTGAAGAGGAACGGCCGGAAACCGACGCCTTGCACGATTCCTTCGATGTTCAAGAGAATGGATTCCATGTACGTCGCTACTTGGGCAGATTCATGGCCAAGATTCATGAGAATTCAAGCGGCACGATGCAAGTGATGCATCGTGTGCATCCATTTTGTGCCATTACCTAATAGTATTTCTCGGAATAGAAATATAGATATATGAAAGTATAGATGCATATCTACCGGGTGATAGCTCATGACTATGATGATGAAGCATGATACAGTAGCTCTGGAATTCGTTGAAGATGGTACCATTGCCGTGATCCGGCTGAACCGACCAAGCGCGCTGAACACCTTGAATCCCCAGCTCGCAACCGATTTCAACGCCGTGCTCGACACGTTGATCGCACACGAAGGCTTGCGAGCCGTGGTGGTGACCGGCAATGGTAAAGCGTTTTGCGCCGGTGGCGATCTCGCTGCGTTCAAGACCGCGCATAACCCCGGCCAGTTTCTGCATGACCTGGCATCCAAGTTCCACGAGGCTGTCATGAAAATAAGGAATATGGATGCGCCGTTCATCGCGGCCATCAACGGCTCGTGTTTCGGCGTGGGGTTGTCCTTGGCTTGCGTGTGCGATTTCAGGATCGCCGTGGAAGGCGCGAAATTCTCGGTAGCCTTCACGGGTGTAGGGCTTAGTCCTGACTCTGGTTTACCTTACTTCCTTCCCCGCATCGTCGGCTTGGCCGTCGCGACCGATTTAGCGCTGCTCAACCTCGTGATCGATGCCAACCGGGCATTGGAGATAAACCTCGTGAGCAATGTGACCAAAGGCGATGTCGTGGCTGATGGCATCGAGCTTGCCAAGAAGCTGGCAGGCATGCCCACCAAAGCTCTCGGTATAGTAAAGAGATTGTACAATGACGCGTTTTCCGATACCCTGTCCGAGCACCTTTCCAAGGAGGTGCGCGGGGTCGCGGAATCTGCCGCGACCGCCGATTTCAAGGAGGGTTGCGCTGCGTTTTTCGAGAAACGGAAGCCATCGTTCAAGGGCAAGTAAGGGTTGATGACCATCGATTTTTTTTCTTTGCATTCCAACTTGTCCTGGCTGGACGCCATTGCAGGAAAAATCAAGTCCGTTTACCTGGACAAGCTATATCATGACGGTGTTTATAACGAAATACACTGCGATTATAAAAAATCATTCCTGGGTAAACGAAAGCTTATATCATCGGCGTTCGTCGGGATCTGGGGGTGGAACTCGTGGTGCGGGATCCACACGTTTCCCGTGATCACCGGCGGGGAATTGGCGAGTATTTACAAGCGAACCGTGGACGCGGGATTTGCCCGAACCGAACCATCGATAGGCTTGCTCCCGCACGCGGTGGTCCACGAGAATGGCGTGTTCGGCTCGCGGACTGAATTCAAGTGCTCCGGCGGAGCGCACGGGGAAGGGTACAACCTGGACAATATGCTATGCTGGGCCAAGATGGCCATGGAGTATTTTCTCACCACGAACGATCCCTGGTTCACGGTGGAAAAGTTCACGATCATCACGCACACTGTCGATTATATGCTCGACTACTTCCGCGGCAAGTACGATCCCGTGCTCGTCGAAGCGGGCATCGAGGGCGACTGGACGGAATGCACGGACTGGGAACTCGATAATGCCGACGTCAATGCCAACATGATCGAGACGTTGCGGCTTGCCATCGAGTGCCAGGCATTGCTCGGGAAACCGGGAACTGGAAAAGATTACAAGGCTGTTCGCGACCAGATGATCGCAGCATTCAACAAGCCGGTACAGCAAGGTGGGTTCTGGGATCCCGCGGCCAGGCATTACATCCACGGTAATGATGGCCGTGGAGACATCGTGCACGGAGATAAATATTTCGAAGCTACTGCGAACTATTTCGCGCTGCTTTGGCACATCGCGCCTATTGAAAACCGCAAACAGCTCTGGAAGTACATAAACGAGCACAGGAAGCCCATCGAGATGCCATACCCCGTACTCACGAATTACCTGCCGCGCACGGGTGCCCGCCGGAAGAATTACGGCTCTACCGTAACGAATGGAGACGTGTGGATGGTGCTCGGGGCCCACGCCGCTGCAGCAAGGCTTCAAGACGGCTTCATCCCCGAAGGAACAGCCATGTACAAGGCGATCGTGGATTATGAGGCCAGTGAAGGCGTGCTGCATAACTGCATCTACCCGAAACGAAACACCGTCAACGATAGCTGGGACCCCGAAATCGCCAATTATGGTGCTTTGTGGGCGCCGCTCGTACTAGGGGTGCTAGGCATTGTGCCGCGAGCGGCGGGCCTCGAGTTCAACATCACGGGACTGGAGGGATTGGCAAGCCTCGGCATGACCTTCTTTTTCGATGGCTATTTGCACCGGCTGCTCGCGAGCTGGACAAACGGTAAGTTCACGTCATCCGAGATATCACGGGAGGGGGTCCTCGTCGGCAAGACTTCCGCGGGGCGATTCTTGCTCGCGCGCGGCGATCCCTCCTGCATCAAAGACGTTCCGTGAAGGGTCCCGGCAAAATATCAAGATAAAAGAGAAAAATCGAAAAAATGCTTAAATTTCATTCAACAAGTGAATGAACGGTACTGAATCGTGCTAGGAATTGCTTATTTCTCTTCCTTGCCTTCTTCTTCCTTCGGAGCGTCTTTTACTTCTTCCTTGGGGACGTCTTTTGCTCCTTCCTCGCCTTCTTCTTCCTCGTCCTTAGCTCCTTCCTCACCTTCAGCTTTGGGAGCACGAGGACCACGCTTCCGTTTCGGGCGCGGTGCGCGCTCGACGACGGTGACATTCTTGGCTTCCTTGCCCTTCTGGCCTTGCTCGACATCGAAGGTTACTTTGTCGTTCTGGTAAAGAACGCGGAAACCTTCCATTTTGACATTCGTGTGGTGAACAAAGACGTCTGCATTCTCGGTACCTTCAGGCGTTCCTTCTGGAGTGATGAATCCATAGCCTTTTCGAGAATTGAACCATTTTACGATTCCGTTCATGAAACTCACAATTGCTTCTTGTTTTTGATTAACTTACACTTCTCATTTCAGCCGCGGGTTGTAGTTCATGATTCCACGCGGTTTCTTGAGGAATGCAAAGAATGAGAAAAATACCTTGTACAAATACCTTTTTCAAAACACCGAGTTTTGCGAGCCAGTTTTTTTTCCAAATCATATCATCTTGTTTCGTATCAAGTGCATTTTATGGAATTAAAGGCCGAGCTGCTGGATGATCGTGCAAGGGACGAGCATCGACACAAAAAAATAGAGAAAAAAAGGATGATACTTGTTGTTTATTGCACGAATTTAAACAGCGGTGCGAACGCGTCGGGATAGTGAACGGCCATGATGTGGATGCCGGCGCATGCTTTCTTATTACGAATCTCTTGGATGAATGGCCCCAGGTAATCCACGTTGAGTTTCAAGTATTCCTCTTCCATCCGCTTCTTGTCCACGTTCTTCCACTGGGTCTTGATTTCCTTGAATTTCGCCATCAACGAATCAGGAACCTTGACCCCGGGCACCATCGTGTTGAAACCATTCGCGACCTCGTAGGACTTGATCGGGAACAACCCAATTAGGATCGGAACGCCGGCCTTGTTCGCTTCCTTGAGAAATTCGAGAGTTTTCTGGATGTCGAACACGACCTGGGTCTGGAACCAGTCGCATCCGACCTTGGCCTTTCGCTTGAGCTTCAAGAGCTCGGCTTCGATCGGCCCGGCATTTGGATTTGCGGCGCCACCGACGTTGATCTCCAGCGGTGGGCCAGCGAATTCCTTGCCGAACGCTGTCTTCTTCTCGACCATCTCGTTGACCAGGCGTATCAAGGTCGTCGAGTCGAGGTCGTAAACGGGCTTGGACTGGCGCCATGTAGGCGAGCACCACGGGTGATCACCCGTGAGGGCGAGCACGTTTCTCAAACCAGACCTGGGCGCTGCAAGCAAATCCGCGATCAGCGCCATGCGGTTCTTGTCCGTGCACCGCAGCTGCCAGATCATCTCCAGCCCGGTTTCCTTCTGCACCATCTGCGCCGCCACGATGCTCTCGAAGCCCGTGTCGCTCGCCGGATTGTCGGTCACGTTGGCCGCCGTGACGAAGTTCTTCATCGCCTTGGCATCTTCAATGGTATCGTCGATGCTCGTGGAAAAGTGAGGTTCCAACTCGCCCGTGAACACGAATTTCTTGTCATCGAGCGCTTTTCGCAAGTTCGAGAATGCTTTTTTGACCATGCGTGCTCACCTATTTCCTGTTGGCCACGTCCCTCGTGGCGTACCACCGGGCGAATTGCCTCGGCTCGTTAACGTCGAGGTATTCATCGAGCTTGTTCAGCAGTTTCAAGCGTTCGTAAAGCTGTGCCCAACCGCAAGGCAGCGTGTAATCCTTGACCTCGCATTTGCCATTGATCATGCCACCGCAAGGACCGTTCATGAGCGATTTCCCGCATCGAACGACGGGGCAGATGCCACCGGTCTCGTTGAGCATGCAATCGCCGCAACCGCGGCACATCTCGTGGAATACACCAATGCGCTCGGTTTGTCCGATGAACCGCGTGTCGTTCGCGATGAACACCCTCGGCAGCTTCGCAAGCTTGCCTTTCTCGCGCGCGGTGATGAGCGAATCGTAGACCGTCTGCATGCCTACACCGCACGTCATGGCGAGGATGGCATCAGCATCGACGAGGCCCGGCGCGCTGGGAAGGTCCTTGCTATCGAGCCGCATGTCGCACGGTTCGTCCACGATGATGGAGCCCGTGATCGTGTGCTTGTCTTCGCATTTCGCTTCTCGAAGTTCGAGCTCTTTCTTGGTCTTTTTCTTGCCTTTTTCATCCACGTATTCCTTTTCAACTTCCACTTCGTACTTGTAGGAGGATTCTCCCGTAAGGACTTTGGCCATCTCCTTGACTTGGTCTTCGCCACCCGTGAGGCACACGGTCGAGCAGCTGCCACACCCGATCAAGAAAATTTTCTCGAAACCCTTGAGGACATCAAGGATGTCCATCATTGCTTTTTTCGTGGTT
>JAUQYW010000478.1 GCA_030587525.1 Candidatus Sigynarchaeota archaeon | reverse complement strand
GCAACCATGTCACACGAGCTGCGCACTCCACTGAACTCCATCATCGGATTTACAGGAATACTCCAGCAAGAGATGGTCGGTCCTTTAAACGCGGAACAGAAAAAGCAGCTAGGTATGGTGCGCGATAGTTCCAGCCACTTGCTCAACTTGATCAACGATGTCCTCGATCTCTCCAAGATCGAAGCCGGTCAAATGCAAATCTCGGCGGAAACCTTCGACCTGCATGCCTCGATCGAAAAATGCATCAAGACGATTCAACCGCAGGCTGAAAAAAAAGGCCTTGCAACCGATGTCGAAATCGCACCTAAAATTGGGTCTATCAAGAGCGACCAGAGACGCGTGGAGCAGATCATCCTCAACCTCTTGAGTAATGCCATCAAGTTTACTGAAAAGGGTAAGGTCCGCGTCGAGTGCTCGATGAAAGAAGGCAAAGTCTTGGTCCGCGTGATCGATACGGGCATCGGGATTAAGAAGACGGACACGGACAAGTTATTCAAGCCATTCCGGCAAATTGACACGAACATCACGAGGAAATACGAGGGAACCGGGCTGGGACTCTCGATCTGCAAGAGACTCGTAGAACTTTTGGGAGGCAACATAGATGTAGAAAGCGAGTTAGGCAAGGGAAGCACTTTCTTTTTCACGCTCCCTGTCGCGAGGTGAATGACATGACAGCGAGGATACTTTACATCGAGGACAATGAACAGAACCTCTATCTAGTTACCTTTTTGCTGAAGACGAAAGGCCACGAGGTGCTCCAAGCGCACGAGGGCCCAGAAGGTATTGAGATCGCGGGCCGTGAAAAGCCAGACTTGATCTTGCTCGATATCCAGTTACCGTCCATGGACGGATACACTGTTGCACGGCTACTCCGAACTAATCCAGATCTCGTCAAGACACCCATCGTGGCCCTGACGTCATATGCCATGCCTGGCGATCGTGAAAAGGCAATGGCGGCAGGATGCACCGGGTATATCGAGAAACCCATCAATCCGGACATTTTTTTGAATCAAATAACTGCATGGTTACAAAATGATATGCTCGGGGAGAACGAAAAATGACAAATATCTTGATAGTTGATGATAACTCTCAAAACCTGTATATGCTTGAAACAATACTGAGAACAAGTGGTTATAAAGTTATATCTGCTAATAACGGAGCTGAAGCTCTTAATCTGGCACGAGAAATACCTCCGGATCTTGTAATTACGGATATCTTGATGCCAATCATGGATGGATTCGAGCTATGCAGGCGGTGGCACGTGGATGATCAGCTAAAACATGTTCCATTTATGTTCTATACAGCCACGTATACCAATCCCAAGGATGAAGAGTTCGCACTTGGCCTCGGGGCCGAGCGGTTCGTTGTCAAACCGCAAGAGCCCGAGGTACTGGTAAAGATAGTACAAGATATCCTGGATGAATACAACAAGGGAAAAATTGTTCCCGAGGAGAAACCCCTTGGACCAGAAATGGAGATTTTGCGCCGGTACAACGCTGTGCTTTTCCGGAAATTGGAAAAGAAAGTATTACAGTTGGAGCACGAAATAACCGAGCGAAAAAATGCTGAGCAATCCCTCATGCGCTTGAACGCGGAAATGGAGGTTAAAGTTGAGGAGCGAACGAAGGCATTGAAGGATGCCCTGGAAAAGTTGATGCGGCAAGAAAAACTCGCCGCGATCGGGAAACTTGCCGGGAGCGTCAGCCACGAGCTGCGCAACCCGCTCGGTGTCATCACCAATTCTATCTATTTTTTAAACATGAAATTCCCCTTCCCTGATGAAAAAATTAAGAAACACTTAGGACTCATCCAAGACCAGTTAGCGAGAGCTACGAAGATCATCAATGATCTCCTTGATTTAACCCGAATGAAACCCGGAGAATGTTACAATGTCGACATCCATGCCTTGTTAAAAGATACATTGGATTTGATGCCGGTACCAAAAAACATCGTGGTAAAAACAAATTACAACCTCACCCTGCCAAAAGCATATCTTGATCCTCGGTTGATGAAGCAAGCGTTCTTGAATATCATCACGAACGCATTCCAAGCCATGGTGGAAGGTGGCGAGTTGGAAATAAAGACGTCCGTTCACGAGGACATGATCAAGATCGCGTTCAAGGATACGGGCGTTGGAATCCCGAAAGAAAACCTTCCACGCTTGTTTGAACCCCTCTTTTCAACGAAGGTGAACGGAATTGGACTGGGCCTCACGATCACGAAGGAGATCGTTGAAACCTTCA
>JAUQYW010000210.1 GCA_030587525.1 Candidatus Sigynarchaeota archaeon | reverse complement strand
ATCGATCTTACATCGATAAAAGTGTAAATGAACGGGGATGGCATGATTCGAACATGCGTGGACGTGCTTTCTCGGCATTCTAGATCAAGAATGCTCCCAAGGCACGGGTCATAACCGCTAGACTACATCCCCTTAATGTGATCTTGACCTCTAGAATACAACCCCGTGAAAATAAATGGAGCTGGCGAGAGTTGAACTCGCTGTCTCTGGTGTGCGAAACCAGCGCCGCGCCGTTTGGCCTCAGTCCCATCTGTTTCGGTATTATTCCCTTGAAATTTCATCACTTTGGGCTCGCGTCATCGTTAAAACAGTTCAAAGCGATGTACAACTATCCACGAGTTTTACAGGTTAGAACTTGAGAAGGCATCGATCGACCATGACCGTCGTCAATAAAAGCAAGATCCGGCCGGACGTGCTCGCGGCCTATGATAAAGTCGGCGCCGAATCTGCCAAGGTAACGAAGGCTTACCTCCGCAAGAAATTCTACTTGCTCCCGAAAGTAATGGCATTGACCAAGAAAGTCGGTACGTTGAACGATCAAGTGTACCGGGAGAAAATCAACGACACCGAGCGCCTCCGCAAGATGCTGTTCTTGAAGGAGATCCTGTTCATGACAAAGTTCAGCCGGGGAATGGAGGAGGTCCAAGCGGATTGGGCTCAAAAAGCTTACCCCTACTCGCCCGACCTTCGCTTCGAGAAGATACAGATCGGGAACGTTCCCGCGGAATGGCAAATCCCGAAAAACGCCCACGCGTCGAGGGTGATGCTGTTTTATCACAGCGGGGGGTTTTGCCTCGGCTCGATCAACACGGAGCGGTTCGTGTCGGCGGAAGTCGGGAAGCGGCTCGGGCTGAAGGTGCTGAGCGTCGAGTACCGGCGCGCCCCGGAACATCCCTTTCCTGCAGCTCTGGACGATTGCTATGCCGCCTATCGGTGGCTGCTCGACCAGGGCGTGAAAGCAAAGGACATCGTGCTGGTGGGCGGGTCAGCGGGGGGAAGCCTCGTGCTGTCCGCGATCACGAAGATGAAACAAGATAAAATACCGTTACCCGCGGGCGCTTGCTGCGTTTCCCCGTGCACCGATCACTCGTTAAACGACACGCGATTGTTCCAGAACGGCGAGACGGATCTCGTGCTCGGGAACGGTTTCGTGTTCAGCCTTTTGCTCGCGTATGTCAGGGACCACGATCCCAGGGACCCGCTCGTTTCCCCCTTCTGGGGCGACTTGGCGGGCTTCCCACCGCTATTGCTGCAGGTTTCGACGACCGAGATCTTATACTTCGACAACGTGAATTTCGCCGAGAAAGCACGCGATGCGGGCGTTCCCCTCACGTTCCACGCGTTCCCGGGCATGCCACATGGTCTCGGTATGATGTTCATGAAACTGAACCCCGGGTGGCCGGAACTCGATGAGGCCCTTTCCGAGCTGGACAAGTTTATCCAGACCATTTTTTAAGCGATGCTTTTAATGGAACCGGTGAGATTCGGACTCACAGTCTCTGGTTTGCAAGACCAGCGCCGCGCCGCTTGGCCTCGGTCCCATCATTTTAAGGAGATGATGGTGCAAGGGACAGGGATTGAACCTGCGTAACCCGCCTTATCAGAGCGGTGCCTGACGACTGGACCACCCTTGCTTTTTTGTTGCGGAAAAAAAAAGAAACGAATTTGCGCGACATGGCACCTACTGGAGCAAGATCTTGAACACCATATCGTTGAAGCCGTAGATCTGCGTGATGCCGAGGCGCTCGCAGTCGTCGCCGCTGAACGGCCTCGTCGGGTACAAGTCAATGCGGATGAGGAAGGCGCGTGCCTTCGGGTGCGCCTGCTTGTACTGCGTCCAGAAGCCGAGCCAGCCCTCGCCCCACTCTTCCGAGTCGGTGATGAGCACGAGCGTGTCGATGGCGATGCCGTGCTCGATCAGGTACTTGATCGGGGCTTCCATGAAGGTGCCGCCGCCAGGACGGTTCATCAAGCACGCCATAATCCTGGTCGGCGTGCGCCATTCCTTGTTGCGCGGGAACAATTCCTTGTCCGTGTGAACCACGGTATCCCAGGCAATGAGGTAGGCATCTTTCATGGCGCCGCACAAGATGCCGGCGAACATGGCAGCGATCTGGATCGGCACGAGCATACTGCCCTCGGGCAGGCCGGCACGCTTTCCGACGCGGCGCATGACCGTGTTCATAGCGAGCGGCCCCGTCATGGACGAGCTCACGTCCGGACACACGGCGACGCGGCCGAGCTTGCCGAAATCGTGCTCGAGCGCGAACGAATCGAGCACGCGGCCGATGGCGATCTTGAGGCGCGGGTCGTTCACGTGCATGTAGGCCTGCGCGAGCGTGAACGGGAACACCTTGCCGCGGCGCAGGAAGTCAGCCGTGACCTTCCTGGCGACGAGGTCGAGCACGAAATCCGCGCCGGCGTTGCGCTCGAGGGACGCGAGGTTCTGCACGAGCGCGATCGCCGACATTTGCTCTCCCAAAGCCTTCCAGATCGTCTCGGTCGGGTGGAAAATGCCTTTGACCGCGTTCCAGTCGAGGCGGTTTTCCTTGATCAAGGCGATGGCACGAGCCTCGTCGACGAGCGGGTTCATGCGCTTGAGCGTCTCGATGGCGTTGATGGCGTTGAACTTGACCATGATGTCCGCCATACGCTCGTTATTGCCCATGACGTAGTCGCCAAGCAAGGCCTTGCCGTCCTCGCCGAGCTTCGTGTGGGCGACGCTGATGGCGTCCTTGAGCTGGTTCTTGTACTTGATGGCGTAGAACTCGTTGAGCTTGGCCGCGATCCACTTGTTCATGGTTTCCTTGATGGCGCGACCAAGGCCACGAGTGCCACGCATCACGTCGATGAATTGCACCAGGTCACGCGGCGTGAGGACGATGCGATCAAACTGCTCCTTGAAGGCCGTGATGTTCACCTTGCTGGCCATGGCGAGCGTCATGATGTTGACCGAGCGGATGAAGCCCTCGTTCCTGGCCTTGGCCGCGATCTCCAGGGCCTTGGCCGGGTCCTTCTGGACAAAGGCGTCGATGACGCCCATTCCCCTCCGCAAGATCTCGTCCTCGCTGCAGTAGAACTGGTGCGCGATGATGCCGTTGAAGGCGAGCTGCGTGAACTGCTCGTCAAGCGGCATGGTCCAGGCAGGGAAGTTTTCGAAGTTCCTCGTGTCGGCGGTGCGGTATGGCTGCACGCCGGCCACCTTCCTGCCAAACTTGGTTCGTGGCATGTTGTTACTTCACCTCTTTCGAGGACATTGCTGCGTTTTCTTGGTTCTTGGTTCCTTGTTCTTTTATTTCTTGTTTCCTGCTGGCTGTTGTTGTCGATTGCACGAGACAGCCCTTGTGGCGCGGATTAGACGCTTATGCTTAGCAGGCATACGATGTATTCCGCGAAGCACCTCTTTGCAGAGGACAGGGAGCGGAAATCATGTCATGGGCCGCGTGTCCACGGCTGTGTCAATGCGGGGATGCGACTGGCGTGCACGCGGCTCGCGCGTGGCACGCGGTAGCCTGGACTTCCCGTTGCATCCCACGTCACCAGGGCGGGAATCGAACCCGCCGGACCTGGTGCTGGTTGTGGTGGTGTGAAAAAAACGCGGCACGCCCCGCCATGGGCGAGGCAATGCCGCGTGCCGGGTTTGGCGCCGTCCCCGCGTCCCAGTTTCCCGGGACGCGATGGCGGCGTGGTGAACAGCCCGGCCCCGTCCACCGCTGTTTGGTAGTCTTGGCGGTTTTGAAGTCGCGATGTATTCTCCGGGGCACCTCCAGCGGAGGACAAGGAGGAGAATTGCCTTGAAACTAGGCTACAAGACTATAGATAACGATGAAAAGATAGGAAAGGAAAAGGAGGAAGCTTGGCGCCTGCGCGGCGGGCGATCGGCTGGTAGGGGAACATGGCGAACCCCGGGCCGCCCCGGCGCGCGTGGCGGAAAGCCCGGACGGCGCTTGCTCGCACCTGTCCTTTGCATCGATTATCGCATTTCGATTCGGAATGTTTGTCTTTGTGGTATTGCCGAGAAGCAGCGGTCGCCATCCCTGTGCCGGGCAAGCAAAAGCCGTTTTGTGTGATTTTTGCAGATGTAGTTTCCACGGCACCTCTAACAGAGGACAGTTGTGGAAACGACGCCCGATTGCACGACGGCGATCGCCGCGTGGGTATGTTCGTTCCTTGGAAAATCACCTCGTGTTGATGGATAGAAATAACGAGCTCGGCGAGATTTGAACTCGCGAATTGCTGGGTTAAAAGCCCAGTGCCCACAGCCGTGCTAGGCGACGAGCTCATGAAAGAATTGATGCAATGGGAAGGACTTGAACCTTCACTTTGCCCGATCTTCGCTCGGGGAGTCTCCCGGTTGACCTACCATTGCATTGATTGGCGAGGACGCCGGGAGTTGAACCCGGGTATCACGCTAGACAGGCGCGCGTAATGGCCGTTATACTACGTCCCCGCAGGTGAAAAAGAAGAGGAGGATCGGCAAAAACTGACTCGATTTCCAATTTCTATTGGGCATCCGGGGGGCGTTTCCGCCCCCGGACCCGTGGAGCCCATCGAAGGAATCCTATCCACGAGTACTCCGGCTGCATCTTTGAGCGAATTGTGTGGAGAATCGAGAAGAAATGGTAGATGGCCCGGGCACGATTTGAACATGCGATCTCCGGATCAGCATCCGATGTAGACTCCGTGACACCTCCAAGGCCTGGGAGGACACGGGGTTGGAGTCCAGCAGCGCTCTACCAAGTTGAGCTACCGGGCCAAGTCTTGAGAAAGATGATGATATTCAGGTACAAGGAAACAATAGTGGGCCAGGTCGGATTTGAACCAACTTTTTTTGCGTCACAAGCAAATGCTTTACCAGATGTAATCTCCTAAGGCACCTCGTAGCCGAGGACAAGGTGGAGATCGTGTTCTAAGCTACTGGCCCGTGAATTGTTCGGCGCGGGGAACGCCGGCAAGAGTTGTCTAGCAAAAATGGTGAAAATAAAAAAATCGAAGAAATCAAGAGTTCATGCCGCGATTTCCTAGGATCGAGCCTGATATTGAATCGCGGCGATCTCGTCGAGCTTGATCACCGCATCGAAGAGCGACACGTCGCCGCGAAGTTTCAAAACAACGTTATTGCGGCCTATCATACCAATAGTCCCATTAAATGATCGCCCTGATTTCAAGCAGACTTCGACCACCTTGTTTTCCTTCTTGATCTGGAAGAACAGATCATAAATCGAATCGTTCTCTTTCATGTCGACCATGTAATCACCCGAAACCAAGGATAATTCCCCGTGTTTGCTTATAAAAGTATCGATGGACGGCATTTGTACATGGTGGCTTTCGAGAAAAAACAATGGAAACTGAATTATTCATTAATCAGATATACGAAATTCGCGTTCTCATTGGAAAACGGGGATGACAGGACTCGAACCTGCAACCCCTGGGTTAACGGCCCAGTGTCTCTGCCGAGATTGGACTACATCCCCGCGAATGGAGCATAATAGAAATTTCATGAAAGGTGGTACATTCGTTGCCCGCGTGTGCAGGCAATCACCCGCCGGCGGTTACCAGCTCGTCCCGATGGGCTGGTCGCATCTTGGCCGGCAGGCGAGTTGCTTCTCATCTCTTGGCTACATCACCATTTTCGCGTCGTCGATTTTTTCTCTTGCATCACTTGCAAGATCATTGACCACGACACCGATATATAAGTCTTTCGGGAAAATAACGTTAGAATTAGAGAAATCATCAAGATTTTTGAAGATCAATAACTTCTCGTGAACCGATCGCGAGAGAAGGGTTAATTGACTGTGATGCCATTCATGGATGCTACCCGGGCGGCGATATCGGCGTGGCGATACCCCGGCCCGTTCCTGAATGGCAGGACCGCGAACAAGCCGGGGAATGAATCGCCGATGATATCGTCGCTATTGGGGCACGGGAACGCCGACGCCATATTATCCTGGTTTCTACTGGCTCGGGCCGCCGCGGCCGCTGGCCGCGACGAGAGCAATGATTTTTGCAAGGATGTTGCTGGCGTCATGGTTGATTATCACCGGATATTAAGAGCTCGGCGGGATTCGAACCCGCATCCTGTCGGATAAGAGCCGAATGCTCAGCCTATTGAGCTACGAGCCCGTTATTTTGGTGGGGTGAGCAGGATTTGAACCCACACCATCGGATCTGGAGTCCGACAGACTACCGTTATCGTATCACCCCACGTTTCATTAGATTTTGGTGTTGTATTGCCCCGCGCGGATTCGAACCGCGATTTCAAGCTCCAGGGGCTTGACTGTTTGCCGGTTACATCACGGGGCACCTGCTTGGCTTGGTAATCCCCCCGCATGGATTCGAACCATGGCTCCAGGATTCAAAGTCCTGGCTTCTTGACCGCTGAATTACGGGGGTGTTGTTTTGTGATTATGTGACGGGGCGGGCTGGGTTTGAACCAACGTTACCGAATTCACGATCCGGGAGACTACCACTGTCCTACCACCCCGGGAATATTATTTTTTGTTTGGAAGCTCCCGCCGGGATTCGCGCCCGGGCTATCAGATTGAAAGTCTGGTCTCCTTGCTGCTAGATCACGGGAGCTTGGACGATGCTCCTGCCGGGAGTTGAACCCGGACAACCAACTTGAGAAGCTGGCCTCCTTGCCGGTTAGAATACAGGAGCACGGTACGCGGGCGCATTGGATGGTGCGAAGGGAGGGTTTTGATCCCTCGTCACGGGGTTGGAGGCCCCGCATTCTACCATTGAATTACCCACGCACGAGATTGCAAGAATGGTGCGAACGAGGGGAATCGAACCCCTGCATCAGCGTTGGCAACGCCACATACTGCCACTATATGACGTCCGCACGTGGTAACCTGAAGTAACCTAAGCCAACGAAGCACGACTGCCCCGCACGATCAAGGCCATCTCGAGCTCGTCACATTCACCAACGAAAACCCCGGCGGGAGCATCTCGTTCGAGAAAATGGCTAGAGCAAGGGCGACACGACCACGAGGGCGCAGATCGCCACGTTCTCAGCTCCCAATTCAAAAAGGTAGATTACCAATTTCGCTGCGGGTAATGCTTTTCCTCCGAGGGTTGCTTGGCCTGGGCCGCAAAAGATATTTTATTGCTACCCAGTGGCCCAGAATCGTGCCACCGCGCTGTTGAATCTCCAGCGCGTGCGGTGATAAACGTGCCCTCGTGGAACATCGTGTGAATCACCCGTTGCTTGACACTTCTGACTACCCGTGGCTATATAAATTTTCCGATACAAAACGTCCGCATCGTGGGAAAAAAGGGGGAAAACCGAGGCAAGGGGGGACCATGTATGGATGTGGATCACGGCACATTGAAAGGATAGCATTAATCGCCTAGAACAATACCCGCGATGTATCGACATCTAGTAAATAAGGTTGAAGGAGAAAGGTAATTGAGAATAGGTAATTGAGAATCGTTACCATAAAATGATGATGAATAGCAGTGTGATTCTACATGGAACAGATCAAGATTTTCATGATGATGCCATATTCCGAAGCATTCCTCCCGGTATGGGAACAATTGAAAATTTACATCCCTCAATCGGAGATGAGGTTACATATCCAGGCAATTCGGTTGGATGAGGTGTATCGAGCTGGGCATATTTTTACTGATATTCTCCAGGCATTAAAGGGGGCCATGATTGGTATTGCAGACATCACAAGAAACAACCCGAACGTGCTATGGGAAGCAGGATACTGTGAAGCATTAGGAAAACCGGTTATTTATTTGACCCAAGACATCCGGGAGGTTCCATTTGATCTGAAGCATACTCGAATCATAGAATACAAGATGAATGAACTACCAAAATTGGGAGAAAAGATCCAGGTCGCAGTTCGAGAAACTTTCTTGACAATGAATCTTCCGAGTGTTAATTCCCGTGATTTCATCATCACCACCAAAATGCTCGAAAAGACCATCGCCGTGACCGGTTCGGTGGAAGCTGATTCAAATATCAGGCAAAAAATGACCTCGATTCTCGCAATGTTCCTTGGGAAGAATATTAAATGGCTATGCGGTGCTTTCGGAGATTCCGACGAGCACATCATTCGTTTTTTATCAGGACACGGCGAGAATGTTCAAGTTGTTGGTTATGACGAAAAGAACATCTCAAAAGCGATTGATAAAATCTGCCGCGAGAAAGAGATCCCGTTTATCGATGCTTCAGCAGAAAGATTGCCCGTGATGACAAAGAATGAAGGAGCCAATCTCAACAGAGATCTGTATTTCTTGATGAAAGCGGACCTCGTTATCTTTTTCTGGGCAGAGAATAGTCCATGGCTGGAAACCTTGATCGACTGGTTTTCGACACAAAAAAAGGATTTGGTCTTGATCCACATATAATCATGATCGGGGTCCGATTGGCGCGCTTATGCTAATGGCCGTCGCAGCAAGGAAATCAGGGTGAGGTCAGTGCCCGGTACCGTGCATTTCTCAATCGTTTCAAAGCCGAGGTGGTTGTAAATCGCCTCATTTTTTGCCTTGTAGGTCTCCAGATAGCAGGCAATCGCGTTTTTATCGAGTCGATCCAGCATTGGCGTTATCAACTTGCGTGCCCAGCCCTTCCCTTGTGCCCGGGGATCAACGGCGAGAAGCAGCACGTACACATGGGGAGACGGGGCGTTTTTTCCGCGGAGCGTCTCGATGGGCGCGATGGCTTGGTTGTATCGCTTTATAGCGGTTGAACCATACACGCGCAAGAAGCCAAAACCGCCACACTGCACTAATCGCCATGTTGTTACCGGCCCTGATTCGGGGTGCATGTAGATGACAAAACCCTCGATGCTCTCGGACGAGGCGTACATGTCCGCGAACTTGAGCCCGTAACGAAGCACCATTGAAAAATGGGTGTGGAGCTTTTTTCGCCGTTCCTCGCCATCGGGGATTGTCCAAACGTGGAGGGGGTAATCGACGAATGCGTTCACGCTCGTCTCGATGAGCGCGGGAAGGTCCTTTTTCGTTGGCCTGTATAGTTCCGTTTTTCATCAACTTTTCTTTACAGTATCGTGGAACGATAACATTTCCAATGCCACGCCGAAGATCGCCCCTAAGTACAGCCCCGGGATCGCCGATGCCTCGAAGAAGACGAGGCTGATCGCGACATACGCCGGCACGACAATGTACGTGATGCCCGACGCCGTCACGATCACGTGGGTGATGCCGGCGGCGGCAAGGGGAATGGCAAACAAGAGCAGCAGGACCACGAGCACGGCACGCTTTTGGCTCGATCGGGGGAGAGCCCGGCGTTCTTGGAGGATGCGGCCAAGGTGAAAATCGGGCACGACTTGGCTCATAGCGACGAGACCTAGCCAGCCGATTGCCGCGAATGTCCAGATGAGCACGCCAAGCACGAGGTTCGAGGCCGGGACTTGCCCCATGTTTTCCACCAACATGGCCACTTCAATGTTGCCTTTAAACCCAAAAAAGGCGTTCATATAAACGATGATGATGGACCAGGGGATTGCATAATGTATCGTGAAATGCTTCCAAAAAGGCTCGGTGCTCTTGGTTCCCCGGTCCACGTGCGCATATTCGGCTATGAATGCAGTGAGATCCCGGGCAAGGTGGCGCTTTAGCAGGAGATGGGTCAACACGCAGGTAATGGTGGACGCATATGCGATGGCAATGTAAATCAGATAAGGGGAATTCCCGATCACCAAGCACACGAGCATCCCGATGGCCGCTGCCGCCGTGCCAAGCGTTATCGATTCCGGGGTGATTTGCCGCCAGATACTCTTGAGTGGCACGTGCTCGCTGCTTGTTTCCCCTTCTTTCACGATCAACTTCTTCTTGATGAAGGCAATGCGGGCATTTTTCATCGCGTCCGCGGGAACGTAGAGCGCATAATACGGGATGTAAAGGAACAAGAAACCGATGTTGGTCGGAACCAGGTCGTGCGTCATTCCATTGCCAGATAGCAAGTAGTAGATGCCCCCGAGAATGACCACGTTGATCACGTTGTTAAGGATGTTGGTCTTAAACGCCTTCTCGACCCAATCCCGCATACTCGGGGGAGATCGTGCGCGCTTCCATCTCTTCATACTGCTATATCGACCGTTCACGCCTTGAGGTAATAAGTCATGGCACCACGGGCATTTAAATCCTCATATCGTGATTGCGACAGGCGTCGATTTTTTCTGGGTAGTGCAAAGAATCAATTCCTCAATCCCCCATCGCAGAACCAAATATGACATAGACCGATGATTAGGACGAACATTCTCCCAACAACCGTGCTCGGATGAATGACAATCTATTTTGCCGAGTTCCATGCTCAAGTCAATCGTATTGAAATTCCCTCGTTCGTTCAATCACTTGATGACGAGCAACGGCATCGGAGCGCAAAGCCAGGAAACGCAAATACAACGGTCTTCTTGGCACGTGTTGCGCCATCTTGTTTCATATTTCAAGCCTTACACTGGGAAATTCACGTTTCTTCTGTTATTGCTTGGAATGTCATCAATATTCACATTAATCCCGCCATTCTTGATGCGCATCTCGATAGACACGTATATCGTCAACGCTGACTTGGACGGCTTGGCCGTGGTGATGATCAGCATCATCATCTTCGGCATTGCCGAAGGCCTCGTCGGCTTTTTACAGCGATATATCGGCGAGTACATCGGCCAGCGAGTCGTGAACGATATGCGCGTCCAGCTCTATTCCCACGTCAACAAGCAATCCTTCTCGTTCTTCGACAAGCAACGCACCGGCGATATCATCGCGCGGGTCATTTCGGACACGGGGCAGCTGCGAGGATTCGTTAGCTTTGGTCTCGTGAATATGATCTCGAATTCGACTCAACTCGTGGGCGTCATCATCGTCGTGCTTTTTTGGAACTTGTATTTAGGTTTGATCTTGTTGATCTTGATGCCTTTCGTCTTGACGGGGATGTACATCTTTACTCGAAGGATAACCCCTGCGAACAAGTTCACCCGAAAGGCAAACAGCGCGCTAACGTCATCCATCCAAGAATGCTTGAACGGCATCCGGGAGGTGAAATTGTATGGCCGGGAGGAGTATATGCTTACCGTGTTTGATGAATGGAATAAACATTATTACGAGGGAACGATGGAAGCGACGAGTGGCAGCGCGGTGTGGATGCCTTACATTCCATTCGTGGTCTCGATCAGCTCGAGTTTTTTGTTCTTGATCGGCGGATTATTCGTGGCCCAAGGTATCGGAAGCGGCATTACCGTTGGGATGCTCCTGGCTGCAACCGCGTACGTCACGATGGTATCGAGGCCGATTCAACAGCTTACGCGGTTCCTCGAAATGTTCAGCAACGCGAGGGCCTCATCAGAACGGGTTTTTGACTTCCTGGATTACGATCCGGTGATCAAAGATTCGCCAAAGGCCAAGCAATTGGCAGATGTGGTGGGTCATATCGAATATCGAGACGTGGGTTTTCACTACCAGCACGGGAACAAGATCATATCGGACGTGAACCTGGACATCAAGCCCGGTGAAGTCATCGCGTTTGTCGGGCCATCCGGCGTCGGTAAAACGACCATGCTCCACCTTCTCCCGCGTTTTTATGATGTCACGTCTGGTGCAATATACATCGATGATGTCGACATACGTGACGTCACGGTTAACAGTCTCCGGAAGAACATCGGGATCGTTATGCAAGACACGTTCCTTTTCGACGGCACCATCAAGGATAACATTTCTTTTGGAAACACCAAGGCGAATCAAGACCAGATCGCCACGGCTGCACGTGTTGCGCAACTTGATGATTTCATCGATTCGCTGCCACAAGGTTTCAACACGACCATCGGTGAACGCGGTGTAAAGTTATCCGGGGGGCAAGCACAGCGATTATCCATTGCACGGGTGCTCTTAACTAACCCGAATATCCTGATCCTTGATGAACCTACTGCAAACGTCGATGCTGTAACGGACAAGCGCGTCATGACAGCAGTGCACAATGCCATAAAAGGTCGCACCACGCTCGTGATCGCCCATCGCTTGTGGACGATCAAAAACGCCGACAAGATCGTGCTGTTGAAGGAAGGTCGCATCGAAGCGATCGGCACGCATCAAGAGCTCTTGAAATCCAGTGCATTTTACAAGGATTTCTTCGCATCGCAATTCCTGCATGAGGACCTGGAAGGAGGCAGTGAAAGTAAATGATGCGAGGCGGGTTAGGATTGCGCCGGTTTGCAGAAGCCGACAGGAAAGAAATCAAGCTTCGTGATATCAAGAGAAAAGACCTCGCATTCATAATGCCCCACGTGAGAAAGCATAAGAAGGGGATTTTCCTTGCATTTTTTACCATGATGCTGGTTTCTTCGATGCAGATAATCCAACCCGTTGTAACCATGATCCTCGTCGATGAATGCATTTTGAAAGGGAATCTACAAGGAATCTTCTTGTTTTCAATCGTGTTGATGGGCCTTCAAGGGCTCTCCTGGCTCTTTTCGTATTTCCAGATATACACGGCCACGCGGGTCTCCCAGGAAATCGTCATGGATGTCCGGCGCGACGTGTACAAGAAAATATTGTCCATGTCGATGCGCTTCCACTCGGAGCGCAAGAAAGGCGAGTTGCTGTCGCTCGTCACGAGCGACATCGAAGCATTATCCAACGCGTTCACGTCCGGGGTCGTGACGCTGTTTAGCGACGTCTTTTCTCTCGCGGGAATACTCGTCATGATGCTCTTGATCGACGTACCATTGACGCTCGTCTCCTTTCTCGTCATACCGATCTTGCTTCTCGTCTTGCAAATCATGATGCGACGGATCAGGAAGTCGTTCGTCGAGGTGCGCAAGAAGACGGCTATGCTGAACGCGAAGGTGGAGGAAAACATTGCTGGCATCCGCGTGATTCAGTCCCTCAACGTGGAAACGGAAAAGAACCGAGACTTTAGCGACTTGAGCCAGTTGAACGTTCGAACCACGATGAAAGCCATGGTATCGTTCGCGGAGTTGTTCGCCATCGTTTCTATCAACAACTATATCGCGATTGCCCTGGTGATCGGGGTTGGTGGCTTGCGGTACATTCAAAACGCCATCACGCTCGGCGGGCTTATCGCGTTCTTTCAATACATCACCTCCTTCATCCAACCGATACGAGACATGGTCATGCTCAACACGACCTTCCAAGAAGCATTCGCCGCGCTGCTGCACATCTCCGAGTGCATGCAATTTCCAGTAGATCTTCAAGAAACCTCATCGCCCGTGCCTCTCCCGTCGCCCTTGAAAGGCAGGATCGAGTTCAGGAACGTGGCGTTCAGCTATGGATCAATCCCGTTCATGAAAAATCTCAACATCGTGATTGATGCCGGGGAGCGGGTTGGCATCGTCGGGGAAACGGGGGCCGGTAAAAGCACGTTGATCAATCTCTTAACGCGACTCTATGACGTCAATGAAGGGAGTATTAATGTTGATGGCGTCGATGTCCGTAGCATTTCACAAAAAGAATTCCGCAGCATCTTGAGCGTTGTCTCGCAGAATGTCGTTATTTTTTACGATACCATCAAGAACAACATTAAATTCGGGAAACCAGATGCGATCGATGAAGAAATCATCAATGCCGCGAAGATGGCTAATGCGCATGAATTCATCAGCCACCTTCCCGATGGATACGAGACGAAACTTGGCGAGGGGGGTGTCGGGTTGTCGGGCGGCCAAAAACAACTCGTCGCTTACGCGAGGATGATCCTTGCGAGACCCGCTATTGCGATCTTGGACGAAGCGACGTCGAACATCGATTCATACACCGAGTCCTTGATCCAGCAAAACATGCGAACGATCCTCGACAAGTGCACGACCATCATCATTGCGCATCGCTTCGCCACGTTGAAAGCCGTGGATCGTCTTATATTGTTTAAAGATGGCAAGATACAAGATTCCGGCACGCACGATGCGCTCTACACGAGAAACGAGTATTATCGCAAGTTATTCGACGAGCAATATTCCAAGCAATGATTGTGTACCTGCTTGGACGATGGATAGGTAAACGGATCTGGATCCTTGCTCTCCTTCTGCAGCCACTCTTGATGCGTGTATCTTTATGGTGTGTGCAACCAACCACTTAGACCGTGTGGCTGTCCTCGGGATAGATGGCCTCGCCGGCAATCGACCATAGGCGCACGGTCTTGTCTTCCGACCCCGATGCAAGCGTGTTGCCGTCGGGTGAAAAGGCGACCGAGCTCACCGAGCCAGAGTGACCCTCCAGTATCCGCAACACCTTCCCCGTGGCCGCGTCCCAGAGCTGCACGGTTTTGTCGAACGATCCCGAAGCGATGGTCTTGCCGTGCGGCGAGAACGCAACCGAGTTCACCCTATAGAAATGCCCCGCCAGCACCCGCAATTCCGTTCCCGCTGCCGCATCCCACAGCCGGATGGTCTCGTCGTCCGACCCCGAGGCGATGGTTTTCCCGTCCGGCGAGAACGCGACTGAATTAACTGCTTTCGAGTGCCCCGCGAGCACGTGCACCTCCTTCCCCGTGGCCGCGTCCCACAG
>JAUQYW010000209.1 GCA_030587525.1 Candidatus Sigynarchaeota archaeon | reverse complement strand
AGCCTCCGGCGACGATCGAGTATGTCTGATTGATTTATTTCTCTTATTTTCCCGCGTGGTCATCAAACCATGACCGCACTTTGTCCCACAAAGACTTGAACGCGTCGGATGTGAACATGGCATGCGGAGCCTCGGGAACGATGATGAATTCCTTGTCAGCAATTGGTACCCGGTCGACGAATGACTTCACGCCCTTATCATCTATGGCAAGATCATTTCCCCCGAGAAACACAATTAGCGGGTTTTTCACGTGCTGCGGGCCCTGCTTGAACGCCCGTCCGAATCCCTTGTTGAGTTGTAGCAAGTACCGGGAGGATATCCGGTCAAGGTGCAAGGGATTGACCGTGTCGTACTCGAAATGGATCGGATCTATGGTTTCTTTTCCATCTTTCAAGGTCTTCTCGCGAACGGGGCGCACGTTGTATGTCAATCGGCTGGGCTTGAAGGGGTAGCTGAGAAGCCATCCCAGACCAATCACGATGTCCTTCAACGAAGCCATAGATGCCTTTATCTTGATGGCTGGCGCGAAGAGCATGATACCGGCGAGTGGCGGGATGTTCTCATTTTCGATCAAGGTGTTGATCAAGACCGTGCCGCCCATGCTCTCGCCCAGCGCGAATAGTGGCGTGCTACCTATTTGCTTGGCTACGTGGTTCAAGAACTCGGTAGAATGTTTCGTGTACGTAGCGAAGGACTTTATATCACCTCGGGTTCCATCCGACAACCCGTGCCCCAGATACTCGTGGATGTACACGTCATAGCCGTGGCTCGCGACCTGGTCGGCGAGGAGAACGAAATATTCGCTATCACCGCCCATGCCGTGAAACGCAACGATGGCGCCTTTTTTTACCACGCCGGGAACATACCAATGCCGCGTGAAGAGCCTGTTGCCGTCCGAGGCCGTGAAATACGCAGTTTTTTGTTGTGTTGTTGATGGATCGGGGGAATATTGCGCCCTCAATTTTTGCAAGGCCGGATGGTAGTCCATGTGGTTGATATCAACATCGGGAAACACGTTGAATTTTTTCCTCGGCATAATCGCAGCTCAGCGTTTTTTATTTTAAGATCAATTCGGAAGCAGAACTTAGCATGGATTTCAAGGCCTGGTAAAGGATATGCACGTCCTTGATGCGAATGCGCTCCGCTGGAGAATGAGCATTTTCCACCAAGGGACCGAGGGAAACGATGTTCTTGCTCAAGGCCGGTATCTTTTTGCCTATAACACTGCATTCTAGCCCAGCGTGTACTGCCATAATGTTCACTGGCTTGTTGATGGTGGCCTCGTACTTTTGCTTCACAAACTTCAACAAGCTCGAACTGGGGTCCGGAGGCCACGCGGGATACGCGTCATCAAGCTCGATGGTCCAGCCCGCAAGGCGGCCTATGCTGGCGAGGCGTCGCCGAAATGCTTCGAGCTCCGCATCCACATTGCTCCTGGGATACAAGAGGATATCGAATTTCCTCGTGGCTGGATCTGTCTTGATGACGGCGACGTTGTTCGACGTCTCGACGAGCGAGGGTAACACCGGTGAAAACTTATCCGGGCCATGGGGCAGCGCGGTGGCGAGCCGGACTATCTCCTCGGACTTTTGGGAGCTCATGCATGCGACGGACTCCACCGTATTCAAGGTAATTTTCAATTCCGGTTCCATAATTTCACCACTTGCCGCTCTCCCCTTGTAATATTGTTCCAGGTTCGCCGTTTCCATACGGACCGCGTCCGCTAGTATGCGTGCATCCTTTGCATTCACTGCAAATTGAACCTTTGCATCCCGGGGAATCGCGTTCGTACGGGTTCCTCCATCCCACGCGTGCAAGAATATCGGGATCTTTTCAACAACCGAGGATAGCACACGTGCTGTTAATTTTATGGCATTGGCACGGGGCAGGTGAATATCGACTCCAGAATGACCGCCGCGCAATCCGGAAACGAAAAGCTCGTGATAGGAAAGCCCGGACTTTCGGCTTTCTTGCTCGTAAGTAAAAGCAGTATTCACGTGCATGGCGCCGCCACCGGCGGATCCTATCGTGACCGTGGCAAATTCTTCTGAGTCAACATTGATCATGTGCTTGCTCTTGATGCCGAGAATCCCTTGGTCCAGGTTTTCCGCCCCGTCTAGGCCTGTCTCTTCCGCGAAGGTGATCAAGACCTCGATCGGTCCATGGACGAATGCCGGGTCATCATCGATTAAGAGGGCGAGGGCGAGCGAGACCCCGATCCCGTCGTCGGCACCCAGCGTCGTGCTGTCCGCGGACACCCATTCCCCGTCGGGATCGATGCGCACCGGGATGGCTGAATTTTGAAAATCGAACCCACCCGGCCTGCTCGTTTCGCAGACCATATCCATGTGTCCCTGGAACAGCAATGCTGGCCACGTTCCCTTGCCCTTGGTTGCTTGCTTTCGCACCAGCAAATTGCCCGCGCTGTCTTGGACTACTTCGAGTCCTTGTTTCTTGTGTTCCAGCACCCAATCCTTGATTTTTTGCCGCACCTTTTCCTCGCGGTTCGATGGACGGGGGCTCTTCGTGAAAATGTCCTCGAAGATGCTCCAGACGATCCTCGGTTCCAGTTTTTCCAGCACCACACCAGTGAACCTCCCGTGATTCGTGGTTCCTCCATATCCTTCAAGAAACGGTCGGTAAAAACATTGCTCGCGCGAAAAGACGGCGATGGATCGGGATCAAAAGGAAAATATTGGAAAAAAAAGGTGTAACGACAGACACGCAAGTCATTCAAGGACTTGCACTTGGTTTCTCATCCTTGGTTTCTTGCGTCGCAGCTGGCGCCGCTGCAGCAGGTTCCGCGGTTTCAATCTTGACGAGTGCATCTGGCTTCTTCTTTTCATCCTTCTGCACCGCGATCAAGATGCCCTGGATCAAGATCAAGAGCCCGCCTCCATTCAATATCATCCCACAGATGCCAGCGACGATCAAGGGCATATCCATATCGTTAATGCGGCCCTTGATGATTTCTGGGTGGATGAACCTCGTGTAGACGAAATACACGGCAAAGCCCACGAACGTGGCGATGACTGCGAACGCGATCGACACGGGGTTGAACTCGAAGAACTGTGACATGCCCGCGATCGTGGACAAGAGCATCCACGTGCCCGCGAGCGTCGTGCTCGCCTGGAACACCCTAGCGCGCCATTGCTGGCTGTTCAGTGTCGGATATTGTTTGGGCAAGTTCTGCGTGAGCACGAGCATCATGATTCCCTTGACCAGTATTAGCAGGCCAGCGCCACTGCAAGCGGTGCCCATTGCGCCCCAGATGATAAGGTCGACACCGCGGGACGAGTAATTGCGCTCGAAGATCCACTTGGAAAACACGTCCCGGTCCTTGATCAATGCTATGATGCCCATTGGCAGTGACAGCAAGATGGAAGCGAGGACTCGGGGGTGGCCAGCCAAAGCGCTGACCAGGCCAATGAACACGCCGATGCATACGAGCACCAGGCCAACTTTTTGTGTGTGCTCGTCCACTTCGTGGAGGGAACGTTCGAGTTCTTCGATCTGTTTCTCGGTGAGCGGTTTTTGCTTCGGTTTTTCTGCTGCTGGTTTTTGTGCAGGATGTTGCGATACTGCGACCGCGGGTCGCCGGGGAGCCGGCAGTTCAACCGCTATGGCTGGCGTTGCACCTAATGGTGCCGCGACGGGCACTGCTTTCACCGGTGCTTCAGGTACTGGCGCTGGAACTGCTTCCAAGACCACGCCGCAGCCCATACAGAACCGGGTTCCAGCATCGATCTTGGAACCACAGAACTCGCAATAACGCCGCGGGATGACGACCGGCACGACCGCGGGCGGAGTTTCGACAGGTTGGGCCTGCTCGGCGCTTGATGTTGCCTTGACATACACGCGTTCTTGCACCGCGAAGGCGCGCGGCGTGGGTTGTTGCAAGGAGCTCACGAGATACTGCGCAGCTTCCCTCTCGTTCATGGGCTTCCGTCCAGCGGCAAAGTTGCCAACGGCCACGAGGAATATGGAGATGCCTATCCAGAGCACGAAATCGAGCAAGTATGTCGTCCATGTTGCGAACAAGTGCGTGAGGACAAACCCGAGATCCCAGAAACCGGCAATCATACCACCGATACCCCAGAACACGACGAAGCCTGCAATGCCGCCGAGATAATGACCCAAGGCAAATTTGATGCCTTCGACGATTGCATTCTTCTCCGGAGGCGTCTTGTACCCCAGATAGACGAGAGCGAAGACAAGGAAGATGAACGGTATCAGGAATACGAAATCCGGGACCGCGATATACCCCTGGTACAACGCGTTGAAATCGGTTATCTCCGGGTACCTGTCTTGCAGCAGCGTGCCGAGGCCGGGAAAGGCGATGTTGACCAGGTCATTCGTGGCGCTTCCCAGGGATACCAGCAGCGTGAATGGGCGTGCCAATATCGTGAAGAGTGCGGTAAACTTGAGGAATGCGACGCCAATGCGCGCGTCGGGTGCCTGGAGCACACCTATCCAGGTCGGGATGGAAATCAAGATGACGAGGAGAACATAACACAAGCTGAATATCGTGTCTGCTTGGTCTTTTACTCCTTTAGATTTCTTTTTCATTTTTGGTTCTTTGATTCTTGGTTCAGTCATGATCATATCACGAGATATGTATCTGAACAAGTTTTATTTAGCCTTCTGGAGCCCGATATCTGGCATAAATGAATGGTTTTTCGCTTTTTTTAATCATCCAAAAAAGAAGGCTTTGAATGCGGTTCATCATTGTGGTCGTTCACGAAAGTGATTTTCTTGAATGACATCAACAAGGGAGCAATGGAGAACGAGAGCAGCAAGATGGCGAGTCCTGGGCCAAGATACAAATCAAGCACAAGTCCTCCGGCCATCGGACCTACGATCTCCGTGATCTTCTCCAATGAATTACCAAGTCCTTGTATCCGGCCTTGCTGGTGTTTCGAAACGCTCCTCGACATAAAGCTGTTCATCGGTCCCCTCGCGCACGATGCCCCGAAGGATGTCAAGATCGAAACGACTAGGAACAGCGTCCAATCCTTCACGAAAATCAAGATCACGAAAGCCACGACGAACACGGACAAGCCAATTATGGTTGTCTTCTTGTCGCCAAATCGATTGATGATGGGCTCGAACGCAAAAAATCTGAGAATGATGCGCAAGCCCCCAGAAAGCATCATGAAATAGCCGATGAGCTCCGGGCCAAGACCGAGTTGTTCCTGGAGAAAAAGGCCGGTCATAGTGATGAGAATGGTAAAATAAAAACTATGGAGGCCATATTGCACCAGCACGAAGAGAGCAACCTTATTCTTGTGTATGGGTTGCAATTTAATATTTCCGTCGTGTTGTATCACGTCACCTTGACTGTGTTCAGGTACCGGGGCTGCCGAAACCTGTTTAGACGGGAGTGTTTCCTTGAAAATGGTCGAGGTGAGGATAATCGATGAGAGTGCAAGGAGCGCCGCGAGTATGCCCGGGGCAAACAATGAACCGGTTCTCTCGACAAGGATTCCTCCCAAAGCAGGCCCCATGAGCGACGCGATGATGTGCATCAAGCCCATGTTCGCCATTTGTTTCGATCTGTACTTGATGGGAACGATATCGCCAATGACAGCTCTCGAGATGGGATAAATCCCGCCAAAGATACCATCGATCGCTCGTGAAAAGAACAAAACCCAGAAGTTCGGCGCGAGTGCGAAGATGATGAAACCTGTCATAGTGCCAGCCTCAGAAATCAAGAGCAATGGCTTGCGCCCGTATTTGTCGCTCTTCGCGCTCAAGAGTGGGCCGCATATAAACCCGAAAACGGCATTTGTTGACAAAAGGGTAGAAACCAAGAAGACATCCACCGAAAAAATCGTCTCGATCGCGGGAAAAAGAGGCGCTTGAATGCTATACCCCAAAATGTCGACGTACACGGCAACCCAGAGAGGATAAAGCAAGGGGAACCGCCGTTTTTCTCGACCAGGCTGGGATGCTGTGCCATCAACCACGGGAATCACACGTGCGACATCATTTCGTTCAATGAGAGTAAAAAAGAGGCACGGGACTTATTTCTTTCCATTTTCTGCTATAAAAGGCCGGTCATTGCCCCAATTCAAGTTTCACTTTCACGAAGCTTGCCGCGCCTTCACGTGGTGGTGCTTTTATCCGCGATTTCCTTGGCGCGATACTCCAAGATGTCCTTGATTCGCCTGACATCCCCGTCGATCCATCGCTTTGCGAAAAGCCACATGGTGACCGAAGGAAGGCCGATGAGCAGCGAGATGAGCGCGGTCAAGAAATAATTGTTCCCGTTCATCGTAAGAAAGATACCAGCGAGCAATGGCCCGATGCCATAGCCAATATTCTCCAGGAACTGGTTCGCGCTGGAAATGAATCTTTGCGCTTCCGGCAAGTTGATGGCTTGCAGCACGGGATTTTGATTGATGTGGTAAATGCCGAGCATCGCTCGCAAGCCAAACACCAAGGCACCGAAGACCAAAAACACGGGATAGAGGAAAAAAATCGAAGGATCACCCGATTGGGCCGGATCCAGCACGGGCATAGGTATTAAAAACATGCCAATGACCACGATGAAGATGGTGAGGATGGAGAACACGATCATATTGATCCTGGCCTTGATGCTCTTCTTCGCCAATTTATCCGACAGCCGGGAAAACCCGACGGCCCCTATCAACACGCCAGGCAAGCCAAACACGAACATGAGCGTGCTCGTCGAGACGGCAGACACGTGCTTCACGTCCTGAACATAGGGGTAAATCAAGTAGATGGCGACGCTGAACAAGATCCATGTGAAGATGCCTTCGACAAACGCGAGGACATTGGTCCTGGACATTATCGTCGACTTGACCGTTTCCGGTGTCAAATGGTATGTGTAATTTGCAGATGTCTTGGTCAGAACCTGTTTTAGTGACTCGTGCGCTTCGACCGCTCGCTTGGGCTCCTTCAAGAACACGGCGGCCACGATGCAAGCCGCGATCAAGATCATGCCCATCGCGAAAAAATACACGTGCCAGAGGTCTGCATCGATCAAAAAAGCGCTCACGAACATGCCGATGATGACAGAGACTTGTCGCGTTCCCTCGAGCACGCCGAAAAACCTGGAACGGTAACTTGCATGGCAATCATCGTTCGCAATCGAGAAGATGATGGGGGCAATACCGCCTTCTCCTGCGCCAACAATCGTGTAGCATATAATAAACTCCACGAACATCCACGGCTGCGATGCGAAACCGTTGAGAATTTTCCCCGCTGCCATTATCGACAATGCCACAACCATCAATCTTTTTCGAGATACATGATCTGCTAACGTGCCGAATACCATGCCCATCACCGAAACCATGGTTAACTTGGCGCTGATGATGAAACCGAATTCAAGCGAATGGAACGGGTCACCTGGCCATATAACATTGGAAAGGCCGACAGTGTTGAGCATCAAGCCGGCAATGGCGATGCGCATGCACGCTTCGATGAAAAAAACGGGCCAGAACCGTCGTATATTGGCTGGCGATTCGCTACTCCTTATTACTGGTGCAGTCACAGTATCCATGGTGAAATCAAAAATCCCCTACGATATAAACAGATATTTTAAACCAAGAAATCCCACGCAAATCTCGGAACCCGCAACTCTCGGTGCAATTGCTCTCGCAATTTGCTGATAGCTATATAATCCTTCACGCCAGAGAAATGCACGTGAAGACACGTGGTGGAAAAAACTCGGCTCAAATTCGGCGTGATAATTGACATTCAAGCTGCCCTTGAAATGGCGCTTGGTGGTGGCGATCAAAAAGGCGGTAGACCCGATCTTTCACGGATCAACCCGGTTGCTATCATCAAGCAAGCACACGACCAGCATGGCCTCAAGATCATCGAGTTGCCCCTCGATGCAAACTATATCCTCTCGAACGTCGTCACGCGCCCCGAGCACATCCGTGGTATGCAAGCGCTGCGGGATGAACTCGGCCTGGAATACACCATGCACCTGCCGTTCTTCCAGCTCGCCCTTTGCTCGTTCAACCCGCACGTCCGAAAAGCCAGCATCGAGACCCAAGTGGAAACCATCAAGGCATGCGAGGCCATAGGTGGCATCAACAATTATGTCTTGCACTTGGCCAGTGAATTGGAGGATTCCATAAATTCATTCAACGTGGAATCGCATTACAAGGAATTGGCATGGGGTTTTTTTATGCAGAACGGGTATGAATCCTTGGAGGAGATCATCGCCCGCACGGGCATCGATCCAAAAAAGGTCTGCGTGGAAAACAACGAGGGCATCCCGTTCACGAAAATGTATGATATCCTCATCGAGGAACTTGGCGCGTCGATCTGCCTTGACGTCGGCCACATGGTCCTGCAAGGCGAGGAGAGCCCGATTGAATTCATGAACCGGTGGAAGGATAGAGTCCATGAAATTCATTTGCACAACGTTCAGCGAAAATTCCTTGCAAATAGGGTCCGGATCCACGATGACCACCATGGCTTGGAATCCGGGGTCATCGACATTCCCGGATTCCTTGCACATCTTCAAAAAATGGCGTTTTCGCATCCCGTATTGCTGGAGTTCATGACCCAGAAGGAAATCAAGGAATCCATCGCGTATCTCAAGGAAAAGCAGTTCCTTGAGAATTGTTCACATCCGTGAACAATAGAACGCGGTAAAAGAAGGCTGGACGGGAATGGCAACACATTAAGAGGGCAATAGATATTTAGCATTGTATGTTTGAAGTGAAGTTTATAAATGGCAAGAAGGGTCGGGGAGTCGTAGCGAAAAAGGCGATAAAGAAGGGAACTGTTCTCGACATCGCTCATTGCGTCTTGCTTTCCCAAAAAGAATATGACATCGTCGAAAAGACCATCATCTATGATTACTTGTTCGATTGGGAGACGATGGTCAATGGCGATAGAACTGCTAAAACCTCTGCCATCGCAATGAGCCCGTGTGAATTTTGCAACCATTCATACAAGCCAAATGCAGAATACTCGTTAAGTTACAAGGATTTGACCATTACTTTCACTACTATCAAGAATATCAAGGCGGGAGAGGAAATCACGGTCAATTACAACGGTAGAATCGATGATAGAAGCCCGCTTTGGTTCCAGGTGCATGAATAGGCTTCGTTGCACCCAGATGATCACTTATTTTAGTCTCTTTGAGGAATATCATTCATCAGTCTCTTTGAGGAATATCATTATGAAACTCGATATCGTGTACAAGAAACGCGTGGAAATCAAAGATCTCGATGTCCTCGTGAAAGAATTGAAGGCCATCGTCGGAAGTGATGATTGGGTCTCGACCGAGGAAGCGGATCTCGTCGCGTACTCGAAGGATTACCAGCTCATAACCAATCGATGGATCATCGAGGGTAAATTGCCGGGCTTGCCGCACGTGGTCGTGTGGCCCGAAAACGAGGCGCAAGTGTCGAGCATCGTCAAGCTCGCCAACGAGAGGAAGATCCCTGTGATCCCCTATGGCGAGGGCTCGGGCGTCGTGGGAGCTGCCATTCCCGTTTATGGCGGTATTATGATCGACATGAAGCGATTTGACAAGATCATCGACATAAATGACAAGGACTTGACCGTGACCGTCCAAACGGGTATGAACGGGAAGGCATTGGAACGGCAATTGCAAGAAAAAGGATACCTCATAGGCCATGTTCCCCAGTCATTCCACACGTCGAGCGTGGGTGGCTGGATCGCGCACCGCGCTGCCGGGCAATTCTCGACCAAGTACGGCAAGATCGAGGACATCGTGCTTTCTATGCGCGTCGTGTTGCCAGACGGGAGCATCGTCGACACGAAGCTCTATCCCCGGTCGTCCGACGGGCCGCAAATCGAGCGGCTGTTCCTGAGCTCGGAAGGAACCCTCGGGATCGTCACGCTGGCAACGCTCAAACTCTGGCCGTGGCCTGAAAAGCAAGCCGGCGTGGCATTTGCCTTCAGCGACTGGAACGGCGCCCTCGAAGCAGTGCGGCTCGTTCTCCGGCAGCAAGTCTATCCCGCGGTCGTTCGGATCTACGATGACATCGAAACCTCCCGCCATTTTTTCAATGAACCGAAAGCTAAGGACAAGTTTATGACCGTATTTGTCTGCGAGGGAACAGCCAAGCTCGTCGATTTCGAGCTTGCCACCATCAAGGATGAGAGTACCAAGCAAGGTGGCATCGATTGCGGCCAAGATCCCGTGCACCATTGGTTCGAAACTCGGTTCGACGTGAAGGAAACATCGACGTGGACGCCCAAGGACGTGATATTTGACACGATCGAGGTGTCGTGCATGTGGAAGGACGCGACGGCCTT
>JAUQYW010000458.1 GCA_030587525.1 Candidatus Sigynarchaeota archaeon | reverse complement strand
CTGGAACGTGAATATAGTTTCGACGGTGCCGTTTACCGAGGATACCGAGCCTCCGGTCAAGCGTGGAACCGAGTTTGGCACTATCGGGCCTGGATATGCGGATGTTATTGTCGAAATGACACCATCGCTCGCTGCAAAATAGTATGAATGCGAACCTATGGGTAATCGTGTGCTATACGCATACACGCAACCATCTGTATATGTCGTGTCGGCCGGGTTTTGCTTTCCCATCGTGAAAAGGGTGCCGTCGATCCTGACATTGACATAGGAGGGCGTATCGTTGTCGGCGTCGGTGTAGGTAACCTGGAACGTGAACGTGGTTTGGTTGGTGCCGTTGGCTGGCGTGACAGAGCCACAAGCCAAGGATGGCGCGGTGTTGCCCACCGTTGGGCCTGAATAGACTAGTGTCGTCGTCGACGCCATACCATCGCTCGCCGTGAAAGAATAGGCATGCGAACCCATTATTAATCGCGTGCTGTACGCGTATGCACAGCCATCGGTGTACGTCGTGTCGGACGGGTTTTGTTTTCCCATCATGAAGATGGTGCCGTCGATGCTGACATTGACATACGATGGCGCATCGTTGTCGACGTCGGTGTAGGTAACCTGGAAGGTGAACGTGGTATGGTTGTTGCCGCTGGCCGGCGAGACCGAGCCGCCGGTCAAGCCTGGAGCCGTGTTTATCACCGACGGGCCTGAATAGACTAATGTCGCCGTCGACGCCATGCCGTCACTTGCCGTGAAATAATAGGAATGCGAGCCTACGGCTAGTATCTTGCTGCACGCATAAATGCAGCCATCGATATACGTCGTATCGGACGGGTTTTGCTTTCCCATCGTAAAAAGGGTGCCGTCGATGCTGACATTGACATATGATGGCGTGTTGTTGTCGACATCGGTATAGGTGACCTGGAAGGTGAACGTGGTTTGACTGGTGCCGTTGGCCGGCGTGACAGAGCCACAAGCCAAGGATGGCGCGATGTTGCCCACCATTGGACCTGAAAATACCAATGTCGTAGTTGGCGCGATGCCATCGCTTGCCGTGAAATAATAGGAATGCGAGCCAACGGCCAATTGCCTGTTGCACGTGTACACGCAGCCGTCCGCGTAAATCGTGTCGGACGGTGTTTGCTTTACCATGGTAAAGGCTATGCCGTCGATATACAGTTGAACGTAGGTGGGGGTGTTGCTGTCGGCGTCGGTGTAGGTGACCTGGAAAATGAACACGGTTTGGGTAGTGCCCTCGATTGGCGAAACCGAGTAGCTGCTCAAGGTTGGAGCCGTGTTGATTATTACCGGTCCTGGTTGCGTGGGTGTCCTCACCTCTACGGCTCCGTCGCTGGTTGCGATTTGATAGGAATGTGGACTAATGCAATAATCCAATCGGTAGTTCCGGGTGAATATGCAACCGTCCGAGTAATTCGTGTCGGACGGGAGTAACCTCGACATGGTGAGGATCAGACCATCTATATAGAGATTGATATAAGAGGGCGCGTTATTGTCAACATCGGTGTAGGTGACCTGGAATGTGAACGTGGTTGAAATGGTGCCATTCGGCGGCGATACCGAACAGCTGGTCAAGGACGGGGGCGAATTTATCACCGCAAGCCCTTGAACTACTTGCGTTATCACTGAAAAGATGCCGTCGGTGGCCGAGAAGGAATATGAAAAGAAGCCGGCAGGTAATCGGGTGCTCAACACGTAAACACAGCCATCCGTGTAATTCATATCAGTAGCGTTTAGCTTCGACATCGTGTACGTCGTGGTGTTGATGTGGACGGCTACGTTCACGGGCGCATTGTCATCGGCGTCCACGTACTCAACGCTGAAGGTGAAGTTGATGAACGGGTCACCACTTGCGGGCGTCACCGTGCCGTTTATGAGACGGGGACGATTATAATTATTCGGGTCATTAGGATCGACAGGATTTGTAAAATTGGCGATCTCGCCTGCATCATCAAAGCCGTCTCCATCGGTATCATTTAGAGCAGGATTCATCCCCAGCGATTCTTCCAAGCTCGTGGGAATGCCATCGTGGTCACCATCCAGATAGGCATTCGTCCGGAGAACCGAGCCCGCGACACACGGCCAAGGTGCTGGTTGTGCCCATGACATCCCGATCAATTGGGCGCATTCGACAAAAATATTTTTGGTTCTACCCCAATCCTCGTAAAAAACATAGACCATTTCGAGAGTGCCATCAGCATTGACGTCATTGATTACCATACCGCGCCAGTAGCGCAGGTTGCCCGCCGGTGCATAAGTCCAGAACTCCCAGCCAGATGTTCCCGTAAGGCATTTGATACCATAACTGAAAGAAAAACAAATATCCCAGAGATGATCATTGTTGATATCCGCCAATTGGGGTACTATATAACCATAAGTTGTGCCGGTTTTCCATAATTGAATGCCCGTTTTTGCAGAAAAGCAATAAATGTAGCCTGTAGAAGATTTCGCGGGTGATAAGACCACCTCGAGCTGATTATCATGATTTATATCACCAGAAACGACGTATCCATCTTGAAAAGATGGTATTTGTACCTGCCATCGCATGCTGCCATTCGTACCGAACACGCAAGCCAGCGTATTTGTTTTCACGATCAAGTCCAATGAGCCATCATTGTCGACATCGCATGCAGCGAGTGGTTCGATGGTCGTGTTGCCTAAGAGAGAAATCCAGATCAACGACCCGTTCCTTGCGTTCAAACATTCAAGAGTACCATTCGAAGAACCAGCAAAAATTTCAGCAACCCCGTCACCGTTCGCATCTCCTATTAACGCTGTTCCCATGCTCATCGATGCTGGGCTAGACCATCTAGTCGAGCCGTTATTTCCCGAAACACAATGGATGCGATTGGTGTACGTTGTCACGATGATGTCAGCAAATCCATTTCCATCAACATCGGTTACGGCGCAAGTTTTTGGTCTAGACCCTTGTAATGTAGTTTGCCATGTTATGGCACCATTATTACCGTCTACACAACATAAAAAATCCCTAGCACAAACAAAAATTTCTAATGCGCTATCGCCATCAGCTTGACTAAGCAATGGCGATGACGGAAATGTAATAGAACAAAACCATTTCAAGGTCCCAATTTGGGAAAAACACATAACACCACCGTATTGAGTAACAATGATTTCCTTGTTGCCATCACCATCCACGTCGCCTACAGAAGGCACGGTAGTTTCAGCATTACTAGAATCGGTCCCATTACTATATGACCATAATACTTGGCCCATGGTACTTAACGCATTGGATCGAGCCATCCCGACTTGCAGTGCCACGACGATGGCAATTGCTGCGATTATCAGCCCCCGGGCGATCGCTGCCTCGGTTTTACTCCTCGTGCGCTGCATGGGTGACCACACCTATGCTATAGTTGGCCTCCAGCTTTCTTGAAGGCATTTCAACCAAAATCGGTTATTTCATCCATGACCCACGACATTGGACGGGAGGGAAGTATTTTGGAAAATGAAATAGTATGGAATGTAATTGCCTCACGCTTGATGGTAAATATCCGTGATCTCCCCATCGAAAAGAAAAATTGTTTCCCGTTAAGGTAATGAGCATATCCTTTGCTTTGGAAATATATCATGCCACAGATGGAAAGAAAGATTCATTAACTATGTATATGTTTAAATAGATCTATTTAATCTTGATTTCATGATGACGCAAAAAACGATCTCGCTCTCGGAAGAAGCCTACGCGAAGCTGCTCAAGGCCAAGCGGAAAAAAGAGTCTTTTTCCCAGCTTGTCATGCGGCTGGTCGGCACGGAAACGCCTGCTGACATCGACGCGTTCGCGGGCATCTGGAAGGAGGATGATGATTGGGACACCATCGAAAAGGAAATCTATAGCCGGCGCTTGCAACCCTTGGAACGACCGGCAGGATTCGATTGACCGGCACAAGAGGTGCATACAAGTGACCATCCTTGATACCGATTGTATTATCCAATTCTTGCGAGGCAATCCCCGTGCGATTAATTTCGTGCAAAGCGCGAGGAAGAAGGACAATGCTCTGAAGACAACTGCTTTCACCGTGTCCGAGCTTTATTTTGGCGCCTATATCTCGTCACGCAGCGCAAAAAATACGCGAGACGTCAAGGATTTTCTCGCTCAACTTACCATCCTGGATTTCACGGAGGCGGCTGCGATCGTGCATGCGCAAATCACGGCGGATTTGAAAAGCAAGGGAAATCCCGTCGGGACGATCGATCCCTTCATCGCCAGCATCGTGCTCTCGACCGAGGAATCGCTAGTCACGAGAAACTCGGACCATTTCACGGCGATCGACAGGCTCAAGCTCTTGAACTGGGACGTCGCGCCGAGCCCGGAACCGTAGTAATGCATATGATAGATTAAGCCGGATGATACGGCCGCTCGGCATCGGCAGGCGATGGCTTGGTCGCCGCTTTTATGGCATCCATGAGCATCTTGCACGCGCTGCCCATGTCCCGCGTGGGATGTTTTTTCGACGATGAACAGCTCCTTGCGGCCAAGGGTGCCGGGGCCTGCTGCTGGTTCGTAAACTTCGCCCGAAACTCGATGACGACCCGAACGGCCGATTCCTCGACGAGGCTGCACGGGACCGGGTATTTTTCTCCCCGTATGTCCATCGTGATGCTTGATACTGGTTCAAGGATTAAAAGTTATGATCGAGCCTTCAGCAGACCTCCGATGGTTGGTAGAGAAACGGTGGGAAAGGTTTCAAGTGAAACACTGCAGCCCAGATGATGACCAGGATGGCATTGACGATGCAGAACACGAGCGCGAGCAACACATAGGGATTTTTCCAGATCGAAAAGTGCCACTTGGATGCTTTCTTATTCTTGATAGCTTTGATTGCCCGGATCTTCAAGCTGATAATGACACAGGCGCAGCCGAGGAACACGAACCAGTAGACGAACGCGGCTTGGCCTTCCAGGAGCGCGTATGTCCAGACGAAGCCGAGGCCGATTGCCATGATGATTGTCACGATAGCCTCGCCGCGGGCGAGCTCCATCTTGCCGCTTCGGCTCTTTCCCGGGCTTGCCGGCGGGCACGCGTGGTCCACGCGGCTATCGAGCGCGGCGTTGATGAACAGCATGCCGAAATATCCCCCGGGAATCATGTAATGGCTCAAGATCTCATCCCAGAAATACGCCGTGTAATACACGGGGTTGCTCGTCAAGCCCTCGGCCTTGAGCATGTTGTGGATCAGGTTGGCCATGCCATGCAGTGCGCCGCCTGCCATGACTATCGTGATGCAGCCGATGTAGAGCGCGTTCAAGCTGTTCAAGAGCCTTCTCAAACCGTAATCGTCATCCGGCACGGGTATGTTGGCCTTGAGCATGTTGTTCGCTTTCCATGATGTCACGCAAAAAATTGGACCGAGCATGACCACTTCGACCAGCGGCGCGATGTCAAAATCGAGCGGGACGACCTCCCCGGTTTCGGCAATGATGAACGACGTTGGGATGGCCGGGAGGTATTGTCCCACGAAATATGCGATGCCGATAGCCACGGCAAACGTGATGTAGAAGTACAGAAACGATGCGAAGTCATTACTCAAACGGGACTTGGTACGGGTGCAGCGCAACTTGTTCCACCTTTGTAAGATCACCAGTCGAATTCGCTTGACCATTTAAAAAGGAATCGTTGCATGATTGCGGCAGTACGGACGGTCGATTTGCTTGCCTGAGGAACATCAACCCTCGATGAGTTTGCGCCACGCTTCGATGCATTCCTTCGAGGTCACGTTGAAAATCTGCTGAACCCGGGCCCAATCCGAATGCGCCACGACGCCATATTCGTACTGCGAGTCCACGTACAGTGCAATTTCACGTGGCACGTTCGCGTCGTTCATGTAGATGTCCAGGGCAAACGCGAAATTCTCTGCCGTGAGAAACGTGTTCTTAAGACACTTGCCGGTGACGACCACGAGTAAGCTTGGCTCGGGCGAAAACGTGTAGGTGAGGTTCGTCGCGGGCTCCCTGAATTGCGCGTAGTAGGGGCCGTTCCGCAGTTCCTTGATGCTGATCTCGGGAATGAACCGCTCGAGGTGCAATGCGTTTTCCATGAAGCCCCGGATGTGCACCGGCGTGTCGATAACTGGAGCCGGCGAGTAGATCGTGGTAAGAAAAAGGAATATCGCGATATCTGCTGCTTCCGGACTGCCCGGAAGCAATTTTAAAGGCTGCCCGAACAGGCTCACGCTAGGTTCCTTCGGCAATCCAAGTTGATCCGCTTCCTCCTCGATGATTTCCACGAGATCCTTGTCTTCTCCGGCCATCACGTCATCACTGCTGCATCGATCCTCTACCTCGATCCATGCAGCATTTAGGATTAAAACTTTAGGTGTGATAAGGTGAAATGGTTGAAACTTCACTTCGGAAGGTGAGAACAGGGTATATACGTGTTCCTCGGACTACGCTGGCTTGGGTGAGGATTTTCGCAATAGCGCCAGCAGAAGCTTTTTTTCCGCGTCGATTGACTCAAATTGCATGAGCATCGATATCAGCAGCATCAAACCAAATGAGAACACGGCAGGTTCTAGCTTGCACGGCTCGCAATCGATGGCCTTATTCGTCTGGAGCTTGAGTGCCGGCTGGATTATGCAGAACGGCGTCGCTCTGATCTCATTCAACCAGCAAGCCCTTATCCTCACTTTGTTCTTGGCTTGTTGCACGCCGCTAGCGCTGGGCCTGGTTGGATCCGTGGTATTCGTCGTGGCGAAGAAAGTCACCGGGAAAGGCGAGACCGGTCTGTTGGCCTCCCGGTTCTGGATCGGCATGACCGTCGCACTGCTGGCTTGCCGCATCGTTATGGAATTCACAACTTCTCCCGTGGCGTTCGGCACGTGCGATGGCCTAGTCCTGGGCATGGGATGGGGATTTTATGGGATCATCACGAAAACGAGCCGGGCGCAGCAGCGTCCCGCGGTTGCATTATCAATCGCCCTCGGGCAATCATGGGCCACGATCGCGAGCTTCCTCCTGGCCATGTATGGCGTCTCGATCGTGCACATCACCGCCCCGCTGGCGTTTTTGGCTGCTTTTGCGCTGTCGTCCGTGTATCTGTTTCGGTCCTGGAAGGTTCAAGGCGCGGAAATTGCCAACACCAGCCCAGCACCTGTCGCGCCGCCAAGGAAGGAAAAGGGAATCGCGAGCTTGCTCGGCCTCCTGGTCATCGTGGCATTGGGCTTGCTCGCCTTCACGAACCTGGAAGTGTTCACCTACCCCGCCATGCTGGTCGCGAAGGGAAACCGCATCGGAAGCCCGAAGCTCTTCACGGAGACCGGCATCGTGCTGCAGTTCACCATCATCTTGATTGGAATCTGCACGCTTCTAGCCCTTTATCCCCGGAAAGCGAAGTTTTTCAACTTGATGTCCGTGGATCGTCCAGCGAGCAGCAGCAAAACCGCGCGGCCGCACGTGAACTGGATCCTCGCCGCGCATCTCATGGCGTTCGCATGCTCGCTGGCATTCATTGCATGTTACGTGCTTAACCAGCCTGGCACCGCGTGGTTATCCGGCATCGGCTTCGGGTGGCTGGTCCTCGTCCAGCCGGTCGTTATCCTCGCTTTCTTGAAAGCCGGCGCCGGCGTGCGGCTGGACAAGCTCCAAGCTGTGCTCGCCATTCCGGCCATCCTCACCTTCGGTTCCTACGCCGTGAATTATTTTTTCGTGCAGATTCCTGCGATCTTGCTGGTAGCGCCGGTCGTGATCGTGTGCTGGGTGATGCTGCGGGTTTTCGTGAAGGATGCAGGACACGAAATCGAGGAACCGGTTCACGAGCGGATGGTTTCCCCCGGCATCGCATCCGGCGGGCCTGCGCCCCGGACCCGCTCCCACGCCAGACCGAGGTTGCGGCTGGACGATCGGCGGGAAAAAGCCATCCTCGTAGTGGTCATGGTACTTCCCCTCGTCGCCATGATCCCGCCGACCACGGCCAACAATGCCCTGGATCCCACATACGACTCGCCGTGGGAGCGCACCGTGCTCGCGTTTTATTACGGGTGGTTCGGCCTCGCGAACACGACGCATGGCCCGTCACACTGGACCGACGCCAACCACGACGTGAACACGCCCGACCCGGCCAACGCGTCGCGCCCGCACATCACGTGCAGCGATTGGCCAATGCTCGGGCTCTACAACAGCTCGAGCACCGCGATCGTGGTCCAGCACCAGGTCTGGGCCGAGCAAACCGGCATCGACGCGTTCATCTGCTCATGGTGGGGTCCCGGGAACTCCGGGGACGCGAACCTCCGCGCCCAGCTCCAGCAAGCATCGGCACGCAATTCCTCGTTGAGGTTTTGCATCGATTACGAGACGATGATTGCCGTGGGGGCGCAGGATGCAGCGGATAAGGTTACCAGCGATTTCAACTGCATCTACGACACGTTTGTCAACATCACGGATTCGCGGTTTTTCCTGGCCGATGGCAAGCCCGTGATCTACGTGTACCGGGCGGACTGGCTGAAACCTGCCGAGTGGCGGAAGATCTTCGCCGGCTTGGAGCATCAATTCTTCATCGTTGCGGATCTCTTCCCGCCCGTGCAGGCGGAATATCTCGCCTTGTTTGATGGCGTGCACCAGTACGACACCACGCAAGCGCTCTCCATCGGTCGCGACATGGGGAACTTGTTCGGCTCGATGGCAGCGATATCCCATTCGAGCAAGAAGCTATTCTCGGCGTGCGTCCTTCCTGGATTCAACAAGACCCAGCTGAAGATGGCGCCATACTTCGAGATCCCCCGGAACGGCGGCCAGACGTACCAGTCGCAGTGGGAATCTGCCATGAATGCCCAGGCTGACTGGATCTCGATCGTGTCGTGGTCTGAGTGGGCAGAGGGGACGCAGATAGAGCCCGCGCTTGAATACGGGGACTTGTACTTGAACTTGACTCGGAACTTGAAGGCGCAATGGCTCAGCTTCCATACCTAGCATTCCTTTCCTTATTTCTTCTCATCCATTCTACTCCTGAACCTTCGTTTCCTCGCCACCAATAACTGATTGAAGAAAAAATAGAATTAACTGGATTGCTTGACCCCACAGAATTCACAATAAACGGCGCCCTGCGCAATATCCCTATCGCAATTCTCGCATTTCTTAAATTTCTTGGCTGTTGACTGCTTCTCTCCGCATTTCTCACAAAACTGGGCTTTCTCTGGAATCGTTTGCCCGCACTTTACGCAGTGCTTCACGACCACTTGCTTCTCCACAATTTTCGTGTGGATCGTGGTGGTGTTTTTACGGGTAGTAGTCTTCTTCCTGCGCTTAGGCTTACCGGTGAAGGCATCAATAATCGTGTCCAGTGGATCCTTGCTTTTCTTTGTCATCTGTGCTCATCTCTATACCTTAAAAGTTGATTTTTCGGATCGATTTTTCATTATTCATTTAGAATAATGTTTTTTTTATTTATTTGTAACTGAATGGAAATGAAAGGATAAAAAATAGAGCCTGGTTGGTAATTCCAGTGAAGTCCTTACTTCTTCCGGAGCCCCGTGCGACGGGCAGCGATGAGACCGACTTTCTGGCCGGGTGGAGCGTTCCGGGAGACCGTCTTCGGCATATGTGCACCGCAGTGAGCTCCGCCACCATAAGGGTGCGAGTTACAGTTCATTACGATGCCCCTGCTCCTTGGCCACTTGCGGCCCTTGGCCCGGACGAGATAATACTTGTTTCCAGCCTTGACGAACGGCTTTTCAGTACGCCCGCCACCGGAAACGCAGCCAATCGTTGCTCGGCATTTTGGGTGGAGCAAATGCTTCTTGCCTGAAGGCAGCTGCACGATGACACCCCTATCGGCATGTTCCAGCAGCGTCGCCGCCAATCCAGACGCCCGGGCGAATTTTCCACCGTCACCGGGCTTCCCTTCCACGTTGAAGATGATCGTGCCGTCGGGAATGTCGTTCAATGGCTTGATGCTGCCAATCTGCAGGTCGGCCTTGGGGCCAAAATGCACCTTGTCGCCGACGAACATGCCCTCGGCTGGCAAGTACAGTTGCTTCACGCCGTCTTCCCACTTGATGTATGCCAGCGGGCATCCACGGCCGCCGGGCTCGTGGCGGAGCGAAATGATCTCGGCGACCCTGGTCGCTTCCTCATTGCTCAGCGGCAAGTAATGCACGGGGCCCAGCCGCTTGTGGGTCGGCGCTCGGTACGGGAAACCGCCCCTGCCAGCGCGCTGTTGAAGGATATGACGTCCCATGAATCTCACGAATCACTGCATGTCAAGGTGGTCTCGCAAATCCCGTGGCAGCTGCGCCGCCGGTCGTGCTCGTGCGCCAGCCACCACGATGACCACGTTATAGGTGAGTGAAGGTTCCCGTTGTATTAAAAATTCGCATCTCGGCCGTCCACGTGCGGACTAAAATACTACGTTCGGGATCGGTTTCGTTCATTTTTTCACTTTTCCTTGGAATAAACAAGGAATCGCGATATTATCCGTGATAAGCAGTAACCTTAAGTATAAAATATTTAAGAGAAGCATGGCTAAAATCGAGAAGTTACGAGGGAAACGGTTCCCGATTTAACTCACGTGCGTTGATCGGACGAAAATATAAGGTGAAATGCATGGCTGACGAAATCGTTGAAGAATTGCGCGAGATACGGAAGTTATTGGAGCCGAAAACGCCACCACCCGCTCCAAAACCGAAAAACATGTTGGAAGAATTCAAGCTCTTCTTGAAAAACTACAAGGTCATGGGCCTCGCGGTTGCCTTCATCATGGGCATCTACCTCGGTATGCTGGTTCAGTCACTCGTGAAAGATCTGGTCCTGCCGCTCATCGGGCTTGCAATACCAGGGCTCGCGGACCTCTCGAGTTTCGTGGTACCTGTAGGCACGCAGAATTTCGGCATTGGCAATTTTTTGGCTGCATTGATAACATTCGTCTGCGTGGCGTTTGTTATTTTCGTCATCGTGAAAGTGACGAAGCGGTTCGGCATCGAATGAACATTCCCGTTTTTTTTCTTTTTAAACGATAATTCCAATCAGGTGAAATCGCGGGCGCACGAAATAAACAGGAAAGATATAGCCCGGGCACATATAATCAAAGATATCGTGAGAAAGGACGAGGTACCATGTGTTATGCCACGCGGTGAGAGCGCGTAATTCAAGTACGTCCCACCATAATCCTTGCCGAGCTCGACGTGGTTTTTCACGTATACTTCACCAGCATCGATGTCCCCCTTGACCTCGCTCAGGAACATGCAGTAATCCATATACACGCCGGATTCACCGGGACTCGTCTCGATCGCACGCTTGTATTCCGCCTCCGCTTGGTCGACGATCGATTGCCGTGCGGCGGGATCCTTCACGAGCGGTAGTTTCAGGAACGATAGAAAGAAGCCTAGCTGGTCATGGTATTCAGCATTGGATGGGTCGAGCTCGATCGCCCTGGAATACTGCGATTCAATTTGGTCGACGGGAAGCGGGATGTATGAGTGCAAATGGAGAGCATAGGCAGAATGGAATGCCGCGTTCCCCGGCGCGAGCTTGATGGCTTCGAGATATTGCTGCTTTGCTGCGGCCCTATCCAATTTCTTGTATTCGAGGAACCGAGCATATTTAATGCGGAGCCCTGGATCGGCGGGGCTGTCCCGGATTTTCTCCTGGAAGTCGTGCTCCTCGTCGCGGCCTTGATCAGTGTCGGGAATGATAGCGAGCCTCCTTGGTCCGTTATCATGTCCATTTCCAGTAGAACTTATTCTTTTCCCTCCTGTCTGGAATGAACTGCGCCAGCGCGGCGAGCACCGCCTCGTACTCCGGCGTGGGCTTGGGCACCAAATTGTACTGCATGTACGCGACGGCTCCCTTGGAAACCCGGAGAACCTCGTCGAAGATCAGGAAAACATCCTGGGCAATTTTCGGGATGTCTATCTCGTCCGTGCCATAATGGATGGAGAATATGTCGATGGATCCTTCCTCGCGCGTGATCTTCATGCCTTCCAGCTTCTTGACGTGTTCCGGCCGGAGGGCTGATTTTTTGGGGATATATTTGTCACCGGCCACTTGAATGTACAGTTGTTTCTTCTTTGGCTTGCATGATATGCTTATCCAGCACCCGTCCACGACCAGCAAGCAAGCGTTGTATCCTTCCTTTCCTTGAGCCACGAGCTGCTCGATGGCGTACACGAGACCTTCAAGAGGTTTCGACGTGCCCGCCGCGGCGTTTGGTATTTCCGTTCGTGCAGCTGGCTTGGCCACCTTGTGCGGACCCGTGTCAGCACGGGTAGCGGGCGCGCCTCCATCTTGCTTCATTTTCTCTAACGTCTTGATCCAATTTGGGTCAAAAACAATTGGATCAACGTCGGAATTATCGAGGAAGGTTTGGCGAGCTGCCTCGATCTCTGATGTATTATTTTTCCTCGGAGGTACTATTTTTTTTTGTGCCGCAAGTGTTTCGCTTGGCGAATTAGATGCTGTCAATCCAAGACGCTTTAAGTTCCCTTGCGACTTCTTGATCTGGTATAGCGTGTAGCGCTTTGAAATCTCTCTAAGGCTCAATTTCTCATCCGGCCCGATTTCACCAGCGGCGATCAATTCCTTCCGCTGTTCTTCCATCATTTTTTCAATTTGGTCCGTCATACCTACACTCCTTAATCGTAGCACGAATCGTTTTTAATGGGATTTAAAGCTATATTAAGTTGCCTTGCGCAATTACTAACGGTCTCTGGAACAGAGTCTAGTCGCCCGGTGAAAAAAATGAAAGTCAGACACTATCGCGACCAGGACAAGCAAGAAATCTTGCCGTTCGTGGCCGGTTTCCGAATCGAACTCGCGGCGTTGAAGGGCGTCAATAAAGCACGTGACGTGCAGAACGCAGAGGAGGAGTTGAACGAGTACTTGAACGAAAAATCGCCCGTGTTCGTCGCGGAAGCCGGGGATGGTCATCTGGCGGGATACCTGGTTTGCCGGATCGTGAGAGACGTCGTGTGGGCAGAATCCTTGTATGTCCGGCCGGAGGACAGGAGAACTGGGATCGGTTCGCGGCTGTATCGCGAAGTAGAGCGCATAGCAAAGGAACACGGCTGCGATACCGTGTACAACTGGGTGCACCCCAACAACGAGCGGATCATCCAGTTCTTGCGAAAATTGGGCTACAACGTGTTAAACCTCGTCGAAATCCGCAAGCAGCATCCAGGCGAGACCTTGAAGCAAAAGATCACGGTTGACAAATTCCAATTCGATTATTGACCAAATCCAGTCATTAATCAGCGATTTGTCCAAAATAACCGGCATGAATTATTTTCCAGGCTTGAATTCTCGCATGAAGCGCAGCGGCTCCTCGCCCCACCCGTCGATCTGCGCGTTGAAGCCCGCCTCGCGGCATATATTCTCCACGATGCCGAACAAGAAGCGCTGAGCATCGATACTTGCATCGTCCAACACTTGCTTGACGTTGTGCAACAACACCTGGTTCGTGACCGGTAGTTTTTCTAGGGGGTGCTTGTCAAGTTCCCATACCATGTATTTGCCGTAAGGCGTTGGCCTGTCGTGGATTGCAAATAGCAGGTCGAGGAGGATGGCCATCGATGTGTTTGCTTCCAACCTCGCCCCGAGATCGTAACCATCCCTGATGCATTTCAATGACCGGTAAAAGAAATTGATGTAGGCATCGATCTTCAAGTTAATATCTTCCGGCTTGACGTGCCGGATCGATTTTTCCTTGATGATGGCTTGAACCATTCCCGTCTTGTCGACGATCGCCTTTAAGTAGAGAAAGTCGTAGGTCTCGTAACCATCACCAGCCCAAGGCGGGTAGGCTTTCAAGCCGTCCATGGTCAGCACGATGATGTCGTTTTCCTTGGAGAACTCGTGGAATGGTGCATTAGTTCCTTTCAAGGAAGACTCGACCGAGGCTGCCATGCCATCTTTCACGATGATATACACGTCGTAATCAGAATGCGGCTTGGGCATGCCTTTCCCGCGCGAGCCGCCGAGGAATAAACCGATGATCGAGGGGTTGCGTTCAGCTTCCTTGCAGATCGCTTGGAACGCGAGATCGTTGCTTGTGGTCATTTGATTCACACGTTGCGTGTTGCTCCGATGAGAATATGAACTCATCGAAGTTCATACCTCCGTGGTATCCGGGCGACGCATGAGCATCGTCAGCTCAGGCACCACGATTCTTTGCCTTAATTTTCAGCATCCAAAAGGTTGACAAGCTCTCGCGCCACGTTGCATCCGCGTGGTCCGCCCCCATGCCCATGTAGGCCCCGTTCACCCAATAGCCCGCTGGTCGTTCATCGATATACTCGCGGGGAAACATGTATCTCGCGCCGGACGCGCGGTATCGTTCCAGGAACGCGATGCCCTCGCGATACCACGGATGAGCGCGCCCGGCACGGAAGTTTCCCAGCACGTCGAGCAAGAGCACCAGTTTTGCCTTGTCCATCCTCGTTAAAGTCTCGTCTGAAAGCCCGAAAAATCCCGGGACATGCACGCTCCAGCCCATCGCGTATCCCTGGTTTGCCCTAGCCATCACCACGCCATAGCCGTTTCGTAACTGCTGGTACACGGGTGACAAGATAAATTCCACGATGGACTCGATCTTGGCATGCACGGCTTGGTCGCTCGTCGATGCCTGGAGCCCAATGAACCCAAGGATGTCATAAATCCACGGGAGCACGAAATTGCCACCGCGATAACAGGCCGGGTTGATCACATCGTGCTGGCGGTTTCGCGGAAGGCGCGCGTATGCATCCGGTTTCAAGTAAAACGTGCCGGGGTCGAACGCGCCACGCGTGATCGCCGAATGCACGGTATCGAGGCGGTTTGCCACGACTGCTGCCACCTTGGGATGATTCGCAAAACCAGCATATGCCAAAATCCCCGCGATGATTGCATGTTCGAGATACTTGAACGACCAAGGCTCAGTGGTCACCTTGGTCTCGCCTCGCTTTGCTTGATCCTCAAAGATCGAAGCTTGGATTCGACCAAGCCAATACTCGCACCGGTCTTGAAACTCCGGGGTCTCCGGGCGAAGTCCGAGCATCGCGAGCTTCGGCACCACGTTCTCGAAGCATGCTGGCTTGCTACCATGCACGCTAGCCAAGCTCACGAGATCCAACCATTTTCGAGCGCAAGCACACTGCATCATTCTATCGAATAATTCCTTAACAGTCTTCGTGTCCCGTTCACCTTGCAGTTCCCTCGCGATCCAGCACCGAATCGCGGGGCTGCCGGCGTGCTTCAACCATTCGATTGCTTGATCCGACTCCATCCTTTATCATTCTTGACTTTTTGAATTCGGCGTCCATCCGGTCGATCTTTGCCAAAGGTTTATGAACTTCCTTTTTGCACGTATCCCCGGAGGAATTCCACGACCTCGCGGGGCTGATCCTTGAAATCGATGCGGGGAGGACCATTCATTTCGAGAAGATATAGATTCTGGGTCTCGCGGACTTGTATATCTCGATATCCTCTTTTCAGCCCCACATACGATGCACGACCATCGTCATTAAAGAATGTTATACCAAGCTCTCCTGAAAATCCATAAAAGAGATGTTCAAACTGGAGAAAAGAAAACCCATATTTTTGTTGATCAGGTAAGAAATACGTGGGATCTCTTCGATAGGGAGAATCGGGGAACATCTCGAATGCAACGGCCAGCAAATGCGTGGGATGTTTGATGATGCGCTCCACCAGTTGCATCGTGACCTCTTTGTAAATCCCCTGTTTTGGAATCTCGCTGGCAAGGCTATCAATGATTCTATTTATAATGATATGTCCTTCCGGGCCCTAGAACCCATCGATTTATACCTATTGAATATTTGCCCCCGAGTAAATAACTTAAGGTTGGAGTTGCTTGGAACCCGTGAGGCAAGATGAGGACGGAACCAACCGAACACCCCGAGACACCAGCGGGCAAGGGAGAGCCAGGCACGCCACGTTTATCACCATCATACCTATCCGATTACGAAGACTCGGGGGGATACTGCATCTATGGCATCGGATGCATCTTGATTTTCTTCGGTATGCTCACGGGCGTCATGATTGTTGTCTTGGCATCTGCTTCCACAGTCACTGCATTGGTCACCAGCTGGGGCGTCACAGGGGCGGGTTTTACGTTCAGCTTGTATGCATGCACGAGAATCGGGAAAAACATCGACCCGTCTCGGCTGGACCAAGCCATCACGACAAAGCTTCGGAATGGCAGGCTCATTTCCTTCGGATTCATAGTTATGATGTTGTGCGGGGAATCCATAATCACCGTGGTGGCCGGCTTTCAACTCGGCGGGGGAACGCTGGATTCCCCTATCATGCACGCCATCCCGATCCTGGGCGGCGTGTTCATCTTCACGGCGCTCTTCGGGTTCGGATTTTCCACGCTCTGGTTGTTGGATTGGGCGAAAAAGGCAAGGATTCAATGACCGGCTTTTACCTGGAAAGTATGGAAATCACTCGCCGAGGAAAGCATTCAAGCGCTGCATGAACCTTTTTTTGCATGCTCATTTTTTCTTGTAATAACTCTTCCCATCTTGGAGCTCTCTTTCGATTTTACCTCGATTTAAGAGACCTTTCATTTTTATCTCCAGATAACGTGCATCCCCTATTTCCTTGATGTTCAAGGCTTTGAGGAGGAATGGAATCTTCACCCATTTGTCGTCTGGCATGCATTTTAGAATATTTTCCTCCGTGATATCCAGCGACTCGCCACTTTCCATTGGACCTGTTAGCGCATCCCCTGGTTTCGTCTCTAATGCTGAAAATTCCGAAAGTCTCGATTGCGAGAAGGATTCCCCGTTGAGGATTGCATTCAATTGTTGCACGAGCGCGGCGAGGGCGGCTTCATGCTCGGAACTATGCCTGGTCCAGGAGAAATCATCCCACCGGATAATGAAAAACGGGACCGCCGTGGTTCGCAACCCGATCGCGAGGATAAGGTATCCTGCTGGCTTCTGCTCGGGCCCTATCCGGCCGCCGATCACGCGAAAGGCCTCGATTTCCGAGAAGGGTGTATCGAGCTTGACGCTCGACGTGCCGAGCCGGTCTTGCTTGATGTGGAGGCGGCGTGCTGCCGTGTCGAGCACGACCCATTTTTTTTCCGTCCAGACGCCATAAAAGATGATGAACAGGAGCAAGGCCATGGCACTGCCAAGGATGACGAGGAGCAAGACCATATCGTTATATGACAACAAGAATCCTCCGGTCGATGCTACGAAATCGAACCCAACCCAAGCCATGGCATAGAGTATTGCGACGAACGCCGCGGCGAGCACTATCGCCCACGGAGATCGCATGCCGTGGGATTGCAGCACGATTTGAGGCCCTTCCGTCGACATCCATCGAAGCCGGGGCAAGATGTTCCGTTCGTCCATGAGCATCATCTACACGGTTGCATCATTGAATATAAAACACGTGCCGCGCTTCGCGGTTAATTGCCGGATTCTTCCCGCCGAGCATCCTTGATCGCTGCATCCAACCCGGTCTTGAGCTGATTTGCTGGCGGCTCATCCTGTGAAGTAAATAACTTGATCTCGCCATTTCGAACAATAACATGCACGGTATACCACACATGCAATCGATACTGGTGGCGCCGCACTTGCACGTCCAACACGTCATTGAGTGGGTGCCGCTCGATCACTTCTGGTTCACCACGGGCGTTGATCCTATGCAAAAGGAGTGAGCTGGATTTTCTATCTATCGATATTGTTTCATCATGTAACTTTTTCCCGACGAAGTAAACCAATATGATTACCCCAAGGGACAAGATGAAACTTCCAATGATTTTAACGACCAGTGGCCCAAGAAGGAGAAAAAGAGAACCCAGCAACAGATTTTGGCCTATCAAATAGCCATAAAACGAAGCGAGCGTCTTTTTCTTCTCGATGCGCACTTGAAACGAGTCCCCATCTTGTTTTATCTCCCCAAGAACATCATAAAATGGATCTTGCATGCTGTTTCACCAGTCCTCTATCGGTCCTACGAAACGCATTATCTATAAATTTAACATGGTTGCATTAGGTCGCTGTAAGTTGCATTTCTAAGGCTATCTTAAAAGAAGAAAAATTACACGATCTCATAATAATAATGAGGAATAGCAACCTCGAATTTTGAAACAATGACCGATACACCCAAGTGATCTGCCATGCTGCCCATCGCACCCCTCATGATCGAGCACCGCCTCATCGAGCGCATGATTGCTGCCTTGAAAGTGCAACTAGCTCGCATGAAAAAATCGAGCATCCCGGATACCGTCTTCATCGAGCGTGCCGTCGATTTCATCAGGACATATGCCGACCAGACCCATCACGGGAAATAGGAGGATATATTGTTTCGGGAGCTCAAGAAAAAAAAGCTTTCCACCGAGGATCGCCGGTCAATGGACGAATTGATACAAGATCACGTGAAAGCCCGGGAAACGACCAGAGCGCTCGTGGCCGCGAAGGACCGGTATCTTGGCGGTGACAAGGCTGCTCTCGCCGATATCTTTTCCCGGATAGAATTCCTGGTGGATTTTTACCCGCGGCACATCCAGAAGGAAGACAAGGACTCGTTCATCCCCTTCATGAAGTATTTCTCCAAGGCAGAGCAGGATGCCATGCTCCAGGAAGGCAAGGAATATGATCGCAAGATGATCCACCGGAAATATGAAAAACTCGTCCTGGACTCCGAAGCGGCACTCGATATCAAGGATGTGAAAATGAAGGTGAACTGGATGGATTACTTGTGATAGTTTTCCGAACCGGAAAACCAAAGAACTAAATGCGTCGATGCACTCGATCCGCGCGAGAGTGCCCATGAAAGTCGACCTCCACTTCCACACGGTTTTATCCAAGGACAGCGCGATCCCGGTCAATCCCGCGACGGCCAAGGCCATCAAGAAGCACGGGCTGGACGGCATCGCCATCACGGATCACGACGCTTTCGGCAACGTCGCGAGGCTGAGCCGGCTGCTCGCCGCGGAGGGCCTCGTAGCCATTCCCGGCGAGGAGGTCCGCACGCCCGGGAAAGGCGAAATCTTGTGCTATTTCATCCAGGAGCACGTAAAGCCGGGGCCGTGGGAGGACGTGATCGACGCCGTGAAAGCGCAAGGAGGCATCGCGGTCCTGGCCCACCCGTTCGATTACATCCGCGGCAACTGGATGGCATACTTCGCGGGCAAGCACCGCGACCAGCTCCCCGCGCTGCTGCGGCGGGTCGACGGCCTGGAAACCTTTAACGCCCGCAATTACTCGCCCGGCGGCAACCCGTGGGCGAGGGCACGGGCCCGGGAACGCCGCATGCTCGCGACGGCGGGGAGCGACGCGCACAACGCGTTCGAGATCGGGTGCACCTACACGGAGATCCCTTGCGACAGCACGAGCATCGACGATTTCCACGACTGCTTCGCCCGCAAGGCCATCATTCCCCAGGACAGGGAAAACCTCGATACCGTGCCGCTCCCAGGCTATAAAACCCGCCGCATCACCTTCGGGGCGGGCAAGAAGCTGCTGTCGGGGCTCAACAGCGCCATCCCGCCGTTCAAGCGGTGGCAAGCAGCGCTGCATTCATTAGCCCCGGCACCCGATGACGTAGCGAGGTCGCATGGATGATGGTAACGTTCGAGATCACGGCCAAGGAGGGCATGGGCAGGCTCGGCAAGCTCGAGATCAACGGCAAGGCCATGCAAACGCCGAACATCCTGCCGGTCGTGCACCCGAAATGGCAGATCATCCCGCCGGCAGAGCTGCGGTCCCGCTTCGGCGTCGATGCCATCTTCACGAACGCGTACATCATCTCCCGCGACGACGCGCTGCGTCCCGCGGTCCTGGAAAAGGGCGTGCACGCGCACCTGGGCTTCGATGGCATCATCGCGACCGACTCGGGTGCCTTCCAGCATTACATGTACGGCACGGACGACCTCAAGGCCGAGGACATCGAGTCCTTCCAGGAAGCCATCGGCTCGGATCTCGGCGTGATCCTCGACCAGCCAGTCCAGGTCGATGATTCCCGCGACGTGGCCACGACCAAGGTCAAGACCACGATCCAGCGCGCCGCGGACAACGTGCGGCGGCGAAAGTCACCGGCGACGGCATGGTACGGTCCAGTTCACGGCTCGCGATACCACGACTTGCTGGAGCTGTCGGCGCGATCCATCAGCGGCCTCGATTTCGCCGTGCACGCGCTCGGCGGCGTGGTCAAGCTGCTCAACCAGTACGAGTTTTCCATGGTCACCCGCATCATCCTTGCTGCAAAGCAATACATGGACCCCAGCCGGCCCGTGCACCTGTTCGGCGCCGGTCATCCCATGGTGTTTTCCTTGTTCGTGGCATTGGGCTGTGACTTGTTCGATTCGGCGGCCTACTCGCTCTTTGCCAAGGAAGGCCGCTACATCACGGCCTCGGGCACGTGGCACCTCGACCAGCTCGTCGAGTTCCCGTGCGCGTGCCCCGCGTGCACGGGGTACACCCCCGCCGAGCTCCGCGCTGCGCCCGAGGATGACCGGTATTGCCGGCTCGCGGAGCATAACCTGCACGTGACCATGGAGGAGCTGCGGCTCATCCGGGAGCACATGCGGGCCGAGTCGCTCTGGCAGCTCGTGGAGACACGCTGCCGTGCCCACCCGAAGCTGCTCGAAGCGCTGCGCGTGGCGTCAGGGGCAGGCTTGCCCGTGATG
>JAUQYW010000456.1 GCA_030587525.1 Candidatus Sigynarchaeota archaeon | reverse complement strand
GGTTTCACGGGCGACTTTTCGTGGCTAGATCCCAATCCGATGTCCCCGGGATTACCACGTTCTATCATTTTCCGTGCCTATGCACCGTGGGACACCTTCGTGGTCGCAGCCTTGGCCGTTGGCACTCTATTGCTCTTGTTAATGTTTATGACGAAAAAAACGAAGCATTTTGCCATCATCACGATGTTGCTCGGGGTAGGGTTGATCGTGGCATGGACCTTCATGTGGTCGGAAGGCACGGTGCCGATGGTAGTTTGGGCATTCACCGGGTTTATTTGCTACACGGGGTTTTTGATCGGGACAATATTATTCGCGATGCAATTTTTCCGGGCACCATCTATTGAAGCCGCTTCGCCATTGATGAGACGTGTTTCATTTCCATTGGTCGCGCGAGCATGGCTTGTCGTCGTCCCGCTCACGTGCGGATCCATCGTCGGTTTGAATATCCGGGGCGTCATCGACCGTTCGATGGACTATCTCCCGTACATCGTACCGGTCACGGTTGTGCTCGTGGTCATCATCTTGCTGGTGTTGACCATTACCATCGTGATCAAGAGACGCGTGATTGCGGACATCGTGGATGCATTTCAAATCTCGGGCCCAAGAGGCCGCCGTGCGAGAAATGTGATCTTCGGCGCTTTTTTGCTGTTTGGCTCGATATATGCATTGGCCACGACGAGCTACCACGATACTTCATTCGACAGGCCGAGCATCCTGTTCATGTGGGGCGGAGATATGAGCTCGTGGGATCCCGGGTTGGATCCGCACGTCACGCACACGACGTGGGCGAGCTTCTCCATCGACCCTGCCACAGGAAACATGACGTCGACCATCATCCCAAGCGATTATGCGGCGTATCACTCGAGAGGGATCAAGGTATTTCCCACGATTGGCATGTCGGGGACGGAGTTGTATTACTTTTTAAAAAACGTGAACAGCACCCAGGACATGTTTGAAACGGAATTGCATCGCGTGCTGGTCGAATCGGGCGTCGATGGTGTCGCGGTCGATTTCGAGATGATGGAGACGCCGAGCGGGGCACCTCCCGCCGAGAATGAAGACTGGATACAACTCTGGGAACGCGTGCACGGTGCGTGCAAGGCGAATGGTTCCGATTTCTTGTTTGCTAATTATTGGAACATCGGGGCGTCATACTCGCGATCGCAAGTGAACCGGTATTTCCACGCGGTTGACCTTCACATCGAGAACATGTACGAATCTCACTGGTGGGGCGGTTCCCAAGGGTCCACCACCATCATCGAGCGATCCATCTCGGGCATCATGGACATATACGCTTTGCTTGACAACAAGTCGATGATGGCAAAAATCCTGCCCGGGCTGCCCTTGTACCACTACATCTGGATCGACGGCGTGTCGGTACCGCTCAACGAGTCCCAGATCATCCCGGGGGGACAAGATGGCTGGCCGTTCCTGGAATACGATGTTTTAGAACACGTCCTGATCAACAACAGTGCGGTGTTCCGCTGGGACCCGTTCAGCGGTGCAACGTATGCTCGATTCAGCATGACATTAACAGATAACAGGACGGAGACGTGCGTTGCATGGTTGCACGACACGGCGCACTTGGCGATGACCATGCACGTCATGCAAGGATACGGCATCGAGGGCTTAATGCTCTGGCCTGCGAGGCAGCAAGCTCCACCAGGGTTCGCCGAGGCTTTCTTTTCTTAATTTTTCAAACTTCGGGCTCGTGAGGAGGGTGTGTAATCCCCCCTCTTGCCCATCATTGCCGCTGCGCGTCGCGGGTCGTTCCATCAAGGTGCTTTCCCATGAGATGGGCGATCGAGGCCACGGCCGTGGCCATGGCCGGGTCGAACCGGTCGGGTGCGTCGCGCATCGTGTGGATGACCGACGCGGCCGCTCTGCACCCGAAATCGATGCCATCGTAGCCATGGCTGGTGAACACCATCCGGTCAGTTCCCGCACCGATCGGGATGTACAAACCACGTAGATCGTGCCCCAGGCGGCTCGCTGCATCGTGGGCGACCTTGCTCAAGAAGGGGCTTATTTTCCGAGGGATCGGGAACCCCATTGCTTCCAGTACCTGGATACCAGCCCCCTTGCAGCAGATCGTGTCGAAGTTGACCACCCACGTCGATGCGTGGTCGAGTTCGCCACCGTGCTTTGCCACGTATTCCTTCGCCCCGTACAATCCGAGCTCCTCGGATCCGGTGATCACGAACCGCGCTTCGATGTTGGTGAAGGGGTGGGCCTTGAGCTGCTTGGCGAGGACGTAGATGGCCGCCACCCCCGACGCGTTGTCCAGCGCCCCGGGCGAATTGTTTCCGATTTTATTAAACACAAGCGGGATGGTGAAGCACGTGAAAGCGATCACGACCCCATCAACGAAAAAACTCAGCACGTCGAGTGCACCTTGGCTTGATGGTGGCATCACGTTGCCGATCATGAACAGGTGCAAGATTCCCATGATCGCGAAGATGCCGAGGCCCGCAAACAGGGTGGCGGCCCAGCCGATGAAGCAAATCACCCGCTTGATTGCGGCAAGGGCCTGGCTCTTCGTGTCGTGGTGTGCTATGTAGACGATCGTGCCACGCTTCGCCTCGATCGGCGGGACCGAACACGTGAGGTTGCAGGTGGCGATGCCGTTCGCTAATGGCTTCGCCTTGCCCGCGCTGAGCGCCCGTAGCACGAGCATCACGGCGAGGATCGTGACTAGCACGATAACCAGGTTCCACGCCGGGAATAGCCACGCGATGATCGCCA
>JAUQYW010000449.1 GCA_030587525.1 Candidatus Sigynarchaeota archaeon | reverse complement strand
CCATGAGAGACCCGGCTAGCCTGCAGACGGGGTGCGTTCCCCGGCTGCAGTACATTGTCCCCGACGCTTGACACCTGGTCGTTGCCAACCACGCATCCACGGGTAGCCTCATCCGTCCATTTCGGAGTCGGTTTCGGAGTAGGCCTGGTCGCTGCTCCAATAGGAGTGCAGCAGTCACTTGACAACCCAGCCATTCCTGCATCCGCATTCGATCACTCAGCTTTTCATGTCGCAATCGCGGACCGCCTCCTTCGGCACGTCGGGGATCTCGTCGTCGGCCGGGGCGCGTGGCGATGCGTTGCCCGCGTCCGAGATGGCAGCCGCGAGGTCGGCATCGGAATACTCGTCCAGGTCGAGGGTCGCCTGCGCCGGTGATTTCTTGGCCGGTACTGCAGCCTTGGCCTTCGTGCCCCTCGCCGCCGGGGTCGCCGGTGCTGCATTCCCGGTGCTGCCGTTCCCGGGCTTGAGCTCGTACGGCGACACGTCCTTGATCTTGTAGGCGACCTTCTCGTCGTCGGCGATGCCTGCTTCGGTGATGAAGAACGTGGTGGTGCCGGGCGCGAGGTCGACCGAGTCCACGACCGTGATCGACCGCTCCAGCGTTTCGTTGAAGCTCGCGCCCTTCGCCTTGAGCCGATAGCGGAAGTGGCACCCGTGGGCGACGATGTTCCCGCCGACCGCGTCCTCCACGGCGATCTGCCCGAGAAACTTGGTCACGACTTGATTCGTGAGGACGACCGCGATGTTCTTGGACTCGGCGATGCGGCTCAAGTGGTGGATGATCTTGTTGAGCTTGGCTTGCCGCGGGGCGAGGCACCCGATGCCCACGTACTCGTTGCGGAGTAGTGCCATGAGCGAATCCACGATGATGAGCTTCACGGGATATTTCGACACGATGCGCTCGCATTGCTCGATCATCTGGAGTTGATGGTCGGCAGAATACACTTTGGCAAGGTGTATCCTCGATAGTATCTTCCCAGGGTCGAGGCCAAAGCGCCGCGCGATGCGGGCGACCTTGGGCTTGGAGAACGTGCCCTCCGTGTCGATATAGATCGCGTCGCCATCCAAGCCACCCTCATCTTTCGGGAGCTGGACGGTCACGCAGAGCGTGTTCACCGTGTTCGTCTTGCCCGACTTGAAGCCGCCGAACAGCTCGGTGATGCGGCCGGTCGTGATGCCGCCGTCCATGAGGTCATCCACGTTCTCGGAACCCGTGGTGAACCACTCGTAATTCTCCTGGATCTGGTCGACGGCCACGAACTCGCACATGCCGAGCTGCTCGCGGGCGGCATAGATGACTTGCCGGGCCTTGTTGTCCGATATGCCTTGTATCTTGCTAACGTCGTCGACGCTGGCTATGGCCAGTTGGCGCACTGACGTGATGCCCTCGTCGGCGAGCAGTTTCATGGTCTTGGGCGTCATGCCCTTGACATTGGGTAAATCATTTTCGATTTCATCTTCGATGTCTGACAGGATTGGTCACCTCCCATGTTTGATTGGAAGTGACCGAATAGGACGCGGGATATTTATAAGCAAAAAGGCCAATGCACTGCTGGTGATAAAGATATAAAAATGAAAATTTGCTTTTGGTGAGTGACGATAAAAATAATCAGTGTTCCCGTTTCTGGGCGAAAAAATTTTGCCGGTTTGCAGAGATTGTGGTGTGGAGATTTCCGGCGAGCAACATGACAAGTATTTCAAGCGATGTCTCGCGTGCTACCAAAAATACAAGAAAAAGATAGGTAACATGTACATCGGGTTTTCCTTCGCGTGTTTCGGCTTTTCAGCGGTGCATTGGTTCTTTCTTAACATCGATTATTCGATCTGTTTCTTCTTGCTGGGCCAATTGTCCTTGTTCAAGGGATGGGAGATGAGGGCAACAGAAATTGTCACGAGGAAATGGAACAAGAAACGGGCTTTCTTGAGGGATCTTATCGACATACCGTCGATACTCCTAGTATGCACGCTCTTGATCCTGCGCATAATATCTTTGATATAACGCGTGGAGTTAACATGGCAAAGCAAAGGAATTAATTGACAAATAAGCAAAAGGAGAAACACCGCGGTTCCTTCACTGCCCCCGGCCTTTTTGATACACCTTCGAAAGCGCCCAGCCCGGCACGAGCACCGCAGCCACGGTTGCCACGACACTCCAACCTTCCGTTAATGTTGGCGCAAAGTACCACCACGCCAGCCCGCCGGCCAGCATACCGAGCAGCGCCACGAGAAACTGCCCGGGATACTTCCAAATCGTCGCCATCATGTTGCTGCAATCGGGGATGGACGGGCGCGCCGTCGACGCGATCGAGAAAGCCAGCACCCATAGCAGGAACGTGTACATGGGATCCGCCCCCGATGCTTGCACGAGCGACATGCCGCACGCGATGGCGAGCAGCCACAGCAAGCCCCCGACGAGCGGCGCGAACGTAATGGCAATGGCGGCGAAGGCGCTTTTCGGCCCCTCGCAGTTCACGTCGCCGTTGAGCTGCGCGAACTTGCCGCCGACCCATTCAACTCGCAGAAAAGATATCTGGTGGATCTTGACGCGGAACACCAGGCACCCGACCGCGTGCGCCAGCTCGTGCGCCATGATGCCTGCGATGCTGAGCGCCGCGCACGCCTTGCCGAAACCGACCGCCTTGGCAATCTCGTATACGATTATGCAGCCGAGGATCAGCAGGAACAAACCTTCGATCATGCCGTGTTCCCGCGATGGCGATTTAAAAGCAGAAAAAGCAGTTGCGAAGTCGCTGAAGACCTCTAATTCGGAAAATTACTCGATCACCATGACATTGCCGCAAGATGGGCATTTGATGGAAGTTCCTTTTACAGGGAGAGACGAGAATGATGACCCACAGCGGGAGCATTCAAAGGTGACTGCCTTTATTCCCACGACATCCGTCCGGATCTTCACCATTCCTGAAATGAATTCCTTGGTGCCTGGATCGAAATGGCCTTGAACCTTCTTTTCTTGAAGGAGATCAAATATGAGAGATTCCACATCATCAGGGGCCATGTTCAATTTTTGAGCCATGTCAGGCATCGATATTTTGGGATATGCCATCAATATACCCTTGATTTTCGATGTTGCTTCATTCTTTTTCGAGACTTGCTTTTTTCTCAATTTCTTTGGCGTTGGGGATGGAATTCGACTCTTGTGCACGCGGACTCCTATGGGGATGATGATGGCAAGACCAACAGCTCCTATCACGCCGATTATCAGGAATAGTTCGAATGGATTGCTCCCGATCGGGAATTGCACGTCCATGTAAAGGATCACTTGATCGTGCACGGAACCCCCGTATCCATCATCTGCTGAAAAATCAATGGTGTAACTACGATTACAGGCATAATAATCACAGATATAACCATTCGGGAAATTCCAGGTAACAGGAGAGCTTGATGTCCAAGCACCAGCACCATCTTGACTACTATTTATCGAAATGGAATAATGCGCTGCTCCAGTATCCGGATCAGCGATTGTCCAAGCGAATTGAAAAGTCTCGCTGCGATTCGCATATGTCATGTAGAGATCTGGCTGGATAGTAGTGATCTGGGGAGCGTGGTTTTCCCGCGCATTGAAGAAGAGCACATCGTAGGAATCTGAACTATATCGATAATACTTGGTTCCAATCACGAAGATTGACGTGCTATTTTCGATGACAACATCGCCACATTCATAATCGATATAATCATTAAGGTCAAATGAATAAGTACCGTTCCAGGTGCAGCTACCGTTCTTGGCATATTGCATGATGAATATATCCTCGTTTTTTTCTGCGCAAAGGAACAAGGCATCATCCCCATCAAATTCAATATTGCTTACCTTGCCGCTCGTTTGATGGCTCCAGAGTTGAGTTCCGTTTTCATCGTATTTGTTCAAAAAAATGCTTGTACCACCAATATTGCCCGCAACATACAGATTTTTTGCCGTATCGAGCGTGACGGCGGCACCTTCATCAGTCGCAGCTGTTCCCCACGTGGTGTTCCAAACTTGGCTCCCCGTGGAATTATACTTTGCAAGGAACATGTCCCCGTTTACGCCATAACTATAGGTACAACCCGTGATGTAGACATTTGCATTCTCATCAACCACAATTCCATATCCATTATCATAGGAAGCGCCACTCCACGTGCTATTCCATGATTTAGTCCCGTTGGAGAAGTACTTCACGATGATCGCACTGTCAGAATAGCCGTCGGTTCCGACAACATACACGTCTCCCAAATTGTCTATATCAACGCCGTTCCCTCTTGTATAAGATGTTTGCATCCATGTACGATTCCATTGATACACACCACCTTTAGTATATTTAACAAGATACGCACTGCTTGCATTTGCACCCACGAGGTAGATTGCATCACTCGAGATACCCAGATCATTTCCAACAGTTGCATAACCAAGATTCCACTCAAGATTCCATTGCGGATTACCTTCCAAATCATATTTTGCTATAAATGCGGATGCGCTATTATTTCCAGCGATGAATATGCTCGTGGAATCAATTTCTATGGCGTTCCCATATTCATTGGTTCCACCGATGCCCCAGGTCTTATTAAATTTAGCATAGAAGGGAAGATGGCTACTGCTTGCTTAAGATACCGAAATTGGCACG
>JAUQYW010000207.1 GCA_030587525.1 Candidatus Sigynarchaeota archaeon | reverse complement strand
GCTTTGCTTGTTTTGTGGTATACTATACTGGTTCAAGAAGAACGCTGGGTAGTGTTTCAACGAATAATCCTCATCGATTATTGAAACGGCATGACTTGAAAATGCGGCTTTATTTGAATCTGAAGCCTTTGTCGCAACCAATTTTTTCTGTTTTAAAAATCGTTCTTTCATTTTTGTAGAAATGGTGAAAAGGATGACGAGACATGAAATAACGCTGATACTTATTAGTGTGATTGTCCGATTGATTGGGATCGGGAAATTATCTTGGGATGGAAGGGACGCATAATACGTGAAATTGTCAAAAGCCTCACCCGAGTAATTACGATTCATAAATAATCCAACTTGCCTTCCCACAGGCGAGAATAGGACAAAAGTCGTATCGAGTTTCAAGGTACCATTGAGGTAGAACTTGATCGCGTTCTGGTTTTCTATCACTAATTTCAGGTGAAAATTGGTTGGCCCATACTGGTCAAGTAGTACAATAGCATATCTGGTTGTCCAAACATTACCCTCCCTGTTTTGGATGTATATTTCATTCGACAAGACGCCCAGGACGACAAAATTCGACGCATCTCGCCCGCCGAACAAGATACCCCCATCGACCACGTTTTTGAAATCAACCTCAAGGGCATAGGTATCATTTGGGAGATACAAATCGATGAAATTGAAACTGTACATACCTTGCACGGGTGGTACGATCGTGTATCCCCCGCACGAGATCTGCCAGTCTGAGTCTCGTAATCCAAGCTCGTTATAAGCACTCCAATTATACGTCAATCCGGAATCAAAAGTTTCATTATACGATGTATCGCTCAATTTAATGCTTGATTGAGATATAGACCCCGATATTTCTTTCCTAGTCGATCCAACATCGATTTTCATAGAAATTATGAAAAAAACAATAACCAATATCAAGAATAGCATATTTTTCCTTTTCATTTTTTACCCCTCTTGAAACTGCATAAATCCCCAGTTTTCCAGAGATCCGCGAATAGATTCTATGGATTTGGCAAGGTTTGAATATCACTCGGTGCCTCAATAACACCCGATCTCTGATTTAGTTCCGCCGGTAATTAAAGATATAACACGATGTGGTGGAATTTGATCTCTTGAATTATGAAGATTCGCGCGATTGTTTTTTGTGCACTTACTACCAGGTCATTACGATGACCGTTTGTACACCGGACGAGCGGATCTGGCTGGCTTTTTCTCATAGAGACGGTCAAACGCCTGATCGGGTCCCGTGCTATGAAGGAACCATCGAGATTCCCGAATTGGTGGCCAAGCCCGCCCGGCTGGAGCCAGGAATACTCTTTTTCGGCGCGAGTCTCGTGAAAAACCTCGCGGCGCCGTGGGGAAAGCCCCTTCGATCTATTTTCTCCAAGGTATTGTCGCATCCGGCGGTAGCAATTTCGCTGCTAGAGCCGTTCGTTGCTCCTATCTTCAATTCGATCTCGTCAGTGCACAGGAAACTCAAGATCGATATGATGGGCGGAGCCGGCGGGTTGCCGATGGTCCTGAATCCCCGCATCTTCGACGAGATCCGGGTCCGGGATAACGTGGTATACAGCCCAATGGGCGATATTGCAATGGCATCGGCGGGCGGGACTGGTGCGGTCTCGCGCAACGGGTTCTTGCGATCCCCCGCGGATTACGAACGGTATATGTCATTCGATCCTGACAGCCGCGTGAACACGTTCATCACGAAACGATTACTCGACGCGACAAGGGGAAAGATTGCCGTGTGCTTCACGGTCTTTGGGTCCGCCTTTTTCGAGAACTTGTGCGAAATGTTTGGCTATGACGCCTTATTCAAGCTGCTTGTTCGGGATCCCGGATTCATCAAGAAGGCCGTGAAGGACATGTCGGATTACGCCACCGCGGTCGCATCGCGGCTGCTCGATCAAGGTGCCCGGATCTTCTACATGACCGACGATCTCGGCCAGAAAGGAAGATCGCTCATCTCGCCCCGCATGTATCGGGCGTTTTTCAAGGATGGCATCGCCCGTTTTTGCAAGGTGGTGCATAAAGGCGGCGGGAAAGTAATGATGCACTCGGATGGCAACGTGATGGATCTCGTGCCCGATTTCATCGACGCCGGGATCGATGCCCTGCATCCGTGGGAAAGCGCCGCGGGTATGGACATTTTCGAGGGAAAACACCGCTGGGGTGAAAAGCTCGTGCTCATCGGGAACGTTCCCATCGAGTTGCTTTCCCACGGCACACCCGGCGCCGTGGAAGCCCACGTGAAAGATTTAATGGAGACCGTGGCGCCGGGCGGTGGCTTCGTGATTTCCAGCTCCCACTCGGTCGTGCCTAGCGTTAAGTACGAGAATTATCGTGCATACATGCTCGCCCGTTTGCGCTTCGGCACGTACCCGCATCTCACGTCCGGGTCTTTTTGAACACGGTTATTCCTCATCTGCGTCTCCTTCTTGAACTTCTTTGTCAGGATACTTTTGGTCGACGCTTTCATTCATCTTGTTTGGTGGGATTTTTATGCGTATCAAGAGAAAACCAATGATCGCGAATGAGGATATCCCCCATGGCAGGAAGATGTACAACGAGAACGAGGACGGCGTGTAGGCAAGAACAAGCCAGAACATCACGGGATAGCCGATAAGGAGAATGATTCCAATGATGGTGCTAATTTCTTTCATATATTCCTGAAGACATTGAAGCTGCCGTTCTTTCATGGTTTCATCAAGGGTCCAACGCGGGCATGAGATAAAAACATGTGAAGGATGAATCCCCTTCAATTTCCGTGTCCGCCATCAAGTCCAGGTTGCCTTGAACACACGTAGCAAATTCTCATGGGCGATCTTGTTCACGTCTTGGCGACTATATCCGTTGTTGAGCAAGTATTGAAACAAATCGGGAAACTTCGTGCAATCCTTCAAGCAATCGGGAATCTTCGTGCCATCGAAATCGGACCCTATGGCGACCGTGGCGATGCCCGCGATGGATGCGATGTTGTCGATATGCCGTTTTAAGACACCGAATGTTATCGGCGTGGCATCATCCTTCCAATTGGTGACGAGAAACTTTCCGCTGAAGTTAATCCCGATCGTCCCCTTTTTCTCGCCGATTGCCTTGATTTGGTCGTCTGTGAGGTTGCGGGGATGGCTGCAAAGCTCCCTGCAGTTAGAATGCGACGCTATGATCGGTTTCTTGGCAACGGAAACGACATCCCAGAACCCGGGATCGTTAAGATGAGAAACATCGATCGTGATGCCTTTTATTTGTGCACGCGTGACGAGTTCTTTACCGAGGTCGGTGAGACCATCAGGACATTGCGTTCCTTCGAACTTCGCGCCGCTACCGAACTTGTTCTGGTCCATCCAGGTGATGCATATGGCACGCAAGCCTAAGCCTGCAGCGGTTTCAAGGAACGTGAATTCCTTGTCGACGCAACCAGCACCTTCATAATGGAGGATGGCCCCGATCTTGCCGGACTGTCTGGCACGTTCGAAATCGCCGAATGCTTTCACTTGTATGAGCCCGTTTTGCTTGTCGTTTATATCACGGAACCAAGCTCGAGTAAACTTCGAAGCAAGCCACTTGCTCTTCGTAGGGCACAGCGAAAACACGGCAGCTTGGACATTTCCCCGCTTCATTCGGGGCACGTCGACGTGTCCTTTTTTGGATTCTTTGGCCAGGGATCGCACTTGAACCCGGTGGGCCAGGATAGTATCAAGGTGGCCATCGACCACGGGAATGTCATCCATGGTCTATTGATCGCTTCTACTTGGTTTAATAATTTCTCTCTGTATGAAAAAGGTTAAATCACGATTTTCACCTTCAAGGTCCATGGGATCCGAACGGATGTATCAATATGAATCCCGTGACAAGGACCGAATACAACACGTGGAACTCGCATTGCAACCCGATGGTAGCTTTCTCCTTTCAAACCGGGTGAGCGGGCACTTCGGAACAAATCGAAACTCTTACACGGGTCGCTGGAACACGCGTGACAATGAAATCCTCTTGCATATCATACAAATACAGCACTACAGTTTTTATGTGGTCGACGATGAGCCCGATGAACGCTCGCGGGATGCTACATTTGATGTTTCTTGCACGATAGCAGGAGATACGCTCACCCTCATCTTTCCGTTTTCCGACAGCTGGAAGGTCGTCTTGAAGGAAATGAAAGCCGCGTGAGATGGAAAGCCAGTCCAAATGCATATAATACTTCACGTCAAAGATGTCAACCAACTGACTACGACGTGGCGATAATGTCCAAGGACGAACAAGGAAAGAAAGTGCTCGACCAGAAGCAGCGCAAGCAGTTTGATCTGCACAGCGACCGCGAATCGGTCGAAGGCACCTCGGAATCCCCTGTTATGTACAAGGCACTGCACTCCGAACCCAAGACGCAGCACCCGTTCAACGTGTACAACGACATCTGCACGGAGCCAGCCGCCGTGGAAAAGACCCTGGAACTCACGGATGACATCACGACGAAGGTCGCCGACGATATAGTCGCCAGGAAGATCAACCTCGTCATCAACGTCGGACTTCCCACGTCGCTTTTCGTGGGAATGAACCTCGCGAGCGCTCTCGTAAAATATACGGGGATCCAATCGTGGTACATCGATTCAGCAGAGTTCATCATGCAATCCACGGGCGCCTTGCCTTACGACCTCCAGCACACGGCGTTTTTCTTCTATTCCGGCTCCGGCTCAACATACGACACCATAGAGGCTGCCAAGATCGTGAAAGAGAAGGGCGGCTATTCCGTCGCGTTCACGTCGATCGCCGGCAGCCCCATCACGCAAAAATGCACCCAATCCATCGTTGCCGCGGGCGGGATGGACACGGGGGGATCAGACACGTTCCACTATGCAACGCGGCTCGCGACCGGGATGCTTCTCGCGTTCAAGCTCGGTAAAAAAACGAATCCCGGGAGGCACGACTTCGACGGGATGCTCAAGGAGCTCCGGAACGTGCCGCGGGTGATGCGGGATCGCTGGTCTTCTTGGGACGCGCGTGCCCGGAGCATCGGGCAGCGGTTCTGCAAGAAGCGCGCCGTGATCGTCGTCGGTGGCGGCGCGAACGTCGGCAGCGCGGAGGAGATGGCCTTGAAGTTCAACGAGATGGCCAGCATGCCTGCGCATCCCATGGTCCCGACCCGCCACTTGCACGGGGTGTTTGGCTTGACCGACGAGCAGATCGTGACCTTCATCATTGCCCCGCCGAGCCCGTATGACCCTTGGCTCAAGCAAATCGCCGAGGTCACCACCATCCTCAAGGCACCGGCGGTTGCGCTTGTCAACGAGAATGAAACCACGATCGCTGACCAGGTGGATTACGTTATTCGCATCCCCACTGACAATGAGCACATCTTCGGGTTGCTCGCCGTGCCCGCGCTGCAGCTTATCCCCTATTATTTCGCCGTTGCCGACGGCACGATAAACCCGGATTGCCAACGGTCGAACATGCCGAAGCACGCGAGGGCATGGAACCACGTGTTTCCGCCAGGTAGCCATTGAGCCTTCGTTCCAGCTTCAAACACTTGAAATTCCTCAAATGTATGAGCGTGTCAACGACCATGCAAGGAAAAAGACGGCAGACAAGACTCTGCTTGCTCGTTGCAGCTATGACGATTTTCACGGCGTTCGCATTGGCGCACGGGAATATTCGGCGGGGGCTTGGATTTCCGGGGAACACGGGGTCTGCTGCATGGTACCACATGACCGTTGGCGTCATCTGGGCTAGTCCCGTGGTCGCGGATTTGAATGGGAACGGCGTCAACGAGGTCGTGGTGGGATCATACGATGGGAAGGTTTATGCCCTAAATGGCATCAACGGCTCTGAGCTCTGGTCCGTGGCAACGGGCGGAGCCATACTATCCTCACCCGCGATCGCCGACGTGAACAATGATTCGATCCTGGAGGTGGTCATCGGTTCCAATTCGGGAAACGTGTATTGCCTGTTCGGACGGAACGGCAGCATCAACTGGACTTTTTCGACCTCCGGGCATCCGGTCTGGTCATCTCCCGCGATCGCTGACTTGAATGGCGATGGAGCGATGGAGGTCATGATCGCAGCAAACAACAACACGCTGCATTACCTCTCTGGAAAAAACGGTTCGGAGTTGAGGGCCATGGCAATGCCGGGCCGCATCGATGCCACCCCCGCGGTTGGAGATGTTGATGACGATGGAAAACAAGAAATAATCGTCGCTGATATGCTTGGCAACGTGAAATGCTTCTCGGGGATGACCAGCAACGTGGACTGGAGTTTCAACGCGAGTTCCTCGATATATTCGAGTCCCGCCATTGCAGACGTGAACCAGGATGGGAATCTCGAAGTGATCGTCGGGGCGAGAAATAATCACACGTTTTGTTTGTACGGGGAAAATGGAAGCATTGTTTGGGCATTCGATGCCGGCGATTACGTGGACTCGAGCTTTTCGATAGCAGACGTCGATGCGGATGGCCTTGTCGAGGTCGTGTTTGGATCCGGCGATGGAAACGTGCATTGCATCTCTGGTAAACGAGGGCGCCTTGAGTGGAATTATACGACGCTGGGTGCCGTGATTGCCACGCCGGCGACCGCAGACATCGATGGCGATGCGGCGATGGAAATCATCGCGTGCTCCGCGGACAATTACACGTATTGCTTGTCGGGCACCGGCAGCTTGGAATGGTCATTTTCCACGAACAACGCAATATACGCGAGCCCGGCCATTGCTGACGCCGAAGGGGATGGTAAGTTGGACATCGTGGTCGGATCGACCGATGGATATGTGTGGTGCATCGGCGGCAAAGGGCCGGCGTGGTCGCAGCCAGGGCCGTGGCCTTGCTTTGGCGGGTCGGCGCGCCGCGGCGCGTGGTACAGCGATGTCGATGTGGATGGCCTGTCGCATATGCTGGAGACAACAGTGGGCACCAATTCTTCGAGCAACGATACCGATGGCGATTCCTTGCTCGACGGGTGGGAAATCACGTTCGGCATGAACCCGACGGTTGCGGACAATGCAACTGCCGATCTGGATGGCGATGGCTTGTCGAGCGGTGAAGAATGCATTCTCGGAACGAATCCACGCAAGGCCGACACGGATAACGACGGGTTTTCCGATGGCGAGGAAGTGCAACTCGGCACGAATCCCCTCGATGCGGAGAGCCATCCCCCTTACAACAATTTCATTTGGATCATCGTGATATCGGGCGTTATCGTCGCGGCGGTGCTCGTGACTGCGATTGTCGTGAAAAAGAAGAAGGACAAGCCCGCATCATCGGGCTTGCAGGTTTCTGGTCAAAGATCATCGATCGACGAACAGCTCCAGGAAGGTGCTAAGGAGCTGGACGCGCGGATCCAGGAAAAACGAGCCGTGCTCTCCCGCGTCCTCGCGCCGGAGACGGCATCAAAAATTCCAGGCGTGAAAGCGGAGGCCGGGAAGAAAGCATCGAAGTCCAAGGACAGCGGTGGCCACGACGAGGTCATTCCCCGGGAAATCGACGCGCGGACCGAGAAAGAGGTCCATGTGTTCAAGCAAAAGACCACGTGCGTCGTGTGCAACAACGAGCTGAAGGGCGCGACGTTCATCTGCCCCGTTTGTGACACCCGATACTGCGCCCGGTGCGCCCGGGCACTCACGGAGCGGAAGGAACCGTGCTGGACGTGCAAGAACCCAATCAATTTCACGTGAAATGACTTTTAATTACCATTCGACTAAAAATGCAGGATCATTATGGCAAAGATCACGATTCTCGGCCCCATGAACGTGGATCTCATCATCCACGGAGCTGCACCCGCCGAAAAAGAAAAGCTTCTCGAATGGGTCGGCACGTCAAATGTATCGGTGCTCACCGCCGGGGCCATTGGTTATTTCACGGGCATCGTGCACGCGCTCGGGCACCAGGTGACCGTGTTCACGACCATCGGGGATGACCCGCTCGGGCTCATCGTGCAAGATTCGTTGAAGACGATGAAGAGCAACCTTGTGTTCTTGGAGATTCAAAAAGGAAAGAACACGGCTATCGCGGTGTATTTGCTGCTGTTCGGTTCCAAGAAGCGGCCGCTCACGTACCAGATGCCCACGCACGATCTCTGGCCCCTCAAGTTCACGAAGATGCATCTAAATGCAGTTGCGAAATCCGATTGGTTCCATCATGGCGGGTATCTCCACTTTCCCGCGGCGTGGTCGGCCGGATCAGTGCTGGAACTCTACCGGCACGCGAGAAATAACGGCGTTGGCACGAGTCTCGATCCGCAATTTCCCCTATCGGATTATCCTACCCCTTGGGTACATGCTATTGAACCGCTCTTGCCATTCATCGACGTGCTTTTTGTCGACAAGAACGAGGCTTGCAACTTGATCGCGACGGGCGATCATCTGGCCGCGGCAAAGGCATTGCTCAAGATGGGGCCGAAGATGGTCGTCGTGAAGCTTGGCGAGCAAGGATCCGTGCTCGTGGACAAGGACGGGGTCATCGAGCAGCCTGCCGAGAAGATCCCGCCTGAAGAGATCGTGGATTCCATCGGGGCCGGTGATTCGTTCGACGCGGGATTCGTGGATGCCTGGCTGGCAAAGAAGTCGAGGAAGGAATGCATCGAGCACGCGACACGCGTCGCGGCGCGCACGTTGCGTCATCCGGGCGGTCAATTCGGGCCGTGATCGTGATTCTTTGTCCTAATTTTAATGTATAATCATTACCAAGAGCCGATATATGGACACGATTTGCCTTGGCGCCCGCGATTAACGAAGCGAGGCTTTTTTTACCGTGAAGGTTAACTAGTACATGTGCCGTATACCGTCCGTGGCTGTACATCCTCAATTAGTCGTGAAATCACATGCCCATCGTCTTAAGAAGCGTCAAGGTCCTTGTTGGTGGCGAGGGCGGCGTAGGCAAGACATCGATCTTGTACAGATATATCAACAATGCCTTCAGCGCCAATATGCAAATGACGATCGGGGTTCAGCTCCACACGCGTGAGGTTTGCAAGGAGGACGGCTCGAAGGTGGGCCTGGTTTTTTGGGACTTGAGCGGCCAAGAGCGGTTCAAGTTTATGCTCCACTCATACTGCAACGGCGCGTCGGGCGCGTTCATACTGTTCGACATGTGGGATGTCGACACGCTAGGAAAGGTGGAAGAGTGGTTCCAGCTCTTCCGATCGCACCTTCCCAAGGGCGCGCCCATCATCCTCGTCGGTACCAAGAAGGACCTTCTCAACGAGGAACAATTCAAGCAAGTCGATGCAGCAGCGAAACAATGGTGCCAGTATTATAGCTGCGACGATTATCTTGCCACGTCTGCAAAAACTGGCGAAAATGTGAACCAGGTCGTCGATATGATGGTCGAGCAGCTCTTGAAGCGCATGGTGACGTGTCCCGTTATAGAAAAAAAATGAAGATCTAACCATCAATTCTTGTGCGGATGTTTCGCGACATAGATGGATACCAGCACCACGGCCACGGCGATTGCGATCAAGGCAACCGTGGTTTCCTCGTTATAATACACGTCGTTCACGACCAGCCCGTGATTCGCAAAAAAGTCATCGGAGCTGGTCTGGAAACGGAACGTCGAGAGGGGGATAGTGATCACGCTGCCGCCCGCGACCCACTCGTCGGCCAACTCCTCGATCTTGTCGATGCCGTAGTAATCGAGCAGCCCGTGCTCCTCGATGACGGGGTGATCTAGATTGATGTCAGCGTTGAGGTGAAACACAGACACCTGGTCAAAACCGAATGCCTTGCACAGCAAGATCTCCCTCTTCATGGCCGCCCAGCCATCCACGCCATCGTAAACGCTCCCAGCGTGGCCCCTGCCATAATCCGTGCAATTGCCGTGGTCGGGATCCGACAGCCATCCCTCGCAGAACCAGTCGCATCCCGTTACGCCGACGATCGGCGCGATGTTGGTCGTGCCTTGCGTGTTCTTGAGGATGTTGAGGTAGTTGTACAACCAGACCGGCGCACGCTCTGGGCTCGTGAGGCAGCGGTACATCATGTAATGGCGCTTCGTCCACCCGAGCGGCGGGATGCCGAGAGACCCCTCGCGATAGGTGTTGTCGCTGTCCCCGTCGACGAGGTCATCAGCTTGGGCCTCGAAGACCGTGAGGATAGAATCGAACGTGCCGCGTGCGGGATCCGGGTGGGCAAGCGTTGCATTGTCCTTGATTTCTTGTAAGAATCCTTCGTACATTGCGATGTTGGCCCAGTACTCGGCGGGGGAAAGGTTCGACGAGCCTTCCGCATCCGCCGTGATCCCGACCACGTTGCGTAAGTCATGCGCGATGCAAAACTCCAGCACGCCGCGCGCGTTCGCGATCCATTCCTCCGGGTGCTCGGGCGTGATGAAGCCATAGGAATACCCGATGTTCCAGCAGAACGTGAGGTTGTATGCAGCCAGCATCTTCAAATAGGCGATCGTGTAGTTGATGCCGGTTGCCGTGCCCATCTGCAGCGTTGCAAAGAAGGTCGTGTTCATCCGGCCGAGGGCCACGAGCAATCGCGTCTGGTTCGTGGCGAGCGAGCCCAGGTTGATGTCCGTCGTGTTGCCGACTTGCGCCGTGAACTGCGGGCAATCCCAGATGGCGAACTCGCAGTTAGCGTTTGCATCAACAGTGGTGAATTCACGTGTTACCCGGGGTTGCGCGGCAAGCTGGGCCGCGGGATAGGCCATCGCGAGCAAGATCGCGGGGATGGCGATGGCCGCGATCGTCTTGGCCGGGCTTTCCTGCCGGTCGCGTGGGAACACCACCTTGAGGGAGAACCCGGAGCCACAACGGCGATCCAGCGCGGGTATCGATAGCACGAGCTCGACGATCAAGAGACTAAACGCCAAGAGCAAGAAACCGCCCCAGATATAATTTTGCACGGCTTGTCCCGGGAATTTCACGTCCCGCAAGAACAGGCGGAACCAATTCCAGAACATAAGCTCGAACACGAAGACGACCAGCTTTCCCGCCCACGTGACAAAGCCCCATTCACGCTTCCACGTGCACACGACGAGAATGCTGCTCGCCACGAACATTGCGATGAACACGAACGTCGGGAAGATGCTTTCCCACGCGACGCCGGCGGAAATCAGCAAGAAATAGGTGTAGAGGTAGACCGTGCCTATGGCAACCGTGCTGAAGAGCAAGATGCCGGACACGATGATGTGCATGCGCACCTTGGCGATTCTTATTGGATTCTCAGATTTTTGCATGATCCTAGTTGACTCCGACTAAAAAAAGGAGGTCTTCTCGCTGGCACGATGCAGCAAAATCGACGAGCGCCATCAAGTCGATCGCCGGATCTCGATCCCGGCCTTGTTGAATGCGAGGAGGGCGAGCGTCGTCATGGCAATATCGACGTTAAAGTTTGTCCTTGCCGAGGTCAAGATCGCTGGCATGCCGAGCTTGCTCGACAATACCTTGATATCGGCGATGGCAGCTTCCGGATGATCCAGTGCGTCGAACATGGTCCCGATGAGAATACCCGTCGTATCCGGGCATGCATTTTTGACGATCTCGTTGAATCGGGTCACATCATTCATAGATTCTTGGTCAACGAGGGACACGACGATCGCATACGCGTCGCCCCCATAGGCATAACGGTCGATTTGGTCTGGGTGCGTACACTTTCGGCAAGCCAGCTCGAAAATCGAGAATACTTGAATGAAAGGATCGATTATGAATTTCATACAAGTTACATTCGAGAACATAGTTGGCGGTATCATGTCGTCATAGCTGCCCGTGACGAACCGGTGGATGAGAGACGATTTTCCCGTGCCCCCGGCGCCGATTACCACCAGCTTGATGATGGAGTCACTTGTATACCGCGTATCGTCCTCTGATTGCGCGGAGATCATCAGAGCTATCGATGAAAGCATGCACCTTTAAAGCTTCGCTGGTGGGTAAGGAGTCGTTGTTCGATCCACGTTATATTTCCAGGTCGATGCGAGATATTCCACTCGATCTCGATGATCGATACGATCGTCGGTTCCTAGAAGGAGGTTTTGACAAATTTTAAGGATTTCACGCATGAAAGCGTAGATTGATAAATTCTTTCGTTCCTTTTCTAATTAGCATTCATGATTTTCAAGTTTCTTTTTACATCGCACCACGAGAAGATAGCATTACCATTCTTTACCATTGTCATTTTTTATCTTATTTGGAATAATTTGTCGTGGATCACGAAATCTTGATAATGAACACGCAAGAACGTGGCTTGATCACGATTAATGATGACCATAACACTTAAATAG
>JAUQYW010000427.1 GCA_030587525.1 Candidatus Sigynarchaeota archaeon | reverse complement strand
GATCACGTGAGCCGCGCCGTAAGCTGCTGCGACTTGTGCGCTCAGGAACCCGATGGGTCCAGTCCCGAGGATCAAGACGGATCCACCCTTCTTGATCCCGACACGGTTCGCGCCGTGGACCGACACCGCCAGCCCATCGAGCTGCGTGGCCTCCTTCAAGTCCACGTTGTCCGGGAGCTTGATCAGCTTTTCTTGCCAGCAGGTGAAGTAATCGGCAAAGCCGCCTGGAACGATCTTGAAATTGTACCACGAGTTCTTCGTGCCATCGGGCAGCGTTTCCCCGTGGCCGATGTGATCGCAGTGCGAGCACAAGTTGTAATTTCCTTCGACGCAATCGATGCATTCCCCGCATTCCTTGTAAGCGATGATGCCCACGCGGTCGCCCTTTTTTTTCAAGTGCGTCGCGCCGTGCGGATCCTCGATGATGCCTGAAATTTCATGGCCAAGGATCATGTTCGGATCGCTCGGGATGTTGATGCCTAACGTGTGCAATGACCAGGGGTTCCGCCCCTTGTAATACGAAACATCAGAACCGCAGATGCCGCATGCCGCCATCTTCACGATGCACATATCGCTGCGCGGAGGATTGCCAAGTAATAAATCCACGTCCACCTCTTTCAGCTTGAGTTTCTGCGGTTCCGGCAAGAATAAACCACGTGTTTTCATATTAATCATGCATGACATTTTTTGGTATCCAAAAATTCTTGCTGAATAAAGGTTTAAAGATTGTCGGTTATATTCATGGCATGGCGAGTGGTTTTTTCGATGCTCTCGCCGGTCCCAAAAACAACCCAGACGTGATCGTGATTTATGGAAAAAGACGAGCAAAAAAAGGCTAGAATAAAGAAAATCATGGAAAAGCACGGCATCGACGTTGTCATCTCCAGGTTCACGGAGAACGTGCTATATTTTACGAATGTTTGGCCTATCACGGGCTGGGGGGTTTCCATCACGTCCCGGGATGAAAAGGAACCGGTGTTATTTTTACCAGGATCGGAGATGGACTTTACCCGGCGCGCCACGACAGGCGACATACGGCCGTACGAGGACACGAGTATCCAGAGCATCGAGCGCATGGTACGGGGCCTCAAGATAAAAGGAAAAAAGGTTGGACTTGAATTGAGCAAGGAAGGGCTCGCGTCATCCCACCTCGGTTATGAGGTTGCCTTTCCTGGCAAGCCGACATTCGACGCGATATCGCGCGCGCTGGATAATTGCACGATCGTAGATGCCACCTCGGCCATCGATGAAATGCGCGAATGCAAGACCGATAACGAGATCAAGCAGCTCAAGCTCGTCAACGACATGAATTACTATGGTCTTGAAGCCGCTGCGGAACTGCTCCATGCTGACGGGTTTTCCGAGATGCAGATCGCCACGGAATGTGAGAAGGCGATCATGGACGCCATCCGTGATTACAAGGAGGTCGATTACATCCGTGCCCTGGCCTTCGTCATGGCGGGACCAAACGGCATCAAGGCGAGCTATCCTTACAACATCAGCTCGGCATACAGGTGCAAGAAAGGCGAATACGTCATGCTCGAGCTCAACACGCAAGTGAACGGCTTCTGGTCGGACTTGACGCGGACCTGGGTATGTGGCCGCCACCCGACGCAAGAACAAGAGAGCCAGGAAGAAGCTTTAAATGGTGCGATCGACGTGGCCATGACCGAAATGCGCCCGGGAAACTCGTGGCGCCACGCGTACGACGTCTCGCGGCAATTCATCGTCGAGAAAGGCTTCGGCAAATATCACACGCCGTTTTTGGGCCATGGCATCGGCGTGAAATTGCACGAGAAAGCGCCAATGATGAGCGGGAGCATCGACGAGCAGTTCAAGTTCCAAGCCGGGAACTACTGTTCCGTGGAGCCCGGGCTCTATTTCGAGAAGGTGGGTGCTTTGCGATTCGAGCGAAACGTCGTGATCCGGGAAAGCAGCGTGGAGATCACCGACGAATACCCGTGCTCGCTTTAAGAATGATAATCGTATATAGTGACGCATTATGAGTACGACCGTGAAAGATCTGGTGATCGAGAAAGCCCGCAAGGCGAAAGAAGCTTCGTTGAAAGCAGCGTTGCTGCCGGAGGAATCGAGGATTCGCGTCTTGTATGCCATGGCCGTGGCCATCGATAAGGCCCGCAAGGATATCAAGGACGCCAACGACATCGACGTGAAGTTGGCCAAGGAAAAGGGGTTGCCCGCGCCGATCATTGACCGGCTTGTCTTGAACGATTCCCGCATCAACGGGATGATCGACGGTCTCAAGGACGTCGCGAAATTGCCGGATTATCTCGGCCATATCGTCGAGATGTCGAAACGACCGAACGGGTTGCTCGTGGGAAAGATGGTCGTCCCGCTGGGATGCATCGGCATCGTGTACGAGGCCCGCCCTAACGTCACGGCCGACGCGGCAGGGATTTGCATCAAGTCGGGAAACACCATCATTCTCCGCGGCGGTTCCGAGGCATTCAATTCCAGCAAGAAGATTGCCGAGGTCCTTTCCAGTGCAGCGGAAAAGGAAGGGTTTCCAAAGGGCGGGATACAATTCATCGACACGACGGATCGCGAGGCCGTCGACGTTTTGTTGAAGGCTCGCAAGTATATCGACCTGCTCATTCCGAGAGGCGGCGCGGAATTCATCGAAAAAGTCGTCAGCATGGCGCAAGTCCCAGTCATCGAGACCGGGGCAGGAAATTGCCACGTGTATGTCGACGAGCCCGCGGACTTGGATATGGCCGCGGCGCTGGTCTACAACGGGAAGGTGCAGCGACCATCGGTATGCAATGCGACGAAGAAAGTGATCTTGCACGAGGCCGTGGCTAAGCAATTTTTGAGCATTACCCTTCCCAAGCTCAAGGAAGCAGGCGTGGAGTTTCTCGTTCACGAGAACGCGAAATCGCTGATTAGTGGCGCCAAGGTCATGACCGAGCCCGAGTTATACGAGGAATTCCTCGACATGCGGCTAGGTTTTATCATCGTCAAGGGAATCGACGAGGCTATCGATCACGTGAATAAATACAGCTCGCACCACACAGAAACGATCGTCACGAGGGATTATTCCCGCGCGATGAAGTTCATCAATGCCGTGGATTCCGCAGTAGTCATGTGGAATGCTTCGACACGGTTCACGGATGGTGCCGAGTTCGGTATGGGTGCAGAAATCGGCATTTCCACGCAAAAATTACACGCACGTGGGCCGATGAGCGTGAAAGAGCTCACGACAACGAAGTTCGTGGTCCTGGGTTCCGGACAGATCCGAAAATGAAGTTCTTTATCACTTTTCAATAATAGCAATATTATTCGTGTGGCATATGGATAAAGTGCAGCTCGTTCCATTTGGTACTCTCGAACGATTTCAAATACCGAGACGCCTTGGAAAAAAAGAGCCACATATGCGATCCTCGGTAATTTTGCGATGGGAAACGATCAGTCTCAAGCTCGATGAAGCCATCAAGATTGCGCCGCAGTTAATCGACAAGCTCAAGCAAAGCATCCAGCAAAAGGACAAGGACATTCCCGTAACTCGTTCCGAGTATGACCAGCTTAATGGTGTTCTGGCAAAGATCGCAGAAATCTGGCCTCAATTCATCAATGCCACATTGGATGGCTTCCATAAGACCAACAAGGTTGCATCTTGGCACGATGGGTCCCGCCGCGGCTATTTTCGGCTCTTGATTCTCATGATCTTGTTGTTGCTCGACCGCAATCATGCCAAGGGGGGAAAGGCACTGTCTCCAAAAGGGTTCGCCGGCATGATCGAGAAAACGCTCGATTCCATCTCGGGAAAATTCATTTACGTGAAAAAAGGGTCATTGTATGCGGCTATCGAATCATTCGAATCGGATGGCTTGATCACGAGAAGAGAGAGCGCAACGGAAAGCAACGCTTCGATAAGGGTTACGGATCGCGGAAGTGCATTTATCCTCAATGCATTGAATGCCTTCAATGCATGCCTTGAATTATTGGGTAAAGCAGGGATATTCGCTTCGATCAGACAAGAGAACTTAACGAGCGTGAAACCGATCAACGAGACCGTGTTAAAATCGACCCAGCCACAGATCGAAATAAGCATCGTTTTACAAAACATTACCACTCTCAAGAAATCGAATGACGCGCTAAAGGCGTTCTTTTCACCGAAAGATTCCAATCTTGCTGATGTGAAAGTCCTTGTTGAAGCCTGGCAAGATAACATCAATCGAGGCATCATCGACATTTTCGTCTTGGGCAAGTTCTTTGCAGGGCCCTGTTACGGCAATGCCTTAATTTCGGAAGCTGAAAGCTCACTAAAGTTTCAAGCAGGAACGCTTTATCCGAAAATCGAGGACATGATCAGCAAGGGCTTTATTCAAAAGGTAATAAATCAAGAACAATTGCTCGCCCTCAACAAAAATGCCGCGAAAAAGCAAGGCCCGCAAAAGTTATACTATGACATCACCGCTACCGGTGCCGTGTATTTCATATCTATCCTGGGGTTATTCATCACGGACTTGAACGTCTTCTTTAACTTGGCTCGTGAATTAACCAACAGTGTGATCGAGCCGCCGCAGAAACCGCCGGCAAAGTAATGAAACAATCTCAAGTGAACCGTAATGAGCACGCCGAAATCCGATGCTTCCGCTGCATCGCTCAAGGCTGGTGATTTTCCCCTTGGAAAATTTATAGGCTCGTTCTTGGCATCGAGCTGGGCATCGATCATGCCAGCCTCGACATTTTTTTATGTCTTCTGCCTCTCGTTCTGGGATTTTATGTTACACGATATTCTTTCAGCTTGTGTTTTGATCGCTATCGGGCTCGTCGCGGGTTACTTCATTCTCGTGCTCGCGTCGTGGACAATTGCCAAGATCAGCGTTGCTCTCGTCTGCAAGGGAAAGCCCATCCCGGAAGGAAAGTTTGCCACCGATTATTCAAGCCCCGAATGGCGTGATTTTTCTATGAGGCACGTGTCGAAAAAGTTTTCCATGTGGCTCTTTCAGCATCACGTCCCGCATTCGCTATATCGAAAATACGTCGGTAGCTTCATAAAAATTGGCAAGCACGTCGAATTGCCCGAGTATGTTGCCATGGAATGGGCTGAAATCGGTGATAACACCGTGTTTGCGAGACAAACCGTATTTGCATCGCACGTGATCGATGGAAAGGTTATGATCTTGAAACATTCCAAGATAGGCAAAAATTGCATTGTCGATGCAGATGACGAGACCAAGCGAGTTGTCATCATGCCCAGTGTCACCATCGAGGATGATGTTATCATCAAGCCGGGTTCATACGTCTCGAAGGATTCGGTCTTGAAATCTGGGGGAATTTATAAAGGCGACACGTTCCTGGAGCGCGTGGGAAACGTTTCCGATCTTTCCAAGGCGGAGCTCGACGCATATCGCAAGGAAGTTCGCAAGAAGCGGGAATTGAAGTCTCGGATGATTGAGGATTGGTCCGCGTTCAAGAGCGGGTGGCCGAGGTTCATCGTTTTTCTAGCGAACGTGGTTGGTTACACTTGCGCCTTGGCACTCGTGTGCCTTTTTCTACTGCTTATGACCCCGTGGCTTGTAACCATTCTGGGCGTCTTTGGCCACCTAATAAGCATCGTTTTATTGCCGTTATTGCTGTTTCTTGCCTATGGTTTCTACGTGTACTTTCCACTCATCATCATCTTTAAAGGAGTGAAGCATTACGGGAAAAACATCCCGAAGCTTGCCGATGATCCGAAGTCCCAGGAAGTGATCGATGATCCAGCCCTTATCGAATCGTGGCGCAAGTGCAAGTGGCTCAAGTGGCGGGCGATCGACAGGGTCAACCAGTCGTTATTCCTCGACACGAGCATGATCATCTACCAGCACATCGGAAAAAACGACGTGGCATTTAAGACCGTCTTGTACGTCTCGAAACTGGATACGGATAACGTGACCATCGGCGACAACACGATCCTGAGCTTCGGCTGCCACATCTACGCGTATAAGCTTGAGAACGGTGCGCATCCACGGCTTATCTTGAAAAAGACGAGCGTGGGCCGAAACTGCATCATTGGATCCTCGATCATTGAAGCCGGTGCAAAAATCGGGGATGACGTGGTTCTAGGATATCATACCGGCGTGCCGGAGGATGCGATCCTGGAATCCGGGAAGACGTACGCGGGTAATCCTGCTATAGAATTCAACAAGTTCCTGGAGCTCCGACGGCAGCTGAAAGACTCATCCCAAAAGTCATGATGAATCAAGGCTTCGTTCAACAGGAAAATCAGCAATAACAGCTGCAAGTATGAATTGGAATGAAGAAACAAAAAAACTCATGGGTTCAATACAAGGTTTTTCCTTTTTTCGAACGATCGCCGTATCGTTGCGCCCAACCCATGGTATATCGGCCGTGGTCATCATCGTTGTAGTTTTTCCCGGTCCTTTTCAATAATTTGGCTTCGTCTTTCCGTTCTTGATCGTTCATTTTGTCACCAAGATATTGAATTCCCGTTTTTTATCGTATACATCGATCGACTGGTATTTCAACTACAATGTATCAAATGGCAAGGCTTTATAAAAATTATGGGTTTTACTCGCCGCGTGGTCAAAATACGCCTTTTTTATGCGCACGACGCACGAGAAGGCGCTGTTGATCGGGGATGGAGATTGAATGCCACTTCTGAGCGGGCACTTTTTATCGGTAGTAACAGCAGAGCCTTTTTTTATGTCGGAAATCAAATATCCCGTGGAAAAAAGTAACGAAATTCGAGCAATACCATGGATTTTCTTCGCCAAAACGTGATGAACCAGGCGAGCATTTACAAAATCACGATTGCGTGCTATCTTGTGGGAGATATTTCACATCAAGCCTTGCCCGGGCTTGGCACATCAAGGCTTTTTTCCTTCGCATTACCAAGCTCGCGCATTCGTTTTCGTTCAAGCTCGGCATGCTTCGCTTGTAACTGCTGTTTCTCCTGGATCCAGGCCTTCCCTCCGACGGGATAGAAGGAAATGACGAGCACGGTCAAGAACCCAAGAAATGCGGGAATTGCCGTGAGTGCAACCATTATACCTTCTATCGCCATTGGTGTTTGCACGTTTGCTTCCTTCACGAAGCCATAAACGTCGAGTACAATAGTTAACACCCATGTGCCGATGGAGATCGCGGGCTTCGTGATCAAGGCGTTGATGCCAGCATAAGTCCCTTCACGCCGCTGACCAGTTCTGATTTCATCATAATCACACATGTCACCATACATGTTTGACGCATATAGCAACCCGCCGCTCAAGCCAAACCCCATAAAGATGAGAACAGGAAATGCCGTGGCAACGGTGCGGCCTATCACGAAGAGGACGATAAACCCGGTTGAAACCGTCGCCAACGATATCATGCTCCCCTTCTTGACACCGATCTTGTCGACCCGCGCGGAAAAGAAGGCCATACCAGCAACTACTGCGAGTAGCAAGAACAGTATCGGGACGAACGCTGCGATGCCAGTCAAGTACAGCACGAATTTCACGTAATAAAAGATTCCGCCGATCAAAATTGCCCAGACAATCTGAAGCAAGAAATTAAAGAACTCGAAGTTGATGAAGACAGGATTTTTCAAGCAGTATTTCAATCCGGCGAAAATTCCCATCGGATTTTCCTTAGGCAAGTTTGGATTTTCCTTAAGGACGAGCGAACTCAGGTACATAATCACGGCGCTCGCTATCGCTACGATGATCATGGCGAGCTGGAAAGGCCAAATATCGGTCGTCGATTCAGTCAAGAAGAATGATGGCAGGAGAAACGATATGATGATCCCGAGGAAACCGATCACGTTGCTCATCATACTCGTTTTGGCACGCTCGGCTTGGGTGAACGCCATTTCCGGGAGGAACGCATATAGAACCAGGCCTATCATCGTAAATAGCGTATCGAACAGGAATAGGCTAATGATCAAGTTGACGAACAGCCCGAGCTGATCGCGGGCGAACGGGAACCATATGAAGATGAACGCAAGGCCGTACAATGGCGCGCCATAGCGCAAGTATGGTATGCGCCGTCCCAGCTTCTTGTTCTTGGTCTTATCGCTCAGAAAGCCGAATATCGGGTCATTGACCGCGTTCCATATCGCAAAGATCAAATATGCATATCCGATCAACGTTTCATCGAGCAAGAGCTTCGTGTTGTAAAAGAACACCATGCTCGACGAGAACAAGGAGCTCAAGATGCCACTTCCTAGGCTCGCGAAGGAGTAGGCTAATTTCTGCGATAATGGCACATGCTCCTTTATCACATCGGATTCGGATTCCATAAGTTCATCCACCCACTTGGATCATTTATTCGTATAGAAATTCTTTCCACGTCGAAAGTTCTTAATTAGGCATCGCGTGATGAACACGTAATGAGCGATCGCGACAACGAACCGCCGGCGGATAACGTCTTCATCATGAAGCCGCCCCCCGTCTCGTACAAGATCAAGTACAAGGAATTGCTCAACGACGAGCAGTACCCGGCAGTCATGCACGAGAAAGGGCCTGCCCTCGTGATCGCGGGAGCGGGTTCGGGAAAAACACGCGTGCTCACGTACCGGGTGGCCCGCCTCATCGAGAGCGGCATTCCACCGCAAGCCATCATGCTCGTCACATTCACGAAGAAGGCCGCGGAGGAAATGATCACCCGGGTCCAGAAGCTGATCAATTTCTCCAAGGAGAAGCTGGTCGCTGGTACCTTCCACTCTGTCGCGAACCGGTTCTTGCGAAGGTATGCCAAGATCCTCGGGTTCGAGCCAAACTTTGCCATCCTTGACGAGAGCGATGCCGAGCAACTTATGAAAAAAGCCCTCGGCACGATCATCGAGAGCAAAGACCCGGAGGAGAGAAAACGGTATCCCAAGCCTGGCACGCTCGTGGACATGTATTCCCGGTCGATGAACCTGCACATGTCGGTAAAGGACGTGATCGCGAACTGGTACTCCCAGTTTCTCGACCTGGAGCCTGACATCCAGCACGTCCTCAAGACCTACTTTGACTTGAAGAAAAAAAACAACTTCATGGACTTCGACGATTTGCTCGTGTACTTCTTGCGGCTCTTGCGCACGGACGGCGTGAACGATCAAGTCTTCAAGCAAGTGCGGCATTTACTCGTCGATGAGTACCAGGACGTGAACCAGCTCCAAGCAGATATCGTGATCGAGATCGGCCTGCGCGCGGAGAGCATTATGGTCGTCGGCGACGACGCCCAGTCCATCTACTTGTTTCGCGGCGCGAGCGTCCAGCACATGCTCGATTTCGAGCACCTGCTCCCCGGTACGCAGAAATTTTTTCTTACGTCAAATTATCGCAGCACGCCGCAGATCCTGAACCTCGCCAACGCGAGCATCAAGCATAACAAGAATCAATTCAAGAAGGACTTGCAATCGACAGCAAAGCCGGGTTTATTTCCTCAAGTCGTGCAGTGCATCGACGACGAGGAGGAAGCGAACTTCATCTGCCAGAAGATATTGGAATCGCATTCGAAGGGCATCCCGTTCCACGAGCAGTCGGTCTTGTTTCGATCATCGTACCAATGCATCATGCTGGAGAAGTCATTGCTCACGTACAAGATCCCCTACGTGAAGCGGGCCGGACTGCGGTTTTACGAGACCGCGCACGTGAAGGACATCCTCTCCTTCGCCATGGTCGTTCAAAATCCGCGCAACGAGATTGCCTGGTCCCGCATTCTCGGGCTGCTGCCAGGGATGGGCGCTGCATCGGTCGAGCGCGTGGTCGATATGCTCGTCCAATCATCGCACCCGTTGGCCACGTTTGTATCGGCGAACCTCAAGGTCGAGCTGAAGGGAAGGCGGGTCCAGGCATCGTCCCTCGAAGCTATGAGCAAGCTCCAGGGATTTTACAAGGGAACCGTGATCGACGCGGCGACTGGCACGGCACTTCCTGCTGAAAAATTGCCGAAGCCCGAGACTTTTTTCGACGCTGCCCTCAAGATCTACGAGCCCTTGCTCAAGGACAAGTACGACAACGCAGACGACCGGCTCCTCGAGCTACGGGAATTCATTACGATATCAAGCAAATACGTATCGCTAGACAATTTGATCGAGGAGATTGCCATATCCGAGACGTTCGTGGGCGAGACGAGGAAGAGCGACAGGAAAAACAAGGACGAGAAGCCCCTCGTGTTATCGACCATCCATCAAGCCAAGGGACTCGAGTGGGACATCGTGTACATGCTGGGCGTCGCCGAAACCTTGCTGCCGCATGCATTATCTATGGAAAAGCCCGAGGAGATAGAGGAGGAGCGGCGTTTGTTCTACGTGGCGTCGACGCGCGCCCGGAAAGAATTGTACATGTCCTACGCGCAATCCAGGTGGAGCTTCACCAAGAACGTGATAATGAGGCGATCGTCGTTCCTCGATGAAATCGAGAAGGATAAAGTTTTCGAGATCATGAAACTATACTATGGAGTCTCCAAGTTCGAGGATCTCGTTTGATAAACGTCATTTCGCTCTATTCTAGGGTCAAAAGCCGATAGGTTCCTTGCATAAGATGACCGTGATTCGATCCTTAGCAAACTCGTTCTCTATAATGACCCATTTGCCGAATCCGCTGCTGATACCATAGGCTTTCTTGGCTCGCTCGTCCTCCAGGAAGTAGACATATTCGCGGACTCGTTTAAGAGCATCCTCGAGAGTTTTAACGATCTTTTGCACGCCCACGACCAGCACGACATTCTTTGCTGCGAAGGGATATGCAGATACTCGAGAACCTGAGCGGTCACATGCAACAAGCTCGCCGGTTTCTGCAACGGCGTTCACGCTCGCGACGAAGAAATCGGCCGTGTCCGATCTTCTCCGCAATAGTTGCTGCTGTGCTGGATTCTTTTCGTTATACACTTCGGGACCAAGACATTTCCACGGCGTTTTTCCGGACAAGTAGTAATCCATGAAACCGATTTGATACAACGAGGTGGAAGATCCTGTCATTACTTCTGTTCCCGGCATGAGCAATTCTTTCAATTTCTGCAATGCTTGTATTTTCGTGTCCACGATGATGACGTTGAAACCTCGCTTTTTCATCCCAGCCGCGGTATTGGTGATGACGGTTTCCGGCGGGATGCGGGTCCATTTCTTGATCGTGTTCTCGTCCATTTAATACCACCCGGCAGTGTCGTGAATAATCGCCTCTACATCGTCTCGCATGTTAATAAACTTGCTACGATTACCATAAAGGTTCATCAACCGTCGCACGATAGAACCTATATGGATGCGATAACGTGCTTGAAATCCCGATATCTACGTGAATTTTATATTGAACGGGATTGAAATTGATCTATATTGTTTCTGGGGGTATCGAATACGACAATTAAAACACGGATTACGGAAAAATTTGGATTGAAGTACCCCATCATATCTGCTCCGATGGGGCCTTTCTATACCACAGACTTAACGATCGCGGTGTCCCAAGCAGGTGGCCTTGGCGTACTTTCGCACACAAGGCTGTCGGGAAAGAATCCGATCAAGGAAATGCAAAATAACATGTTGAAGGTCGTCGAGCACACGGACAAGCCGTTCGGCTTCAACATCCGCACGGCACGCATGCAACCCGATGCCGATGCTATGTGCATGAAGATCCCGCGGTTCATCCTCGAAAACCAGAAGGTTAGAGAGCAGTGCATCTATGCCCTCACGAGCGCGGGCAGCCCGACTATGCTACCTGAGACCATTCCATGGAAGAAACTGAAGGAAATGAACCCGAACATGACGCATTTCCACGTGGCACCAGCCAAATGGCTCGCGGAAAAATGTGTGAAGCGCGGCGTGCAAGGGCTCGTGTTGACCGGGGGCGAAGGTGGTGGCCACCAGAGCTACGAGAAGATTTCGACCCTCGTGTTGCTTCAAGAAGCACAGAGGACATGGCCTGATATTTTGAAGGTTGCATGTGGTGGCTTCGCCACGGGCGAATCCCTGGCAGCAGCCCTCGCGCTAGGTGCCGATGCGATTGCCATGGGTTCTCGGTTCATCGCGTCGACGGAGAGCGAGTTCCACGAGAATTACAAGGCCCTCATACCGAAGGCGCAAGACACGGACACGGAACTCTACACGGGCATGTTCGGGCCGATACGGCTGTACAAGAACGATTATGCGAAAGCGCACCCGCTCGTCGAGAATAGAGAATCCAAGATCGCGCAGGAGCAGCAGTTGGATCCAAAGGCTCTCGAAGAGGAGGAAAAACACTACGAGCTGACGTATCACGGCGACGTGGCGAACGGGGCAGTCTTGCTCGGTCAAAGCATCGGCGTCATCAAGGATGGCATCAAGAAGGTCGATGATATCATCGAAACAATCATGAAGGATGCCGAAAGTGCTATCAAGCGCATTTTCTCAATGGTCAAATGAACACGCAAAGGTGAAAATGAATGTCGAGTAAAAAACCAGAAAAGGGTGCGGCGAAGCCCGCAGCAAAACCCGCTGCAAAACTTGCAGAGAAACCCGCAGCAAAGCCGGCCGCAAAAGCAGGTGTCGGACACGTCACACGCTGGATCAAGGACGAAGCAGACGTCAAAGGCTCCAGCGAGAAATGGATCAAGAAATTCAAGGCTGGAAACTTTAGTGGAGACAATATCGACGACGTCCTCTTGTTTTTCGGGGCGATGGCGGAATTTGGCCTCATTAACAAGAACTACCGTGATTCTGTCGACGATGCCATTCTCCAGTACGGCGAGATCGCGCAATTCTTCGAGGTTCGCAACACGAACATCAAGGTCGTGATGATACAGAACGAGAAGGATCGTATGCTCGGCATCTACGAGGGCAGTTGGAAAGATGTCCAGGCAGAGGGTAAGTGGAAGAACCCGATCTTTGTCGAGATGGTTCCCGAAGCAATGAAGCAGATCATGGCCGGAAACGCGAACACGGACTCGTATTTCTTCAAGGGCGATTTAACCGTTCAAGGCCCGATCAAGCTGGCGGTCATCGGGAGGGAATGGGTAACGACCTACTACGAGGAAAACGGAATCGACACGTGAGATGTTCCTCTAAACCCGTTTTTCCTTGAATCTTCTTTTTTTTATTGGCTAAGAAAAAGGATGGATCTTTCTCATTCACATGATATTATTCCCCGGTAACACGGTTGAAGCAAAAAAAAAACTATATTTTTGGGAATCTATCCATCAAGAATAGAGAGAAAGCATTAATCATACCAACTTAAGCCATTGCAGGACAATAATGGTTAAATAAACGAGTAATCCATATAAGAGAAGCTTTCCAAGAAGTAACGCGAATTTCTTTCCAATACGCCAAGCAGTTTCGTGATCAGGTCTTGGCATCCGTGCTAGCCGCGATGGTAAGGGGGGAGAACACGAACTCGCGTGTGGTTCCAACTGATACCAGTATGCGGTGGTTTCCCATCTTCCGCCCCGGTGGTTATTATGCCCGTGTTCAATGGTCACCTTGATTTCCCGCTGGAACGGAATTCGATCTTGAATATGATATCTGTAATAGGTGATCTTTCCTACCCAGTTCCACCCGCCACCCTTGATGACACCGAAGTAGGCGGAATCGTATTTCTCTTGCGGACAAAATGCCGTATTGACATAATCCTCTGTGCCCGTGCCGTACAGAGTGGGTTCGCCTCCGATATCATTGTCAATGAAGATCATATCGTCGCCTTCACCGGGCCAGTTCGATATCGGCATCCACCACCGCCGGGGATTATCGATGTTAATCACGCAACCGACGTAGTGACCTCTTCCTTTCGCTTCGAGGATGACATGGTTTCGGTCGTAACCCCCATTCTCGCGGGTGTTCTTTCCTTTTAGAACTTGCCAATCAAGCGGCGTCATCTTCTTTCCCGTAGTGAAGTCGGTCAATTGATCCTTGTAATCCCGGCATCTGAACTGAGCGTGGAAATATCCAAGTGGGGAATCTGGATCTTCAGGCCATTCGTCATACTTTTCATAATCGACGTAATAATAGAAGATCATGCCTGCCTTGAGCTTCCCGGGGTGGTCCGGATCTAGGACTCTCGAAGTCGGGTTGTCGTTTTCGATTTCGATGCGTGCGTGTTTCTTGAAAGGCATAGGCCACCAGCAGTTGAACCCCTTCCCATGATCCGGCGCCATTTGGACAGGCTCGGCATTGAAGTTGATCCGCTTGCCGTGCCCGAGGCCGAAGAAGTCCCCTAACGGGCACTCCACGCTTGGTTCGGCCTCGTCATCCCACCAGATCCTAATGATCACATGCCGTGGCCATGACGGTGCGTTCCACGCCATTTGTGTCGTCCAGATGTGCGTAATACACCCAGGCCCATCCGTGTCGAAGATTATCTTGCGCTCGCCTGGGGCGATGTGGAAAAAATCGATGTTTCCGCCTGTTCTATCATGCGAAGATTCTCGCTTCCTTTGAAATGTCTTGATCTTTGCAATATCACGCAAGGATGTCGACGAAAAATTTGATGCGACCATAATATCTTGGTTTGAAGACGGGATATAAAAAAAGGAGATGTAATTAAAAGAAGATATTGTGCGTTCAATTACACCTTATTTCTTATGCACGATGCCGAGCTGCATGTTAATGACGTCTTGCCAGTGCTCGACATCCGTGTACATCTTTGTCCCAAATGCCTCGCTGATGTGCTCGTCCGGCTTCATGTCATCCAAACGCTTGATCCAAACGTCCATCTCGACGATGATGCTATGGATTTCCTTGCCCGCGAGCGATTTTTCTAAAATAGATTTCACATCGGACAACACATTGCAGATATCGCCGACCTGCCAGTTCAAGCCCGCGTAATTCTTGAGGACTTCGAGGTTCCTGCCGAGGGCCATGAGCTTGAGTGCCTGGTTCTTGTCTTCAGACTTGATGTCCCGGATGAGCTGGATTTCATCCCGCAAGTTCGTGATGATTTTCGCGAGAAATCCTGTGAGCTGCTTGTCATCGTTACACCAGACCCGGATTTCCAGGATACGTTCGGACGTCGTCGACATGACAATGCGGGCAATGATCGGTTCCTTGTCGGTCTTGGAAACGGCCGAGAACCATGCTTCGAGTGACTCCCTTCCCTTTTCATCGTGCACGCACGCCATGTCATACTTGGATATAGCCTTGAACGCCGCGTTGTAGAGTAATTCGGCATCGAGGTCCTTGATGGCAAACATCTTCATATCGCTTGCCATGCGGCTTGTCTGTTCCTTGATGTATTCGATGCTCGATTTTGACGGGGTGATGATCGGGGATTTCACTTGAATCTCTACTGCCGGGACTAGCTTGGCATGGCGTTTACCGTAGATATCCTTGAACAAGACCGTCGCGGACAATTCCGTGGTACCGCATTTTTTCGGGTCAAGGTAAAAATCGAGGCCTCGCGATTCGGAAGGATTCAACGCCGTGATGGATTGGCTCTGGTCTTCCTCATCAATCTTGAAGAAATCGGGAACATCCAGGTATACTTTAACGTCGTGAACGACGAGTTTGGAGTTATTTTTCGCGACAACCTTGAAATGGACGCGGCCACCTTCAAAATCAAACCCCCGCTTGATATCGAGAGATTGAACGAGCTCTTTCACGAATTCATCGATCTCCATGCCGCGCTCTTTCTTGATGACTGCTGCAAGGTCAGATACCTCGATTTGGCCTGGTGTTGGTTCTTTCAGAATCGGCTTTTCAACAAACATGTGCTGCGGGGCCGCCCCGATTTCTGACACGAACTCGTTGGTCGTCGGGTCGACGTGGCCTTCTATCTCGTCAGTCACGATCAAGTCCTTGACGATGCCGAGGGCGGTGTCCTCGTCGATGCCCGTTTTTCGTGCAATCTCGCTCATGGCAATGACCCCCATGGCCGCGATCACGGGCTGCAGTTCGGTCTTCACCGCATCTTTCATAGCGGGCGTCGTCTTTGATTTTATGGCTGGCTGATTTGGCTTCGGAGCAGGTGCAGGTTCTTCTTCTGCATCGGTTATGAACATCGGTACTTCTGGCGGGATGGTCGATGCATCGCCACCACCAAGCGGGGCCTTGCACATCGGGCAAACGGGCCACTCTTTTTGGCATCCATAATTACAATTAGGGCAGAAAACCACGTTCTCGTCTTTCCATTGAGCATCGGATGCTGGCGTCGCAGCGGGAGGCGCTATTTTCAAGTCTTCTTCCTTCCACTCTTGCGGTTGCTGAGCGATCTTGGTCCCGCAACTGATACAAAACACATTGTAATTGTTATTCAATTGTTTGCACTTGGGACACTCGATCTTGTCGGTCCTGGGCAAGGGCTTGCCACAAGAGATGCAGAACCGCGCTTGCGCTAGGTTTTCCCGGCCACAATACGAACAGCGAGTCATGGTTTCGTGCACGATGCAAACGTTTGTCGATGTATTAAAGAACAATTCAACCATTAGAATTTAATCCTAATCTTTTAATTCCTTCTCGTGAACGAGAACCCGCCGAACGTGCCTGGTTTATATATACATCATAAGGAATATTATATGGATGGTTTTTCTTCTTCATCCGGCGTTACATCCATCGTGTAATAACCCCGCCGGACACTTCCATAATAAAGCAAGAAAAAGACCGCGAAATACGCCATGAGCAAGAAGATGCTTGCGAAAGAGTAGTCAGGGGATGCTTGCGGGAGCAATATGAAGCCCAAGCCGATGATCCCGCCCGTGATCACGCGCGACCGAGTCGTGCTCTTGCGGTACCCGAGTCGTTGCGAGCCCCAATCGATGAGACCCGGGACAGCTATGAAGCAATCGATGAGAAAGGCGATCAATGGCGGCACGACGACACGGAACGCGATCAGCGCGTACATGCTGATGAAAAGCCCCATCAACATGCCACCGCACCTGGAACAAAAGAAGACGGTCAGGTTTCCGAATCGAGCAGAAAACGTGTGATCGGAGTCCTCGACCATGTGGTGCGTGAGCGTCGGATGATAAAACCTTTTTAACCGCTTGCACGCCACGAAAAACAAGATGTCGAACGCGCAGAGAATTCCGGGTATGAAGAAGAAAGTCCCAACCAAGGTCACAAAAAAAGCACTGCCCAGCATACCAAACGCGACAATTATTATTGCAACCACGCTGAGTGCAGCGGCAATGATTATGTCAAGCACGATCAGCTTCCGGGTCTCTTGCATAGTGGGATCCGTGGATCCTTGTTGCGTTGCACTTCCGTTTGCTTGTACCTGGGCTGCAGCTCTTACTTTTTTGACGAGTTTTCCTCGTGGGATACCAATCCCAATGGATAACCCAAGGTAGATGGCAGGGATGATTACCCTTTGAGCAATGTCGAAACTTCCAATGGCGCCGGAATAAACAATGAAACAAATGGCTGGTATCGTGATGGAGAGCACGCTGGTCGTCCACTGCCGTGAAAAGATCAGCAACGCTAGCAAGGCGACTTGAAAGATGATGATCGATAGACTTACACCCTGGAACGCGGGATCTGAAAACATGGTGCTGATATTAACGGCATTCAAGAAATACAACGCCATGTATACGAGATTCCACCAATTCAAATCTGATTTCCGAGGAAGGGTTATTGCGTTCATGATGGCTTCAAGGCATTTTTGTAGGTGTGGCGCGAAAAGTAAATCGAGAGATAAGATTTTTCGTTCTCCTTCGCAACACGATGACGAGCACGGGTTGAAAGCGTAATGGAGTTTAAAAAATTTTGCTCTTTCCTAGCACGGATGGAGAAGACGACGAAGCGCCTTGAAATAATGGCGATTTTTCAAGAGTTATTCAAGCAAGCAGATCTTTATGACGAGAATAAGCAACCCATCCACGACAAGATCATTTACTTGTGCCAGGGTAAACTCTATCCCGATTGGCGTCGTAAGCCCGAGTTACAGATGGCAAAGGAATTGGCAAAACGTGCTATCGCTTTAACGGGGCCTAGATTGGAAACCGTGAACGACGTCTTCAAGAAGGTTGGCGATCTCGGTACCGCATTTGGAATACTCAAGCAACAGATAGATGAGAACAGCACACAATCAACGCTCTATAAAACAGAAAGGGTGTTGACGGTTTCTGAGGTTTATAACACACTGGTGCAGATTGCTAACTATTCCGGTGTCGTTTCTCAGAAGAAAAAGATCAGTATGCTGTCAGGTATGCTCAGCAGATGCGAGGCTCAAGAAGCCAAGTACATCGGCAGGTTCATCGATTCCAAGATGCGCCTTGGCACAGCCGACCTCACTATGATCGAAGCAATTGCCCGCATGCTTGCAAAGAATGAGAATGAACAGTCTATAAACCGCGAAATCATCGAACGTGCTTATAATATTTATCCCGATCTTGGCACTGTACTTAAGACTGTGATGCTGGAAGGTATCGATGCTATGAAACGATTCCAGCCAAAACTCGGAGTTCCAATCCGATCTATGCTCGCCCAGCGGCTCGATTCCCCTGAGGAGTTTTTGCCGAAACATGGAGGCGAATTCGCGGCAGAATATAAGCTAGATGGGGAACGCGTACAGATCCATACGCGTGATAAGAAAGTTATGTTGTTCTCGCGTCGTCAAGAGGTTATCTCTAAGCAATATCCCGATGTTGTCAATAGCGTAATGAATTATATCACAGCTAAGAGTGCTATCCTTGATGGAGAAATTGTAGCCATCGAGCCGGGCACGGGCAAGTTAATGCCGTTCCAACTCCTTATGCGCCGTCGCCGCAAATATGGGGTGGACGAGAAAATGGAAGAAATTCCCACGCGCGTGTATCTCTTCGACGTGTTGTTACTCGATGGTAAATCAATGCTCGACACGCCATATTTAGAACGTCGGGCATGTCTTGAGCGATCCGTTTCAACGTCCCAAGACAAGATCTTGCCGGTTCCGCAGAAAATCATCAAATCATACCCGGAATTCGTGGACTTCTTCAATCAAGCCATTAAAAACGGCACGGAAGGCTTGCTCACGAAATCGACAAAACCTGAATCGGTTTACCAACCTGGTGCACGGGGCTGGCTCTGGATCAAGCTCAAAAGCCTCCAGCGGGGCAAGCTGCCAGATGCCATAGACGTGGTCATTATTGGCGTCAACTGGGGGGAAGGCCGACGTGCGGGCCAATGGGGAACGCTTCTCGTTGCCGTCAACAACGAGGACACGGGTAGCCTGGAGATGCTGACCCGGGTTTCCTCGGGCATGGACGATGAGAAAGCCGAGTTCCTTTTCAAGAATCTGAAGACGATCCCAACATGTCCAAGGAACGTGAAAAGTACCGAAACACCGGATAAATGGGTTGAACCGGACACGATTCTAGAGATCGTTGGAGATGAAATCACGGAATCTCCGAACACGATCATCGGTTATTCGATTCGATTTCCCCGAATTGTCCGGATTCGGGATGACAAGGGCGTTGACGATATCACGACGGCTGCAGAGGTACTTTCTATGCGAACCGGCTCGCGCAATGAAACGGATATTTAAGGTATCGAGGCGTACAGATCCAGGGATGCATATTTTTTCCGAGAGGTTCGAAAACTATGGACACCAGCTTCGAGTTCGATGAAAAGATCCATGCATGCATAGTTCATTTCGCATCAAACATGTGCCAAGAAGAAAGCAATGATTTATTAGATGATTAAAAAACAACGATAAGATCAAGGCTTATAGCAATTTCATTGTCATCATCCCTGAAGACTTCCAAGCATGCGAGGATTTCCGCTTGAAGATTCACCGGTACATCGTTGCGATGCGGAAGCGGAACCCGAAATTCAAAATTGCTGTCGTTACGAACAATAACGACACCGTGATTGGTTACGAACGATTTGCCAAGATCGTGACCCAGATGGTCGACAAGGAACAGATCTTCGACTCTATGGAAAAAGCAGTGGCCTGGATAACACAGTCCCTATAGAAACGCTTGCGCATATTGTATATTTTTGTATAAATCAAGAACAACGATAAGATATATCCGCGAGTTGCTTCTAGTTAAGCAGATAAGGCAGTATATCTGCTAAAAAAAAGGAAAACGGTCATTAAACCCTAAAGGGCTCACGATTTTTTCACGTCTTAACAAGGGCATATTATGTATCGTATGGCGGTGGAAAAAAAGATAACAAATAAATTATGGATAGTGCTGCTGATAATAAGTAAGAGCCGCATATATTGTCGGAAATATATCAGAGGACCCCCCCGCACCGAAGAGATATGTCGTAGTATCCATCGTGATCCTATGGATTTCCCCATCGCGAACTGTCCTGATCTCGATCACCCACACCTGTTCTTCACCCACACCTTCATATCCACACCTCACGAACTCCCATGGAGCGGGCATATGATAATATGGAGTGAGGCCGCTCGTGCGATGCTTGAAGAGCTCCAGGATGACATAGAGCGAGCCGACCGCCGTTCCCGCCGGCACGGGAGAATTTGCCGGCACCGCGTCGAGAATCACGATGCCATTGTCGACGTGCCACTCGAGCCCGCTCACGTGATCTTCAGAACCACCATCCCATATATCCGCCTTGAAATGTCCATCACCAAGTTGTTGGAGACTCGATGGTTCTATCAATGGAATGGTATTAGCGCTCCAGTCATGGGACTCAGGGTCATACACCCTCGCTGCAAGAACTTGTATAAATTCCGCCACTGATCGATACAGCAGCTCAGGAGCCGGGACCTTTTCTGGATTGGTTCTTGGCCCGGTATAGAAATATGGTGAAACCTTGATACCCTCCGTTCCTGGAAGGCCCGAAAGATCTCTAGACAATGTATAGTCGCGATAATTATCCTTACTCACACTCCTATGATCCCTAATTACTAATCGGAAAATGCTGCCTTGAATCGCAGCCCCCGATGTCATACCTAATCCGTAGTGGGAACCACAGTGTACCGCTTCATAGAGCATACTTCGCATTCCAAGGACTTGCTCAGCACTCAGTGCATATCCTTTCGATGTACTAAACTGCACGCTAGACCTAGCACCTTCAGTGCACAACTTAGCAAGATCGAGCTCGCCGGAGAGATAAAAAGCGTTTCCGAAGGTGTTGTGGACACAGAAGCCGATTGTAAATCTCAAAATGCCATCCACCGCATCTATGACCCATCCATCAATGAGGAATCCGACGAGTTGGTTGGAACTAATCTCGTCACCTTCTATTGTAAGCAGCTTGAAGAATTCCTCAAGCGATTTGAGACGTTCAACCGCATCGACGATGGACGCAACCGTGCCGATTCTTTGCCTGCATGACGCAGTCACGAGGTTATTACTATCGAGCACGTACACCTCTATGGCGTTAGTCACGGGGTCTTGCTCGCATTGCACGGGGATTGATTGTTCACATAGTGTATCGTATTCTTGATATCGTGACACACGTCCCGGAACTCGGAATCGTACCGCGGAATTTGCACCATGAGCGCTGCCCACTGGTGCAGGAATCAACCCGATGCCGTCAACTTGAGACCCTCTAATCGAACCGAGACCCGCCGCTTTGAATTTGTTGGCAAGCATCCGCGAGGACACGGTACCCAAGGCCGGGTTGCCAGCGACGTATTTTTCCAGAGACGGGTAATTCACCCCCCCCATCGTTATCGGGGCCGAGCTCGCGAGAAGGCTGAGTTCGCCAGCAACGGTCATTGCAGGCGATCCTGGCACAAATTGGACCTCGAAATCGATGGACGTGCCAGATCGCTCAAACTTGGACAATACACCTTCCGCTTCACGCACGTGGCCGAGGAACGAGTCGATCGCCATGAGGCTGGCGATCGCCGAACCCATGTCCTGGAAGTCACCGATCCCGCCAACGTGGATGCGGTTCGGATGAGCCTCGGCGTCGGCATAAATCGTGATCTCGAACACGATGCTATGACCAAAGTCATCACTCGCTACAGCTCGGAGAACCACGCACGCATCGGGATCGATACTCCTTCCATCCGGCCTCAATTCCCAATTCTCCACGGGATGGAAGAATTCCTCGCCATTCGCGATGTATTTCACGAAGGATCCGGGGGTTCTGGGAACGTAGTCGAGCAGTTCGATGTCATGATAAGCGGAATGGATCGCATTTGCGATCACTTGGATCTCGGTGCCCGCGGCCGATCCGAATTCGAAATCGACGTTATCGACCGCTCCTCCTCCAGTCCACCGGAGCCCGAGCGCTTTCTTGATCTCGCTTATCATGGCCCTCGTCGCTTTAACTGCACGCTCACATACTTGCCGCTGGTATTGTTTTTCATAGGCTTGATAGCCTTCCTTGGTGGCGGCAAACTTCGATGCATCCACCCCGCCGACTCCATCGAGCCCGTACATGTGGTTGATCGCGCCCATGATGCGGGCATTCTGGTCCGCCATCTGCTGCGAGGACATGCCCATGCGCACGATATTCAGATCGGTTTCGATGGAACCACCCGCGCAATCAGCACCCATAAATCCGCTTTCAGGTAACGGTTGTCCGTTGATATCGAACGCGGCGATTGGATTTCCGCTAGCATCATTCGCCAGAGCATCAAATTGATGCCAATTGGTCAAAGTGGTCGGATTAGATTCTGAATATGGTTTCTTATACTGGATTAATACCTTGTCGGACTGACCAGACTGCCCTTTCTTAAACTGGACTCTGATATCCCAATATTGCCCATTTGCGGAAATCCGCTCCTCCTTCTTACTTTCTTTACTCCAAATCTGGCTATAAAAGTTCTTACCGAGGATCGGGCCTTCGGGAATGCTGAGCGTCGCACCAACGGTCTTCGCCGCGCCGTACGCCACCCGCGCGTTGAGGAACATGCGCGCGATGCTCTTCATCGCCTTCCACGTATAGGTACTGTCAAATATCGGATTGTTCTTTGATTCGACAATGGAAACGAACTCCACCCCATCCACCGCATCACGCACGATGTAAGCGCCGTCGGATAGCACGTACCCGTGGTTTGGCGAGATGCCAAGGTATTCTTGCCCCGAGTATTGCAGCCGTTTCACGGCACCCGGGTTAGCGAGCAAGTAGTCTTGCAAGGGTTTGGGGAGGTTCTTCCATTCGGCGACGTTCGACAACGTGACGGCGCTCGGGGCATCCTTGAGCGCCTGGATGCTTCTCGTCGCAACCTTGCGGGTCTCGCGCTGGCCGCTCCAGCCTCTCCAATCACTTTTAAGCATATGCTCTTGATAATTCCTCAACTTTTCATACGTCCTCATGTATGTCGCGGAAAGCCTCATCCCCACGACATTTGAAAAGGCTTGCTCGGTAAGCGTGCCGCTCCTGAACGCGAGCGCGGCAGGGCCATACTTAAACAAGTCTTTAGTAAGTTGGGCGGCATCGGCGTCGTTCATGAGCTCGGTCAAGTCGTTCGCAAAGGCTGAACCCTTCTCCACGAGCCCCGACTTGATCCAGTATTGCATGGCGAGCTCGGGAATGCGCACGGGCTGGGTGACCGTGACGTGCCATTGCATCGACTTGGTAATGTCCCCTCTCGGATCATTTGTCCTCGCTTCGCTCGTGGTAAGGTATGGAGTTATCACGCCATCGGCCACGTTCTCGTACCTGCCATCGGCCGTCTTTTGCCAGATGGCCTTGCTCACGGGACTATTCTCGTCCGTCGTCTCCTTGCGCCATTCCATCTCGAACAAGCCGATGCCCGTGCAAACGAATTTTTTCAAGTTCTCAGCATCTTGTAATTTCTCTGGGAGTGTCTTAAGGAGTTTTTGCGCATCATCGCCGGTGAGCTGATCGACGAATTCCTTGAGGTTCGTATACTTGCCCATCTTATCATACTTGGACCAATCAATACCACTGACGACCGGATCGCTCATGACAGCCATGCCGCCGCCGTACTTGGCGAGTGCCAGGAACTCTTGCACCGTGAGCTGCTGGATGACGCTCCACGAGATCTTGATGCCCTTGCCGAGGTAGATGTCGAACTTGATGAAGCGGTCATCGCCATCCGCGAGGTAGCACGCGTCACGGAGGGCTTTCACGCCGGCCGCCTCGCTCATCTTCATGCCCGCATTGGTATTGCCAAGGGTAGCGAGCGCCGCCCGTATCTCGGGCACGTGCTTGCGGACTTCCTCGGGCTTGGAAAACGATAGCGGCACGATGGCCACGGTATCGGCCACGTTCTTGATGTCGGCCTTGGTGAGCTGCCGGTTGTTCAACCGGTTTCGGGCGAGCTTGATAGCCGCGTCCTGGAACTTGGCATTTTCGCTGGTTAGCAAGATCGAGGAAATCTGGATGAATTCTTCCTTGTCTATCTTGGCGAGTGCATTCCGCGTCTTTTCAGACAAGGGAATGCCGGTCATCGAGTCGACAACGGATTGGGCGAGGAGGAAGAAACCTTCGGGGCCTCTGGACATGTCCCGCATTACTTCGCCTATATCCCAGAAGAACTCACCGATTTGTTCTGCGACGTTCGGGTCCATGCCAAGAGCAATGCAAATGGATGAGATAAATTGTTCCTTTACCAATTCATCCCAAAGACCACCGACGATCGAACGTAAAAGATCCGTGACCGAGAATTGACCGAAGAGTTTCTGAACGGTCGCCAAACTGAGGAATTTCGACTTGATCAAGTCATGGAGCATAGGGTTGAACCTGTGGGGGAATCTCGTGGAAATCCCATACGTGATACCCGATACGATGGCGACTTGCAAGGCTGCGATGGCGGTGTTGACCAGGAAGATGCGCCAGTCACCGCCCTGAATCGGGTCACCGCTGGATGCCTTGGAGTAGCACGCTTGATATTGGCTGGCGAGCAGCGAGATCGCGTAGTCCACTTTGAAGCCGCTGGTTGGCTGGAACGTGTCGATGTTGAGGATCCATGTCCGAGGAATATGGGTATCGTAAGCGTAATAAGTCCCGTCCGGTAAGGGTTTCGGCGTGCCATTATACTTGGCCACGACTGAATCTTTGGGCGCCGCGAAATATCCGACGCGACCATACGAATCGATAGTGGGCATGAAGCACGTGTAATTACCGCCAGAATCGGTACGGAGCTCGGTATCCTTCGCTGCCATCCATTCCTCGCGATAATACCACTGGAACTGGTACCGGCGCTCCTGGCCAGTCATCTCGCGAAAGCCATAGTTGGCTAACCCAGTGCCTGTCAGGATCCACGGCATCGCCTCGGGATAGTTAGGCACGCGAAGGTCGTATTCTGACATGCCCCAGTTGTCATCGACTAGGTTGAAGTCGACGCCCGTCCAGACACTGTAGTACGCGTATTGGGAGGATGTCCCGACATTGATCAATGGAATAGCAAACGTCCAATTGGGGTCCTTGCCATTGCCCTTGTACCGGCCGCCCTGGTAATCGGTGTTGCGCTCGTCCAAGGTGTCGCAGATCACATCGACGAGTGCTGTCGTTCCCTGGAGGTAATATTCCTCGATTGCATAACCAATGAAGAAGATCGCTTCAAGGGCGACCGCGATGAGTTGAGCCCAAGGCCCGCCGATTGCTGTCGCGGCGGCCGTGGCCCCGAGGCACATGAGGAGTTGCACGCCGATATCGATGCCGAATTTCACCCAGAATTTCGCGGTGCCCAGCTGGCTGAGATAGGCGGCCCATGCATCGTCATATGCAATGCCCCTGATGTACGAGAAATCATAGTTATTGCTGGTCCAGTACGTCGGGAAAAACTTGTCCGCGGACGAGTCCGGCAGGAAGTTCCACCATTCCCAGTCGAGCCGGTTGTTGCCGTTGTAATCGTATGCGACGCCGATAGCCTGGTGCCTACCTTTCGTCTGCTCGGTGAATATGAAGATCGTTTCGTACGTGCCATCGCTGTTCGAGTCCCAGAACCAGCAAGCACCGTTCGGGTCGCTACGGACACCATCACAAACGAACCAGCGAGGATCGATCACGACGGGGCAAGGATCGATGACGACAACAGTCATGTCCGTGAATACCTGGTTATCCTTGCAGAGCAGCGTGAAATCCATGCTCGAGCGTATCAAGTCGCATTCTTTGGTCTCCTCCACATCGAGCTGCCATTCTTCTGCGGTGTAATTGTAGTACCAGTCCCGGGTCGTGATTGTCCTCGTTTCGAGCGTTGGAAGGCCGTCAGGGGAGGGATCCGGCCAGAGATCAGATGCCGTGGTCTCGAGCTCGGCGACCGAATCTTGGTTATCGTCAATGGCAATGGTCTGCGACACGATCGGGCGGCAATTGAGATAGGTCCAAGGCTTGTATGTCCATCTCGTACCATCCCAGGCGACCCGCTCGGACGCGTTCTGGCTGTTGCTCGTGAAGAAGCGATAGGTGGTCGTGATCTGCTCAAAAACGCCATTTTCGTCCTCGTCGATCGCAGTCTGGTTCACGTCCGAAATCGAATACGAGCAGAAGGCGCCGTCATCGCTATAACCGATCTCGGTCGCTGTGGTGAGGAACATGCGCACCTCGTAGCCGCCCGACCCGTCCAGGTCAAATTGCACGAGATCGTTGATGCCGTCGGTGAGTTTGCCATCCCCGGCAATATCCATCTGTGCCATGGAGTAATCATATTCACAATCAAAGTCATCATCAATATTCGTTACAAGCAGCCATTGATCACTTGCTGTCTTGTCGACGGTGCCGCTGGTGGTCCACACACCTGGAGGCGCTTCGCAATAGCCAAGTTGCGACGAGGCAAGCCGCATGGCGCGGTCCTGGTAGTTGAACTCGTAGAGATAATACTCTTGTTCCACCTCGTTCGTGGTCGTGTCGCGCTCCCGCAGCGAAGCATCCATGATGTCGAAGGTGGTGCCGGTGCCGAGCGTCGAGCTGGCCGCGATCGAGATGTCCGTGCACGTTCCCTTTATTGCCGCGGTGGTCCAGTTGAAAGTGGCCCAGCTAGCGCCCGTGAAAGGCGTGATCGGGAGCTTAACGGTCTCGGTCACGGTCTCGACAGGATCACCCTTCCGCAGCTCCAGTGTCAAGGTCGTGGCGCGGTTATTGTGCTCGAAATAGATGCCGCTAAACTCGACCAGCACGGGATCATCGGGAAGGAGGGCAGTATCAACAAACTCAAACTCGAACTTGACCGTAGCCACGGCCACACCGAGGTTGATCGGGTGGCACGCATCGAGGATGGATGCCGTGCCCGGCGGGAAATAGTCCGTGAATGATGCGATCACGCCATGATCGCTTGCCAATAGAGAGACCGTTATAGATGCAATGTTCGTCGCGTCAGCAGTTATCATCCGGTACCCGAACAGCGAGTAATCAACCCAAGATTCGCCATTCGATGTATCAGGTTGGAAGAATGGACAGATGCTGAACGCTGCTTGGGCGGAGTAAAATGGAAGGTCCATTATCGCGTCCAAGCCTTCGACGTCGGTTTGGATGTAGACCGAGCGCGTGTCCGACATGGCATCATAGGTAACCGTGGTCGTCTGCCTCATTCCTCCGAACAACCCGTTCCAGTCGACATAATCGTAGACCATCCGTAACCTCTCGTCATCGATGGTCACCCAGTCCTTCCGGGGAACGTTCGCCATATTAACCTCCGGATCCTCGATGATGGCGTTCCACGGGAACATGTCCCCGCCGATCACGATATCTTTGCCATCCTTTGGGAGCTTGCGGTAGGTGACGACAGCCTCGTTCAAGACACTACCAGCAGGTGCTTCGAGAGCTGCCGATATCTGGCCATTGGCACTGGTTCCGTACGAGCCGGGCGCGGAAATCGATGCCCCGGGGGAAAGTTCCCAGTAGTTGTTACGCTGGTACCACGTCCACGGTTGCACGACAGCGATGATTTCGAGGTCCGCAACAAGGTCGGGGGAGCCAGAATAGGGTTCGTCGTAGAGCTTGAGATATCCCTCGTAGACCTTGCAGTCTTGCAAGTCGTCGTATATGGCCTCCTCGAATTTCAAGGCGAGCCGGAACGGAGCCTCATCACTGATCAATTCGTGATATGACAGCACGTTCCCCGTGGTCTTGGAGCCCCAAGTGTTCCCATTGGAATCGGTCTCGTGGAAGCATACTCGCGTGTCTTGCCAGTTCGGGATGGTGCTCAAAGCCGTTGACGGGGTGTTGAGAATTTCGCCGATACCACCGGATATCTCGACCTTGAGATCGTTGTTCGTCCCTGCCGTCCGCTCCATATTCAAGTTCTTGATGGGATCGTTCGTATACAGCCAGATAAAGGTGTTCGAGTAGAATCTCTCGCGCAAATCGGCCGGCATGCCCGTGCTAAGTGGTACGATCTGGGTTGATCCTGCCAACGTCATGTTCACCCAGTATCCATGGGCGTGTTCCGTCGAAATGCCATAACAACTGGTCTTGAAATTGACCTGAACATACTTGCCGTGGAGCGACGGTGCCGCCGTGCCGATGTCGAGGTTGATCGCGAGGTATTGCGACGTCGACGAGGAGCCAATCGAGTAGGTCGTCGTATAGGAGTTGGTCTCGTCCAGCACGTCGACGAGCTCCACCGTGAATAAAACAGATGCACCCGTCGGCAATTCATCAGCCGGATCGTAGGGGACCGCGACGAAACCTTCGAGATGGGCCTTGTAGGGGATGTAGATGCCGCTGAAGCTCAAGCGAGCCGGATCGATGGTGCTGTCGGGCAGCGTGCGCGGCTTGGCGTAGATACCGAACTGCAAGTTCTCGTCCTCGTCGGTGAACGCCCCGAACCGTATCGAGTTTTCAGCGGTCGTGTCGTTGAACTGGAGACCCTCGAAGAGAATCTCGTTTTCATAAAGCTGGCTCAAGGGATATTCTACCTTGGTCGTGTTGCGCACGATGACGGGATCGAAGAGCTTGTAGAAGCTCACGTTCGTGTGGCAATATCCCTCGTCGAGATCGCCGTCCGAACCTATGTCCTCGTGGTATGCCCGCATTGCCTTGGCGGTTGTCGTGCCCGATGCCGAAACAAGGGATACCGTGACGATGTCGACCGGGGTCGTCGTGGGCTTCTTCAAGGTAAACGAGCTCGTGACGGTCGAGACTCCGTCCAGGTGGGTGCTATAATCGCCGGTCTCGGCCGCAGTATTAGCATTGCATGTAGTTTCCGCGCCGATCGTCGTCCCGCTCGCCGGGAGCTCGCTCATAAGATCCCAAGAGTCCGTGTCCGTGCGGCGCACGTCAGAGTCGACGATCTCCATACCGTATAGGTAGATATAGTCATTCGAGTGTGAG
>JAUQYW010000409.1 GCA_030587525.1 Candidatus Sigynarchaeota archaeon | reverse complement strand
CGGCGATCTGGCTGCTGCTGTCGATCTCGCCCCAGATCATCTTTTCCAGCCCGATGGGCACGACCAGGTCAACGCCCTTTGCCTTGATGATGCCGTAGAGGGAACCTATCGTGCCGCCTTGCTTCGTGTCGCCGACCAGTATACCGGCATTTCCCTTGTGATCCAGCGCGTTGGCACCTTTGATGACGACGTCGCCCGCCTTCATACGCTGCACGATCTGGAGGCGATCCGCGTCGTCCTTCACGTCTTCCGCCTTTTTCTTCTTGATGACCACCTCGAGTTTCCGGTGCTTGTTTGACCAGAGACGCATGTCTTTCTCGGCGAGGATCTCGCCCGTGATGAAATCCGCTTTATTAAACGAAGCATCTTGCTTGAGGTGCTTGAGCACCTCTTCGAGAACGTACGCGTTCGTCGATCCACGTGTTATCAAGATCGAGTTCTCGTCGATGCGATCTTTCAAGTATTCGAGGACACCCTTCGCGATGAGCCGCTTGGACTCAGCCGGTGTCAAGCTAATTTGAAGGTTCATTTTTATCTCACAATTAAATCATTTTTGTCTCCCAATTAAATCATTCGGGAAGGCAAGAAAAGCGAGAAAAAAAACCATGCAATTGTTTAAAAGGCTCTAGGGCTCTTCATTCTGGAAGGATCACCGCGGGATGCCGGTTCCGCGCGGCGACGAGGCTGTGCTCGGGTCGAGCCACGCTTGAAGATGGCCTCGAACCAGATTCCCAGAGAGGAAATTCCCCATGGAAAAGAAAATGTCTTTTCTTAGAAACGAGGAATTGATAAAAGTTCTCATTGACCAGCAAGCACTGCTGTTCGGAGAATTCACGCTGAAAAGCGGCATAAAATCACCGTATTACATCAACATAGCAAAAGCCATCAAGACGGCCGAAGGGTTGGGCAACATCACATTATCGCTGGCGGGATACATCTTTGCCAATTTCTTAGCCGCGGACTTGCCTGCCGAGCGAAAAATCATCCCCGACAAGCTGTTCATCTTCGGTCCCGCGTACAAGGGGATTCCCCTCGTTGCTGGCACCGCTTTTGCCTTGTTCGAGAAGTTCAAGGTCAACGCGCGGTGGGGCTTCAACCGCAAGGAAGCGAAGCTCCATGGTGACAAGGACGACACGTACATGATGGGAGACTTGCACGACGGCGACAGCATCATCATCCTCGATGACGTGATCACGACAGGATCCACGAAAATCGAGGTGAAGGAGCAGATCCTCCAGGCGACCGGGTTCAAGAATCTAAAATTCGTGGCGGTCGTTGCCGTTCTCGATCGATTCGAGGGCGCGATCGACGTTCGCCAGGAAATCGATGTGTATGCCGTGCTCCGCATGGACCAGGTGATGAAGACGTGCAAGTCGCGAAAATGGGTCACCGATGAGCAATACCAGAAATTCGAGGAGTACTTCTCGAAACACGGGCTTGTCCAGAAGGAATAACTATCGATGTGCCAATCTTGGGCAATTGAAACGTAGAAAAACTAAATTTTATTTGAATTCAATCATTATTCTTGCTCGCAATGACCCAGGGAAGTAGTATAGCCTGGTAATTCTGCCCGGGATCGATTTTTTTGCCCGGGCGGCAACCAGAATTATTCCCGGTTTAGCCGAATTGCTCAAATTCGACGCCGCTGGGACCGGGCGATCGGGGGTTCAAATCCCCCCTTCCCTATAACTTATTTTAACGAAAATGAAAAGATCAACTTCAAGAAGTGTGAAGTGGGGAAAAAAAAAGAAAAGGTCATTTCGTGATGGTAAACTGGTCGATCACAGCACCACCGATTTCATACGCGGTGAAGGTGGCCTGGAGACCATCCACGTCGATCTTCACGAACTCGTAGGTCGATTTTGCGACAATGACTTCTCCGAAATATTTTTCCCCGTAAATCCCGGTATCATCGGTTCCATCCCACGTCTTGTTGGCAACGTCGTAGAGCGATGCACCGCCACCGCCGGTGATGAGGTATGTCACGCCGTTGGTGTAATTCGACGAATGGGTGATGTTGATGTGCTGGTAATTGTGGTCGTGTCCCAGGAAGGCGACGTCCGCGCCGTACTTGTGGAGCAAGTCGGCCGTGTTGTTCTTGATGTTGTTGTTGTCTCCCCGGGAAGGCGTTCCCGTGAATGGCGGGACATGCCAGCACAGGAAGATCCAGTCGATGCTTGCTGACGCGTTGGCGTAAGCCAGCTGCCCTTCCAGCCACGCACGGACATCACGGGAGGTACCCTCGTGAGTATACCCCAGGACGATGATGTAAGCGTTGCTGTACTGGAACGCGTAATTGGTCTCGTTGATCTGGTTCGGACCTGTCGATGGAAATTCGTGGATGAGCGTGTTCGGGTTGGCAGCATCGGAAAGACCGCTGTTCCACTCGTGATTTCCCGTGGCCACGAAATACGGCACCGATTGCGCGAGAGGCTTGATGATGGAAAAATGGACGTCCCACGAGGGGATGTCATCCCAATCGTTGGCGATGTCCCCGACGTTGAGCATGAAGGCGGGCAAGTTGCCGCTCGATAGACCGACCATCTGGTTTATCAGCGCCTGGTGCTCGCTGAATAGCTTTACGGCTTCCCGGGAATCACCATATGCAAAAAAGGTGAAAGGTTCCGTCGTTACCGGTGCGGTCTTGAACGGCGTGATGGCATCGTGGAATCCTGGCACGCGATAATAATACGTCGTGTTTGGCAGCAAATTCGTGATGGTCACGTTGTAATGATACCTGCTCGTCGTAGGACGGTAATCGGATTCGTTGGCTGTGATTAGGGCGTAGCTGATAAAAGCTGAGGAATTTGACCATTGCAATTCCCGTGGTGCGTGAACTGGGGATTCCCACGAGATGCTCATCGTGGTCGTGGGATCCAGCGACCACGAGAGATACGGGCCCCGGGCTTCCGACGTGTATGCGAGTGCTTGGTAGGTCCCGATCGCGATGGACGCGCCCCCCATCAAGAAAATGGCGAAGGCGCTGTAGATGACAGCCTTTCGGGTTTTTTGCTTGCGGATGATGCCAAAGAAATGATAGCCGCCGATCAGCGTGAAGATGGCGATGACGGCGCCCCCGATGAGCCAATATTCATCCGTCCCGGGATCCGCCACGTCGTCCAGGAAATTGTAGATGAGCAGGTACGTCACGATCGCTGCCAAGGCGATCCCGGCGCCGGAAAACACCCTGAACGCAATGGAATTAACCGAGCGACGCCGGACGGGACGTTGCTTACGGATCCCAATGTAGAGAAAGTATGCAGCCATGAGCCCGAGGCAACCAACGACGAGAGGTACCAGGGTAAAGACGAGCAGCTGATAATTTCGATCTTGCGACCAATCCACGAGATCCTCATAAAAATAAACGAGCAAGGCAACCGGACTGAGGGCAATGATGATGCCAATGACAATGCAAAATACCCGAAGCAGCGGTGAATTCGGCTTTCTTACCGTATCTGAAGGTTTTCGTTCGTCCATCGGAATTCACACGTTCCTTGATTGAATGACCCGTGTTCCTCATCATTTTTATAAATTACCCGAGAAGACCATTGGGAAGGATAAACGAGACGACCGTTTAACGATGACTAGCACTTTATTAAATAACATGACCAACGGTCATTCGTTAATCATGACAATCACTTGCGGCGCTGCCAAAAAGAGCATCGTCCCGCCGCACGAGTTCGGGGATCTCTACATCGCCGGCTACGATGCTGCTGAGGCACCGAAGATCACGGGACTGCACGACCCCATCTATATCAAGGCGGTGGTCATCTCGGACGGCACGACCAAGATCGCGCTGGTATCGGTCGATGCGATCGGGTTGTTGCGCGATGCCATCGAGAAGGTAAAGGAACGGCTGGATGCGTGGGGCTTCAAGCGGCGGAACGTGTTCGTCTTCTGCACCCACACGCACGCGGCACCCGACCTTATGGGCCTATGGGGGCCCCGGCTTGGCGTGTCGGGCATCAACAAGAAATACGCGTTTTTCGTGCTGGACGGCATCGTTTCGAGCGTCCTCGACGCCGAAAAGGATGCGAAGCAGGTTAGCATCTATTTCTCCTCCGGGTCGTCCAAGGAGTTGATCAAGAACTACCGGCAACCAAACGACATCGATGGCAGCATCGCGGTGCTATCGCTCAAGAAAAACAAGACCACGTGCATCGCCACTATCTGGACCTTCACGGCGCAACCAGAGATCACGGCACGCAAGAACACGCAAATTTCCGCAGATTATCCGGGCATCATTTCAGCCCGCATCGAGCAGGAACGCGGAGGGATTGCATTATTCGGTTTGGGAGCGTGCGGTGCCCAGTCCCCCGAGTGTTGCGAGCAGGGTTTCGAGAAACTGGACGAGTTCGCCAGGAAGCTCTATTCCGCCATCAAGGAGGCGATCGCGGCGGAGACCAAGATCGAGGATGGTCCCATCGAGGTCCGCGAGATAACCGGGACCCTTCCCGTGCAGAACGGCAACTTCACGGTCATGTTCAAGCTCGGCCTCTTCCAGCGGGACATGGGCAAGGACGGCACCATCACGGCCACGCTGTCCAAGTGGCGCGTCGGCAACTTGCACGTGGTGCACCTCCCCGCCGAGCCGTTCCCCGGCATCTTCGAACGGGTCATCGAGCCCGTGCGCGATTCTGGACAACACGTCATGATCGTGAGCCTCACGAACGACGCGCTCGGGTACGTCATCCCCGTCGGGCAGTTCCGCCTCGGTCGCATGGATGGCCCAACAAAATGGGTAGATCCCGTGGCCAAGAAGGATTTCATCGGGCACGAGGACGAATCCCTCGGGCCGGACACGGGCCGCATCGTCAAGTATGCCTTGTGGGAGATCTTCACGTACAAGACGGTCCTCGCCATCGGCGTCCACGCGGATGACCTGACCATCTGGGCGGGGGGCACGATCAAGCGTCTCTCGTCGGAGGGCAACAAGGTTATCTGCGCACGCGTGTGCGATGATTGGGAGGATTGCGTCGGGGTGCCGAAGGATGAAGCACTCAAGCTTAACCGGAGCGAATGCGACGCTGCCTACAAGCTGCTCGGAGCGAGCGAGATCCTGCACCTCGGGTATCAATCCGATTATCTCGGTGGCCTCTCGGGCGAGGAATACATCGTCTTGCGGGCGAAGATCGTGCGGTTGATCCGGCAGTACAAGCCCGACATAGCCATTGGATTTGACCTGAACGGCAACGACGAGGAGAACATGGACCACGTGATCGTGGCTCGGGCGTTCAACGAGGCTTGCTGGCAGGCCTCGTTCGATGCTCTCTACCCGGAACAGTTCAAGGACGGGCTGGAAATCCACGCGATCGCCGAGCGGTACTTATTCGCCCGCAACCCGACGGTCACGAACTTTTACGTCGACATCTCGGATTTCATAGATGATAAGGTCAAGGCGGTATGTAGTCACGAGACTGTCATGAAAAACTTCTTCCACCAGTACCGGCTGCTCGCACGTGCCAACAAGCTGCACGTTGACCTGCTCGAAGACCCGAAGTACAGCGATGAAGAGCGTGCAAACCTGCTCGTCAAGCTGCTCTATGGTGACGTGGGGCAAAAGTATGGCGTGCGGTTTGCGGAGGCGTTTAACAAGATCGACGCGGGATTGCTCAAGACCTTAGCAAGGGATGAATCGTGATCCCCGTTTTTTGAAGAATTCCCGCGGTTCGATGCTTTTTCGTGGAACTTTTTCCCCATAATCGAACCATTTTTGTATACAAACTGAATTGTAACCAGTCATGAAGGCAGCGTGCATATCAAAACATGGCTCACTGGAAGAAATTGTCATTCAGGATATGGATTCTCCACAACCCGGGATTGGAGAATTGCTCGTGAGAATGAAATTTGCCGCGCTCAACCACCTTGATTCCTTCGTCGTCAAGGGGTGGCAAGGTCTCGAATTGAAAATGCCACACGTGCTCGGCAGCGACGGATGCGGCATCGTGGAAGACACGGGTGCTGGCGTTTCGTTGTTCAAGAAGGGTGATGTCGTCACGATCAACCCGGGCTTGAGTTGCGGGAAATGTGACGCGTGCCTTGCCGGTGAGCAGAACCTCTGCAAGACCTTTTCGATCAAGGGCGAGCACGAGCGCGGCACGTTCGCGGAATTCTTCACGGTACCCGAAATCAGCGCGGTGAAAGTGCCTGTAGGCTACCCCCTGGAAAAAGCGGCCGCGGCTCCCCTTGTGTTCTTGACGGCATGGCGTATGCTCGTCTCCCGGGCACGATTAAAACCCGGGGAGACGGTCTTCATCCATGGTGCTGGCGGTGGCGTTTCCACGGCAGCCATCCAAATTGCTAAGTATCTCCGTGCCACCGTGATCACGTCGACGAGCACACCCGATAAGGTGGACAAGGCAAAAAAACTCGGCGCGGATCATGTCATCAACTACCGGGACATGTCCGATTTCAGCAGCCACGTGTTCAAGGACTTGACCGGGAAACAAGGCGTTGACGTGGTCATCGACAGCGTCGGCACCAAGACATTTTCCACGAGCATCCGGCTGCTGCGGCCGGATGGTCGGCTCATCATCTGCGGCGCAACGTCGGGTCCCGCGACGGACTTGGACTTGCGGCAAGTGTTCTGGAAGCAATTGAACATCACGGGATCGACCATGAGCAACCAGAAGGAATTTCGCGACGTTATGAAACTTGTATTTTCTGGCAAGCTCGATCCCGTCATTGACAAGATATTCACGCTCGATCAGGCTCGCGAGGCCGAGCAATATCTCGTCCAGGCCGATCAATTCGGGAAAGTCGTGCTGCGCGAATAATCTTTTTCCCTCCTTTTTTCTCCCGGTACCAGCCGAAAAACATTAAAAAATGGTTGTACCTCTAGTCTGGTGTAAGAATGTCTAGATCCACCGTGAAAACTTGGAAGGGATGAACGCATGTCAAAACCGGAAATACACGATGCTTCGGGAGAGAACAGGAAAAAACTCCTCGAATCGAGGAAGCTCGTGAAATGGGGATCATCCGAAACGCTGATCATGAGCCTCCCGCGAACCTGGGTGAAAAAGTTTCAATTAAACAAGGACAGCGAGGTGTCGATCATAGAGAACCAGGATGGCAGCTTGCTCGTCAGCCCGCTGAACTTCACGAACGATAAACCGAAGTTCGAGAGCACGATCCTGTTCGATGCAGCGGATTTCGATGACATCGATCTCGTGGAGCTGGAAATCACGACGAAATATCTCGATGGCAACGACATCATCATCATCGAAAAGAAAGAGGGAAAAGGTCCCGACAAGTTTCCCACGAAATTCACGCTCAAGGTGCAAGAAATCGTCCAATCCTTGCTTGGCCTGGAGATAACGTCCTTGTTGGCGACCAAGATCAAGATCCAGGACATCATGAACATCCACGAGACCAACGTCGACGTGCTCGTCAAGATCATCGCGGATACGGCGGTCGATTTTTTCCAGAACTTGATCGACCTCATCAAGTCCCAGGATTATTCGACGCACCTCGATTCGCTGCTCATCTCCAAGAAACAAGTCCGGAAGTATTTCTTGCGCATCTTGCGCGAGCTCCGGAAAGGATTGCTCGTGCCCGCGAGCCTGTCGCGGATGGGGTTGAACAACCAGGATGTCGTTGACATGGCGTTCTACATCACCGATCTCAGCGAGTGTGCTGATAATTTGGAGATCGCCCTCAACGCTTTGAAAACCGGGCAAACTGCAAAGCTGGATCCGAAAATCGTGAACGCTGCCGTCGATTACATGGGCGAGGTGTTCAAGGTTTTCAAGAGCGCGGTTGATTCCTTCTTGTTCAAGACGAAAAAAGACGCGATCGCCGTGATCAAGACCGTTCCCGACATGGAAACCAAGAAACGGAAGATCGAGACTACGATCGATGACCTCACTAACACGACGGAATACATGGGCTACGAGATTTTGCTCGATATTTTAAGTAAAATACTAGACCATTCCCGTGGTATTGCGATTAGCGCGCTGCGGAGGATCATTTAAGAATATGCAATGGCATAAAAAGGAACCCGATGATGAACTAATCAGAACGAAAAGGTGACACGCACGATGGCACAAGCTGTAGTAGAACCCACAAACGACATGCTGAAATCACGCAAGCAAAAAAAACCGGATCAAATGAGCAAATCATTCGATCAAAAATACGAGCGGTTTGTCGACAGGGAAGACGTGAGGAATGCTTCGTTTAACTTGAAAAAATTAATCGGCACCCAAGCGATCATTCTTGCTGCCGTTTCAGCTATATTGCTCTACACGATCCTCTACAACATCAATCGCGGAGACTTCATCTTTCCCGCTGGCCAAATACTGGGCGATAATATCGTGATACCCTATCTTGGATGGCATAAATGGCTCGAGAACTTGGCATGGACGATCGGGTTCATCGTCGGGACGTGCATCGCGGTCGTGATAAGCACCATTATTGCATATGCGTATTACCGGTCGCAGCTCCTCGAAAGGGAGATGGATGAGTTCACGAGCGCCTCGTCGCAAGCCGAGCGCGACATCGAAATCCGCAAGGCGTTCAAGGAAAAATACGGGGATCTCTACGAGGACATCAAGGAAGGGCGCGTCAAGTTCGCGGCCACCGCGGCCTCTGTCCAGGAACCGACGACGGTCATCAAGGCGCAAGCACCCTTGCCCGCGATCAAGATGCCTCCCAAGATTGCCATTGCCCCGCCAAGTGCCGGGGCCATGACCGCTCTCGGAGGTGCCGCCCCGCCCGTTCCCGATGATATTGGCAAGAAGAAGAAACCGTCGGGTCCTGTCGAGGGCGAGAAAAAGATCTACGTGCGTTGTGAACGCTGCAACCGCACCTTGGTAGTGAACATTCCGAGAAAACTCGTGCTGGATAATGATCTCGAAGTCGTACCTGTTTCGATCGTGCATGGTGAAGCCGAGAGCAAGCACATCTTGACTGTGTTCCTGGATCCCGATTTCAAATCGCGGCGGGACAGGATTTCGGACATGCTCACACTCAAGGAATGAATCCAAACGAACTATTAATTCCCTTTTTTTCGCATCAACTATTCTACTAGCGCTCCCTCGACCACCTTGTCGGAGATGACCCTGGTGATGCGGGCGACGTGCACCTTCTTGTCATTCACGAGATGCTTACATTTCGGTAGCTTGACCTTCGGGCCGCCCTGGAGTATGTACGCGATCGCCGCGCTCTTGTCGCGGAAATCTTGCTCGGCAATTAGCACCTTGTATGCTTTGTTCAAGTATTTCTCCTTTCCAGCCTCGTTGATGCGCATGGCTTCTTGTACTTCCGGTTCCGCGTCATCTAAAAATTTCTTGGCAACTCGATGGTGCTCGAATGCCGTGCCCGGCAACGGCTTGAACCGGTAGATCGTGATCTTCTCGGCGCCCTCGCCTTCCAGCCACCGCATGAGGTCGATGGACTCCTTCACGGTCTGCGGGGTCTGGCCTGGTAGGGAATGGATGAAATAGGCATGGTACCGAATCCGATACTTTTTGAGCAGTGCAACCGCCTGCTTAATCGTGGCGACCGTGGTCGCCTTGCCGATCTGTTTCAAGTGCTCGTCGGAGCCCGTTTCCACGCCGATCGAGACGGAGATGCCCGGGATCATCGCGAGGGTACGCAATGCCTCGTCGTCGCACAAGCTTGCCTTGATGTTTTCGACGAAGAGCTGGACGTCGCCTCGTCGCACGGGACCGAAATCGACGAGTCTCGTGACGAGGGAATGCAGCACGTCGTGGTTCGGCGGTGGTGGTATGCCGGGCCGGCTGCACCCCTTCGGGATCAGTTTCTCGCGCTGGTATTCCAGGAAATCGCTGCCCCCGAGGACGATGCGGTGGCAACCCAGGTCGATGCAATTGCCGACCTGGTCGACGATGTAGGCCTCGCCGAACGACCGCACGGGCCCTGAAATCGCCGCTGTCGAGCAAAAGCCGCAGCCTGGCTTGATGTTCGCGACGCACGGAAAATCGACGCGGAACTCGTTTCCCGTGTCGCAATGCCCGCAATCCTTGCATGCCTGGTTCCCGCCGGGGCCGATGCGGGAACGTGTGTAGTTCGAGCAGCCGCGCACGCATTCCACGTACACCCGCGCGGCCCAATAATTGTCGTATTTTGCGAGGAGATCAATCGAAGGTGGGATTTTTTGCTCGATGAAAGCCAGATCCGGCCAGTTTTCCCCGGTGAAGCGCACGTCTTGAACCGACGCCACGTTCGACCGCGTGATGAAACCGCTCGGTAGCGAGATAGCGAAGTTGGGCATGTCCTCGCCCGCGAGTGCTCCGAACAGGATCTGCTCCGCCTCGCCAGGTACCGCGGCATCGATATCCGGCATGCGGAGCAGCATCCCGGGCTCCAATGCCGCCGGGCCACCCACGATGACCGGTTTCCCGCCATTTGCCTTTTTCCAGGCCCTGGCGATGGCAACGATGGATGGCCTGTCCATGGTCATGCCGGAAATGAAGCATGCATCGAAAGTACTTGCCATACCACCATTGTCACGAAGAAAATCCTCTCCCCTGACCAGCTGCACCTGGTGATTCCTCGCACGAATGGTCGCGGCGACCATGCGCGGGCCGGCGCCGATGAAATCACGCGTGAGGTCCCGGCGACCCTCGCCGAGCGTGATGGCATCGATCACGAGTGCATTCAAGGGCAAGATCTCGGTTTCAGAGCTTTCTATTTCGATCCAATAATGGCTTGCAAGCTTTATGTTGCTTGCATCGTTATTTTTCATATCGAATTTGATGTTCCTTTTTCAGTCAGATGATATCCAATGTCGCAAAATGACAAAAAAGTCTACGGCCTTCGATTTCACGGTCGTGGCGGCCAAGGTGCAGTGACGGCCGCGCAGCTCTCGGTGATGGCTTGGGACGGGCCCGCAAAATGCTTTCCCGTCTTCGGTGCCGAGCGCATGGGCGCGCCCACCGCGGCGTTTGCCCGGCTGTCGAAGGACGCAGACATGATACAGACCAACGAGCAAGTATACACGCCACAATACGTGGCCGTGCTCGATGACACGCTGCTGCGTGATGTTTGCGTGACGAGCGGCACGGCGCCTGGCGCGTGGGTCATCTTAAACACGGGAAAGAGCTTCGACGAGATCAACAAATTACTGGGGCCAAACAAGTTGAATCTTGCGAAGGTTGACGCGACGGACCTGGCCATGAAAATACTCGGCCGGCCCATCACGAACACGGCGATCCTCGGCGCGCTGGCGAAGGTAGCACCCTTGTTCACGCTCGACCAGTTGAATGAAGCAGTGAGAGACCAGTTCCGGGGTGCAGTGGCGGATAAAAACATTGAGTTGATCAAGCAAGTCTACGAGAAGGTCGAAGTGAGGGAACCTGTCATTCCTTACGACGAAAAGTCCGCGAAAAAGCTCGAATGGAGCCATATCGAGCCCCACTATCCCGGCGCCAAGGATATGAGCATCGGCGCGGTATGGTATGCACCGGGCGGTTCGCAAAAAGTGCCGACTGGTGGCTGGGGCGTGTACCGGATCGACTTCAAGTTCGAGAATTGCAGCCAGTGCCAGAACTGTGCGTTCATGTGCCCCGATCAGTGCATCAAGCGGGAAAAGCGCGCCGATGGCATGTGGTACGTGATCGGCACGGATGAATCGCACTGCAAGGGATGCCGCATCTGCGTGGAAGTGTGCCCCGGTAAAAAGGGCATCAAGGCCAGGACGGCCATCTTGAAAGATTAAGAGGAGGCGAAAAGAATCATGTCAGTTAAACCTATGGGTCCTTTCTTTGAACCTATCAAGCAAAAGACCATGTTCACCATGACCGGCAACTACGCGGTCGCGGGCGCGGTCAAGCAAACCGATCCCGATGTTATCTGTGCGTTTCCCATCACACCCCAGACCCAGTCGGTCGAGGGCCTGTCCGACGTCGTCTACGAGGGCGCGTTGAAAGCAGCGTTCGTCAACGTGGAATCCGAGCTCGCTGCTATGTCCTACTCGGTAGCTGCAGCGCTCACGGGCTGCCGCGTGTTCACGGCAACCGCGAGCCAGGGATACTTGCTCATGCAAGAAGCATTACCCATGGCGGTTGGATGGCGGCTCCCGATCTCTATGCTCATCTCAGCGCGCGCGTGGAACTGTCCCAACCTCAACATCTGGAACTCGTGGGAGTTCACGCTGGCCGATTACGGCTGGAACGCGATCCTCAGCGAGAACGTGCAAGAGTCGTACGACAGTGCTATAATGTCAACCATGATATCGGAAAAATCGCTGTTCCCCACGATGTTCGTGCACGACGGGTTCATCATCTCGCACGCGGTCCACAAGTTCTGGGTTATGTCTGACGAGGACGTGCTCAAGCTCGTGCCCAAGCAGAAACGGCACTTCGTCGACGTTGACAATCCCTCGACGTGGGGCAGTCTCGTCACGCCGGAATATTTCATGGAACAACGCTTCGCCTGTGTTGATGCCAAGAAGGAAACTCCGAAGCAAATCGACGAAGTGTTCGCGACCTTCGGCAAGGCGAGCGGCCGGCAGTACAAGCAGATCGAGACCCGCAACCTCGATGGCAAGAAGACCGCGTTTCTCACTATGGGCTCCATGTGCGGCAACATCGCCAGCTGGCAGCTCAGCAATCCAGACATCGGCATGATCAAGCTCCGCGTGTGGCGTCCATTCCCCATCGATTACCTACGCAAGATCATCGAGCAATACAAGGTCGAGAAGATCGCTGTCCTCGAGAAGGACGATGCACCCGGCGCCGTGCTCCCGCAAGTATCGCAGAGCGTGTACGAGACGATCGCGGACATGGGCGTCACGCTGCGCGGGTACATCGTGGGCCTCGGTGGACGCGACGTGACCGCAGACGAGTTCAATTTCATCAAGGCAGA
>JAUQYW010000377.1 GCA_030587525.1 Candidatus Sigynarchaeota archaeon | reverse complement strand
TTCCCGAGGGCATCCCGGAAAAAAGCGACAGGCTATTTTTCATGGGCTGCTTGTCCACGATCAAGCTCCCGAAATTCACGGAAGATGCCTTGAATTACCTCCTTTCCCGGGGCATCGATTTCACGGTCTTGAAGACCGAGGTGTGCTGCGGGTATCCCGCATACGCGGCGGGGCTGTTCGAAGAATACGAGCGCGTGAAGCAGAAGAACGCGGAAATTTTCAAGCAGTTCAAGGAGATCATCTGCTTATGCCCAGCTTGCTATTTCTTGTACACCACGGATTACCCGAAACTCCCGACCAAGTTCACCTACATCTCCGAACACCTGAGCTTGCCATCGGGAAAAAAAACAGGGTCGGTCAGCATCCAGCACATGTGCCAGATGCAGAACCGGGGCCACCCCGAGGTGAGCAAAGAGACGAACAAGCTCTTGAGTGGTGCCGGGTATGACGTGATCGATGTACCGCACTGGTGTTGCGGAGGTGGAAAAGGATACATGTATCGCACGGACATCATCGACAAGATCGCCGGGCTGCGCATGCAAGATTTCCGGGGCAATTACATGACGACTATGTGCCCGGGTTGCTACTGGGTCTTGAAGGTTTACGGCGCCAGGCACAAGGTCGCCCCGAAGTTGAAGGACGTGTTCGAGCTCCTGCAATAGATAATATCTTCATTTTTAAGGATAAAGCCAATTATCCTTATTTCGCGAAAGAATGCGTTTAACCTCGAACACGGAGACATTGCGTCCGCGTTTGCGTTTAACCTCGAACACGGAGGTTAAACTCGAACAAGGAGACATTGTTTGCATCGATAGGAAATGTAACAGCATATAACAGCACGAGTTTGACGAATGGCCAGAGCTATTATTACAAGGTAACCGCCGTGAATGCCATTGGCGTGGGCGCGAACGCCACGGAAGTTAGCGGGACGCCAGCATCGGTTCCAAACGCGCCGCGGAACCTCACGGCAACGCCAGGAAATACTCAAATCGTGCTGAATTGGTTGTCACCGGCAAGTGATGGTGGTTCACCTGTCACGAGTTATTGGATCTACCGGTGGACTGCATCGAGCTATCCAAAGGCAATTATCTTGCCCGGGAACATGACGATGTACCATGATACTGGTTTGATGAATGGCGTGACCTACTTTTACAAGATCGCGGCAGAAAACTCGATCGGCACGAGCGCGAACTCGACGATCGTGAACGCGACGCCGTCGGCCGTTCTCCCGCACCGCTATCCAATCCTCGTGCTCGACATCATCGTCATCGGGATGTCCCTCGGGGTCGCTATACCCGTGTCTTATAATCGCTACAAGCAACGGCTTCTCCATAAAAAGCCCGTCATGGTGGAGGTGAGTGCCCAGCCGAGGAGCACGGCTAGCGTGGATGAAAAGAAGTTGCTGGAATCTGACAAGCGTGCGAGGAGGTATGCACGCTGAAGGGGCATACCCATCGATGAATTCATCAACATGCTCCATGGAGGAGAACAGAATTGAGACAATTTGTCGACAAGTTCTACGGCGTTACCAAGTCATAATGGAGATTTTTTTAAGAGAGGACCCTAATTTAGACCTAGATCGTCTCTATTGTATCCATGGCAACTCCCATGATCCATCAATTTCAACCACGATACGTGATGATTCTCACAGCGAGTTTAATTGCCTTGTGCTTTTTGGTGATCCCGCTGGGCAGCGGGTCATCATCGACTTTTAGTGCACCATCGCAATCCGCGGTAGTTGACGTAAATTTTCCGGCAACAGAGTTTTCCGAAACAAGCGATGCATCGTCGAATGCGACTGCCGTAGATATCTCAGGATTGAGCACCGGTTGGACGCTCGACCAGCTTGCCATCAATTTTTCCCGATTTCACGTGGGTAAAGAACTGAGCACGGTCATCGATGGTGGGAACACGACGATGAATATCAGTAAAAAGAACAAAGGGAAGGCCGTGGAAATTTCGTTATCGAGACCTGAATCCATTCTCGGTGTTGAAATAGAAGGATATATAGCAGGACCGGCAATGCCCGTCTACGTGCAAATCTGCGGTTACGACATAGTCAAGAACGCGCCGAACAGCACCGTTTTTGCAAATTCGTCGTTAAACATGACAACCGCTCGCGAGTGGCGGTTTCACTCCTTCCCGACCCCGGCAAACCTCCCCGCGGGACATTATTTCTTGGTGATAAACGGGCTCGCTATCGCGCCGAGCAGCAGTGGAAACTTGTCTTTGTATCAATCAACTAGCCCTGTTTCCTTATACCTCTCCAACTATTCTGGATCGTGGCAAAATGGCGTTCAATCACAAGCGTTCCATTATAGGCTGGTCTTGAACTGGAATCGCACGTGTTTTCCAAGCGAGCTTGGAATGAAAGTAGATATCTCAGGCAACAACAAAACGGTAGATGATGGTTCCGAAAATGGAACTGGATCTGTAATCGTGCAAGATGTTCCCGTGGGATTCTATTCGACATCGTTCCACGTGCCCATTTACTTGAACCGGTCTGTTGACTTTCATGTTGATTACAATTACACGGCTCGTATCAAGCTGGACACGAGCTCGGTGGGTTATGTGAATGCAACTGGTGGATCCCCGAATACATGGACGATACTTCCCACGATAACGAGAACCGCGGGAAATTGCTGGTTCACGATGGACGTGCCGAAAAACTGGTATTTCCTGGCCGTGGTCAAGGACAATATCGATATCACGAACGAAACGCAGCGCACCGGCACCTTGATTTTCATCCAGAATAGCAGTATCTCGCTGGGTTCCAGCTGGGTTATTACCGCCCGCTCCCTGGCAGTTCCCTTCGTGCTCAATTTCCCCATCACGACGATTACCCTCGGTCAATCGATCAGCCTATCCGCGATTCCACCCGCGTTGAGCGGACAGTTCACGTTCATCGTGTACAACACGGGTAGTGTTGTAATCTGGAGTGAATCAAAGGTTCATGGACTGGCAGCAGTCCCATTCAGTTACGTGATCCCCGAGAATTCCTTCACGGGGGATGCGATCGTGCAAATCGTGTGGAACAATGCCACGGATGCGGGTCTACAAGCTACAACATATACAATCGTTTCGCCAGGGCATCTCGAATTGCCATACATCATTGGCGCAGTCGTGGCAATCATGAGTGCCAGTTTTATCGGTGCAAGCGTAGCGTACGAGCTGCTGAAGCGCACCCGTCGCAGGATCGAGGCCGAACACTTGAGCATGATCAGCAGAGTCCGTGATTTGTTCAATCTCAATTACGTCATCGTGCTCGAGAAAAAATCCGGCGTGGACCTCTACGAGCAATCCTTCGGGGAAATCAAGCAGGACCCGACTATAATCTCTGGATTCTTGTCGGCCATCACCTCATTTGGCCTGGAGCTCACCAACACGAATGAGGAAACGCAAACCATCAAGCTGGAATATAAAGCTTCGAAGATCCTCATCTCGGAATATAAGGGTTTCCGGATCACGGTGATCATGAAAAAAACGCCATCGGACGCCATGATCGATGCCATCAAGCAATTGTCGTATGACATCGACGAAAAATATGGCAAATTGCTCGTGAATTTCAGCGGCGAGACCACCGAGTTCCAAGGGATCCGCACACTGATCGAGAAGCGATTCCGCGTGTCGGTTCTTGCACCGTTGAAAATACAAGCACCATCGGAAGAAGAATTATCTCCAATCGAGAAAGGATTGATTACAAAAGCAACTGAAATATTGAGATCGAGCAAGAAAGAAACGTTCTTCGCGAACATGCTATTTCCCGACCAAAAAATCGACGCGAAGGAAGCTGCAGCGCTCTTTGCACTCTTCGATAGGAACATTTTCACTGCCAAGGAATGAATTTAAGCATCGCGGGCGATTTATAACCACATATTGAATAGATACGTAGTTATATTACTTGTCATGACTTTGGTTTGGGCGCTATGGTAAAAAAAATCGTATTTCTCGGCCCGGCAGGTGCCGGCAAGACCACGATTCGCCGTTTCTTCTTCGAGGGCATACCGGCCGATATGTTGCTGAAGCGACAAGAACCCCCTTCGATTGGCTTGAAACACGACACGTTCGATTACTTGTTCTTGTATCCCGTCGAAAATAACGGGAAATCGCCGGAAAAAGTCCCGTTCAAGCTCGCGCTACTCGATACATCCGGCCAGGAACTAGAAAAATGGATAACGACTCAGCGAAAAGAAGTGTTTTCAGGCGCGGATATCATCTTTTTCATTTTTGATTCGAGTGATTGGAACGATCCGGTGAAAAAACAATTCGTGTGCGATCACGTGTGGTTTGTCTTCAACACGAGGAACCAGATCGCCCCCGAGGCTTTGTTATACATCCTCGCGCACAAGTTTGACAAGGTTGCGAGCAAAAAAAATGACATGGAAACCATGCGACGCAAGATCACGGAAGATTTGAAAGATTACATGTTCAAGAAAAAGGACGTCGTCATCGATTTCAACGTGACCATCACGAGCATGGACAAGAAATATCGGCGGCATACGTTTTCCTCGATGCTCAATCTCACCACCGATTCGCTTTACGAAATCATGAAATGAGCCATTCCTTTTCTCGTGACATTTATCTCTTAAGAGGGAGATTCCTTGAAGACGGACGTCATCGTCGGCATCGTGTACTCGAAATACGATGAGATCATCGGACCCGACGCGTTCTATTGGCTTCCGGGAGACCTGTCGAAGGATATCCTCCGTGCCGTGAGCGGTAAAACGCTCAACATGCTGGCCGGCGATGAAACGGCTGTCGTGAAAGAGATGGAGATCGTGTCGTTTCCCACGATCGACTTGAAAGGGCTCATCAAGTTCATGCACATCATCGATCCGACCAAGCGCGGCGGATTCGTGAATGCCACGATCACGCTGCTATTCAGTGACAAGGATGCAACGATTTTTTACAAGTACCGTGCTGATTTTCAAACGTCATTCGACCCATTTTCGTTAAAGATCGCGGCTCTCGAAAAGCAAAAAGCAAATGCCAAGGAATTCTTGCAAACATTCAACGATTTCAGCGATGAATTGACCCGTCTCATTAAGGACTTGTTTGAAAAGGAAGTGGGGCTCAAGGATCAGTCGGAATTTCCCGACACCGAAGAAGATCAGGCCGTGAAATACCGGACTTACAAGTTCAAGGTCGTCGTCGTGGGAGATCCTGAAGTGGGCAAATCCTCGGTCATCTTGCGGTACACGGATAACGCTTTCCGCCGCACGTACATCGTGACCATGGGTGTCAATGTCACATCGAAGACAATGATTTATAACGATAGAAAGGTGAAGTTCGCGATCTGGGACATCGCGGGCCAGTCGAAGTTTCAGCTCACGCGCCACCATTTTTATGAAGGCGCTCAAGGCATCATCCTCGTCTTTGATCTCACTCGGCCGGAAACCTTCGAGAACATCGAAAAATGGTATCTTGACATTAAAAAGACAGTGAAGTCGGAAGTGCCCGGTGTCATCTTCGGGAACAAGGCCGATCTCGTGAAAGAGGGGAAAATAACGAGCGAACGCATCGAGGAAATCGCGCAACGACTCGGTTTAGGCTATATCGAAACCTCGGCACTCGATGGCAAGAACGTGAACGAGGCTTTCATGTACCTCGCCGCGATGCTCGTGAATAAGGGGAAGGAAACCCCGATTGATGAATAAAATCGTTTATTTGTCCTTAACTTTTAGAAATAAGTGTCGTCTCGACGAAAAGAAGGAAAGAAATGGTGCACGTTTACACGTGGGGAATGCCGAGCTTTTTCTCGACGATTTCAACGAGCTTCCCCAGCCACACCGCGTTGGATTCCGCGCAGCCCGCCGGAGGATCGACGACCTTTCGCATGTGGATGGGAATGCCGTCCATGCGGTAGCAGCTGGCCTCGGCTTCGATGCCATCGTGCGTGCCGGGGATGATCAAGTTGGCGAGCTCGGTCGTCGGTGTCGGATGGATGTCGCAAGCGATGAGGGGAATTTCGGCTATGCGTTGCACAGCTTTTTGCGGCAAATGGGCGCCCGGATCGGCGGCGATGTTGAGCATCGCATCGACTTCCTTGCGATTAAGCAGGTCGACGCCTGTAAATTCGCCGATGTTGTAGCGCGGGAAGCCACGAGCGAAATTGACTCCGTACGGATAGCCGGTCATCCATGACAGGACCTGGTTGAGGCCGGTGACGTTGTAATGGCCTCGAAGTGGCATAATCTGCCATTTCGTGATACCGCACAAATCTTGGGTGAGTCCTATCGCCGCTGCAACGCTGTTTTTCTTCGCCGCGCTGTGCGTTAGGCCGAGCCCGAAGAAGATGGCACCGTACGATGAGGCTTTCATGTCCTCGGCCAGCTGTTTCCAGGTGGCAATGGGCACGCCGCCAACGGATTCCTTGGAAATCTTTGCACCGCGGATGATCGCCCTGAGGGTCTCGAAAATCTCGTAATCGGACCCCATCTCGATCTGGATCCACTGGTCGGCGAGCTTTGCCGTGTCCGTGTGCCGCGGGTCGATGACGATGAGCTTTCGTTCTTGCCTGCCGTGCCGGCGGAAGAAACCGGACACGTACGTGCTATAGCGGCTCATATGGCGGGCATGGGCATTCATAGGATTGCAGCCCCAGTAAACGATCATGTCGGCGCGGTTCTTGACCTCGCCAAGCGTGGCGCCCGCGTAACCGACTTCTTGGATGGCTTGCACGCTCGGGCCGTGGCAATGCGTGACCTGGCCATCGATCGTGCCACTGACTAGCTCCGTGAGGCGCACGCCCTCGCGGATGGCCTCGACCGACGTTTCGCTCCAACCAAAGAGCAGCGGGTGCTTCGCCTTGATGAGGATGTCCGCAGCCTTGTCGAGCGCCTCGTCCCACGTGATGGGCTTGAACGCGTCCTTCTTGCTCTCGCGCCAGAGTGGCGTGGTGAAGCGCTCGGCACCCTTGCACGGGAGGAAATTCGCAGTGCCCACCTTGCACGCATTGTACACAGCGATTATCTCGTTGTTCTCGACCTCGCAAACTATATCATCGCATGCCGATCCATCGAAAGGACACGTCACGTCGGTGACGAACTTCTTGCCGCCTTTTTCGGTGATTTTTGAATTGTCCGAGATGAACATGATGTGCATTCCTCCTTATTTCTTCAGCGGGTCGATATACATCTGCCGCATCAGGTCTGCCATTTGTAACGGCGTCTTCTCGGGACAAGGTTCCACTTCCACGACCGTGTCCTTGTACATGGGTGCCCCCGAGCATTTCGTTTCGGGATTGATGATTGTATTCGCCCATGGCCCCCGCGGCATGAATCCGATGCCTGGATGCGGCCCGTCGGGCGTGAGACTCGCGGTCACGACGACTTTCCCGAATTCATTCCGTACTTCCACGGCCGTGCCCGGGAACGTGCCCATTTTCTTGAAATCGGCCATATCCAAGTAAATAACAGCCGCCACGTTTCGATAATCGGGCAATTTCTTACCTCCGCCCTTGATAATAACGCCTTGGGCAACAGTTGCTCCAGAGGTCACGTGAATTGTAATTGCAACCATTTTCATCAATCTTGATGGTTTTCCGCTGGATCATGTGGTCATTTATTGATAATGCCACGTGTATGTGTCAAACTATCAACGGAAACTATAAATAAATTTCACCTTCTTCGCAAATGCGCTTTCATGCTTTGAAAATGGAATTCATGGCACCTGCTCCGGCAGTTCAAGAAAAGCTCGGGTTCGCTTTCGGAATGTGGAATGGCTCGCTCCCGGCAACGACCGGCACTCATCAAATGGCCATTACCATCATGCGATGCGCGGGTATAATCCCCGGGTCGAAAATGTATAAAAATGGTGGCGGCGTACCTATGTCATGGCGCGTGAAACGCGGAAGTTCCATACTTCTCGGGTTATCGCGATTCTTTTTCTCGTGTCTTTCATGCCCATTATGTCATTCGGGCCGAGACGCGGTATCGGCACATTGCAAGGGAGCGGAAATGAGCCGGTTGCATTCACGTCCGACGGGCCGACCAATGCCACGCCCTATGCTTTTGACGTGGTCGATGTCAGGAGTTGGGACATCACGGGAGACCAGGAATACCTCTTGAGCTCCTTGGAAGGAATCGTCAACCATGACGCAGCCCGCCTCTTCGTGATCAGGAGTGATGAAAACAATGGCTGGTTATCCAGCATAGCTGACGATGCCTATACCACGTCCACCCTCGCCGTGTCTAATTTATCGGGATTGCTCGCGTATTATGACTCCTACATCGACGGCGTGGTCATTTTCGACGAGCAAAACGAGAGCGCAAATGTTGCAACGCCGCTATGCGGCATCTACCATGCGGTTATGGTTTCACGTGCCCTGGCGCCGATGGCGCTGGCGTGGTCAGCGCTGTCCGACGAGCCGGTCGTCGCAAACATCACCGCCCTTTACTCGGCGCACGGCTTCAACAGCTCCACGTTGAAAGGGACCATTTACCAGTGGGCATTCGACACGTGGTTCGCTTCGTGCAACCAGACTGCCCTAGCAATGTTCGATTATTTTTACCCAAGTCACATCCGGTCCCTCCTCGCTGGCAACTCGATTTTCACCCTTTGGCAACCAGCATACGTGCCTGCTAACGAGCGGGACACGCCCGAGGATTTTGCAAGCTTCGAATATATCCTCGATAATTCGCCACAAGACATGATCGTCTACGGATACATGTTTCCCGACGGTGGCAATGAACATGAAGTTGTATCGAGGCTCTCCGCCCGCGGCAAGTACTTGGTCCCGTCCGACTGGTTCACCAACGCGCCGTTCTATCAGCATTTACCATTGCCCGCTAATTATACATTCTTGCAGAAGGCAAGGGCCGAAACAGCTAGCATCCCGCTGGAGAATAAGGTATACATCGCCGGGATCTATTCCGACGGGGACAACGTGCAATACGTGGAAAATCATATGCGCTGGAACCTTTGGGAGTCAACTGCGCACAAGACGAGCCCGGTGCCTTGCTCGTGGGAATTGTCGCCGAGCATCCTCCGGATTGCACCCCCCATCGCTCGATTTTATTACGACAACGCCACCCCCAACGATTATTTCGTCACTGGCGTTGGCGGGAAAGGTTATGCAAAGGCAAATTACATGACCAGGGAATACTTCGACGTGTTCTGGTCGACGACGCGGGCGCTCATGGCACGGCTGGACGAGCGTGAGGTGCGATCGTGGACGGGATCCTTCGGCAACATCATCGCTGCAATGAACAACGTTCCAGGGTCGCCAGCACAATGCGACGGGGTCTACGAGGGGTATGGTGGCGGAGATTACAAGGCGCCGGAGGCAGTCGCTGGCGTGCCGGTCGTGTACATGCGCGGCTTCACTGCCCCTTCATCATCTGATCTTCAGCGCTATTATGATGAAATAGAAACGTTGCGGTCGCGGCCCCGGTCTACTCCCGTCTTCGTCTGCTTTCACTTGATGTGCTGGGAGAGCCCGTATGACCGGTGGGCAGAATTCGTGAACACGCTCGAAGCAACTGGCGATGTCGCGGCAGTCACGGCTGGGCAGCTGTCCTCATTGATATCCCGCTCGGCAGCAGGGGCAATAACCGCGGTTACCATGGCGCTTGTCGTTGCGGGGATATGGGGCGTGCCCGTGCTCATCTTTCTCGCTGGCGCCATTCCACGAGCCAGGAAGAAGCGCTCGGAGGTGCCTCAGTAATGAGAATGGCAGATATGATCCGGACGCCCGCTTGGCGTGGCGGGTTGTACATCTCGAGCATCACCAGCATGGGCGTGATCGCCATGGATTTCTTGCTCACGCAAGTCGTGAAGCTGGCCGGGGACGAGGCGGTCGAGTGGCTGGTGCTCGACATCATCATGGTCATCGCCGGGCTCGTCATCGGGAGTTTCTTGCGTCGAGTGGCGATCGCCGTGGAGTTGCTCCCGATGTGCTTTGCCGGCGTTGCTTTTGCGATTTACCTCCCCGTGAAGCTGGCCGGCGTCGACGAGATGTGGGGGCAAGTGCTGGTCTGCATCGTGCTCATCGTGACCGTGACGGGCTTGCCCTTGATCGACAGGCTCGATGGGCCGCGTGCAGCTGGTACCAATGACCGGGGATTGCTCGATACGGGCCTGGTTTACGTGCTCGTCGTGATTGCCAGCACGGTTTCCCCCCGTGCATTCACCGGGTCATCCTTGTTCGCCGATGCGTGGATTCTTCCCGTGATCCTGCTTTCTTGCACTGCTATCGCGAACTTTACTGGCGCGATGCTCACGCGCCAGGCGAAAGTCCCGCAAACCCCTCCAATCCATTTCCATGGCCTCGTGATCCTCCGTGGATTCTTGCTGGTGTTCATGGTCATCGTATTCATGCTCGCGACGTACGAGATCGACTGGATCATGGGTGAATTATACACGAGCATGTACTTGTACGCCACGTGGCCGCGCAGCACAGTGCTCGCATGGTTACTCATCGCCGCGCTCGCTGGCGGCATCGGTGGTGCTGTGGTGGCGAAAGCCCCCTTTGTCGCAAAGCGGAAAGTGCTCGTGATCTTGACCGTGAGCGCGATTATGCTGCTGGCGCTGGCCATCCCGGCCGTGATCATCGCAGCGAGCATCACATACGATTGGCCCGTGGAAGGCGTGGGGGGCATGTATTTCCTGGCGGGCGTTATCTCGGGATTCCTCGTGCAGTTAGTGGATTTCCGGTACAAAGTTCATCTCGTGCAAAAACAGATTGGCAAGCCATGACCACGCGTTTTCGCAAGGATTTCAGACCGGGTGGCCGTTTCTCTTCCTTATCTCGTGCTCCATCTGGACCGCTCGCCTCATCATGAAGATGTCACACGCGATCCAGGCGATCAAGCCCGGCGAGAACAGCGCAATGGCATATCGTAGCACGTAGAACGTGAGAAGGTATCCGGCCATTGCAGCAGACGTGATCAGCGGCGCGATGATTTCCCGCTGCTTTCTTGCCGACATGCAGAGCCCCGACCAGACGATGCCGGTGCCGAACAGCGCCGCTGTTATGAGCATGTTGAGGACGTAGAAATGGATCCCCGCGGGACTCGTGCTTACCAGGAACAATCCGAAGGCCAGCGTGAGCTGGTCGCCGATCATGAGCCCGGAGGCCATGGGAACCGCGAGCAGCAAGGCACACTTGATCAGGAAGATAACCTTGAGGCGGCCATCGACATTTTCATCGGCCGTTTTCTTGAACTTGCTACTGGGTGCGAGCCGGCGGTACGCGGTCCACGCGGTGAGAAATACAACGAGCCCGGCGATCCCGACCGTCCCGAGAATGAACCAGCGCAGGTAACTCCAGGTCCAGGCGATAGGTGGTTGACTATTATATACGACCTGGATGACTTGCTCGTCAGAATTACCGGTGATCCTGGCTTCGATAACGTGGTCGGCACCCGCCGCGAGCGCTGGATTCCACGATGCCACCCACAGCGGCCCTTGAACGTTGGTAGCAATGGCCCACGACCCTCCATCGACGCGAACATCGACGCCAGCGATCCCGAGCGGGTCCCAGGCCAACACCCTGACTGAATCGATTTCATCGGGTGCCGGCACATTTGCTCCCGTGCCGTACACGTGATCGATTGCCACGGGATTTGTGATGATGCCCTGGGGCCATGCCTGCACGCTGGCGACCCGGCTGGAGAGCGTCGTGCCATCGACAGCGACGATCCTGTAAGAGCCCCCGCCATCGTCGAAGATGGGTGTTTGTATCTGCCGCAAGCCGCCGTATTCCGGGACGATCTCGCTGGTCGCCTCGTGATAATGGCCGTGGAACATCGCGTCGACGCCGTGGCGTGCAATCATAGTCTCCAGTCGCGTGCCCGCGCTGCTCGCCATATGGACGATGTCGAGAATCGGGTGGTGGCCGAACAAGAAGGTCATCGTCGATCCATCCGACTCGGCGAGCCGGGATTCGAGCCAATCGAGCTGCGGGGTGTCCATGCTGCCCCAGACCTCGAAGGGAAACTCGACGCCTGCCTCTTCCGGCGTGTGGATGCCGATGAACGTGAAATTGCCAGCGCCATTGTAATAATTCCATGTATATTGGAGCTGCCCCGTCGCCCTGCCAAGGACCGAGTTGTTCCGGTAATAGGTGAAACCAGGATCCCCGTATGCGTCGTGGTTTCCCATGAGATCCACATAACAACTCAAGTTCATGCCATAATCGTCGATCGCTTGGCGATACTTGTTCCATTCCATGTCCCACTGCCCCACGTCGCGCGCGTGGAAATTGGTATAATTCGTGTCCACGATATCGCCGGTATGCACGACGAAAACGGGATCGATCGTGGTGAAGGTCTCGTTCACGAATTGTCGAAACAAGGTCGTTTTTTCATCGCTGCGCCAGCAATCTTGCGTGTCGGTGACGTGAAGGAACCAGAACACGTGGATGGACTCGTTTTCCACGGATCCGCGCTGGCTCGGCACGGGCGACGTCGTTTCCAAGGCGGGAGTGGCATCATGACGTGCTTTGCCGCGCAACGGTGTTTCGTTTAATCCCGCGGCGAAAAAAAATAAAACGATGCATATAACAAGGCATGGAATCGTTCGCTTCATTCCTTTGAACCTGGAGTATGGCATTTTGTTGTCCCTTGCGGCGCGGGTTTAAAAGGTTTTGACCGATCGTTTGACGGTCTCGGTCAAGGGAAATGAAATCGGCCGATTCGGCTTGCAATCTCACCGGCGATTGTATTTTGGCTTCCTTTTTTCAAAGAAAGCATAAGCACCCTCCTTGGAATCCTTCGTTTGAGACGATATATTTTGGTTTCTATCCTCTATTGCGAGGGCAGTTTCAAGGCAAGGCGCATCAATGTTGTACACGAGGGCTTCTTTCGTAAGGCGCAGGCCGAGGGGCGACTTTTCCAGGAACGATTGAGCGATTGCTAGTGCTTCATCCATCACCTTGTCATCGTCAACAAGCTTGGCGAGAAAGCCGTTTCGCTCCATTTCCTCGGCCAGCACGTCCCGGCCGGTCATGATGATATCGGTCGCCCTGGAAAAGCCGATGAGCCGGGGAAGGAAATATGACACGCCGCAGTCTGCGCCGCCTACGCCGATGCGGATGAAGGCATTGATAAACTTGGCAGACCGTCCACCTACTCTGATATCGCTCGCGCACGCGATAGCAAAACCCCATCCAGCAGCGGGACCCTTGATGGCCGCGATGATCGGTTGCGGGATGGCGCGTATTTTCCTTATCGTATTCGTGAGTTCCTTCTGAAACTGGAAAAACTTCTTCGAGTAATCGGGGAATCGCAACCAATCTGGATATCCTTCTGGAATAACTTTTTGCTCGATTATTGGCGCTTCTTTCAAATCCAATCCTGCAGAGAAAGCAGGACTACCATCAGGCCGGTCAGCACCTCTGAGTATCAAGACCCGCGAGTCGAACGCCCTGCTCAGATGATCCATTGCGTTGTTAAAATCATCGACCATCTGAATGTTGATGGCGTTCAATTTTTCTGGACGATTGAGCGTGAGGATGGCAATACCATCGTCAAGCTCTTCAAGAACGAGTGTTTTGAACTCCATGGTTATCATTTTTTAATGTTTTTATATTACGATATCACCTCGTGGGAATTAAAAATCCTCAGCCATGAAAAGCAACCATGAAGATCACCGACATCCGTGCAACCGTGATCTGGCCTGGATCGGCATTCGTGCGGGTTTTCACCGACGATGGCATCATTGGCGTCGGCGAGTGCTCGCCTATGAATTGCCCCGTCATCACGAACTTCATCAACAGCGTACTCAAGCCGATCCTGATTGGCGAAGACCCGATCGAGATCGACAGGCTCTGGCACAAGATGTTTTTCCGGACATACAAGCTCGGCGTCCAGGGCGTGCAGCCCGAGGCGATCGCGGGCATCGACATCGCGATGTGGGATATCCTCGGGAAATTCACGAAGCTGCCGATCCACGCGCTGCTCGGCGGGGTTTACCGGGACAAGCTCCAGCTATACGCGAGCATCG
>JAUQYW010000200.1 GCA_030587525.1 Candidatus Sigynarchaeota archaeon | reverse complement strand
CCGCGGGCCGCACGCTCTGGAACGAGTACACGGCCTTCCAGTTCACCATCCCATCTGGAAGCACGACCATCAGCGTCGTGGTGCATCTTTCCGCGCTCACGGGGCAAGAGCGCTTCCTGAACACGCGGGAGTTCGCTGGCGCCAGCATCGACGGGGCGATCTTCGTCGCGGACTGCCGCCCAGAGTTCATACAAGCAAGTGCCCGCAGCTTCGAGGAGCTGATGGCGTTCGCGCCCGCCGGCACGCCCGTGATCGTGCAAGCGAATTTTCAAGATATTCCCGCGGCGATGCGGCCGCAAAAACTGGAGGCAGCCCTCAACGCTCGATGGAAGGGGCGGTTCGTGAAGGTCGTGCCGACCGTGGCGACCACGGGCCTGAACGTGTCGGCAGCGTTCCTTGATCTTTTGCATGTGGTCTTGTGCAAGCAGCGCTGATATCAACGGATTAATTTTATTAGGTATTTCTTCCATCATCCTAGTACCACGCGATGCTCGGGATTATGGTCGCTACCCCTTGCGCATCCCGTGGCGTGCTTGCGTCATAGGCCATGGCTCAATCACGTCCCGCGGTGCGCATGGGAATGGGGATTATAATCCAACGGCCTCTCGTGGTGTGGTACCAGCAATATTACAATCATGTCGCGTCTTTTCACGCGAAAGCGCCACGCCAGTCGGCCTGCGCAGCCGGTTGTCGTGGCGGGTGCGGGTGCGCGTGCCGAGCCTGGGCTTACTGTCGTGTTGTTGGTATCACCTCCGAATAAATCAAGGTAGTGGATACCTGCTCGGAGGTGATAACCAATGTCAGGAAAATCAGCAAGACGAAAGCGAAATCGAATTAGCTTGCGAGCCCGGCTCGATTCTCGACTCGAGGAATTGCGGCAATTAATCGAGAAAGAGAAGGACCCAGCTCGGCTTGCTATGCTTAAGAAAGAGCTCATCAATAAAGCGCTATATCGAAGCCATGTTGCACAAATGCTTTAAACCAAGCAGCGGCAGCGTTGTAATTTAAATCTTCTCTTTTTTTTAATTTTAATTATGAAAAGAACTGAAACTCCAAATGGTAACAAATACTCCGTATCAAATACTCCGTAACAAATACTCCGTAACAAATACTCCGTATAATTCGTCCTCTTTTATTAAAAATTCAAACTTCTTTTTGGGATTCATTGATCCCTCGAATTCCGCGGGCGAAAATCCATCTACCGATGGATTTCGCAGCATATATAATTATTCCCCCCGATATTTTTTATAGACACGATGATATAGAATATCGGGTGTCCTTATCCAACCTAGCGAAGAAGTGAACCACCATGTCGTACAAGGAAGCGTAGTGAAAAAGATCGGTAGATTTTAACGAGACTCCGGGAGTTAATACGAGCTTCGTGGATTTTTACGAAACTCGTAATATTCCGTGAGTTTTATTAATATAGCCACTCGCCCAATCATCGAGTGGTGAACAATCACGTATCATATGAACCTCTTTCCGGTACTTACTATTCCAGACAAAATTTATCTGACCGAAGTATCACCGAAGCATGACCAGATCCTACTTTCGGATGCCAACAAGTACTTGACTATCAAGCACACGGCCTTGGTCGCCAAAATTTTGAGCATAAAAGATCGCCCGGTGGCATCTTATGGTACGTTCTTGGTCTCAGCAGAACCGATCGACCCTTCCTCGGTCACGACGACGTTGCAAGTGAGCGGGATCGTCGTGCCGCTGGTCAAGACGGTCGTGAAGTCTTCAAAAAATGTGGACCCGTATGCGATGAACGGGTATTATTTGCGCAATTGGTTGAACAAACTCGCGTCCCACCACCTCAAAGCCCTGGGATACGTCCAGAATGAACGGTTCTTCTGGAAAACGGCGGATTTCAAGACCCTGGCTGCCAAGTTCAAGATCAAACTAGGACTCCTGGTCCGAGCATCGGTGCATCCCGAGAAGCGGGAGGCATATTTGCTCGTAGATTTCAAGACGCGGTATTATTCCAAGCAGAATGTTCTGGAAACCATCCAGGCCGTGGTCAAAGCGCAAGGAGTAGCGAGCTGGCGCAACCTAGATGCAACCTCGCTCGGTTTCTTGCGGGGTATGCACGTGGAGACCACTTACCCCATTTGGTCGGCATGGAACGATTGTGAGGAGTTCCAAGGGCTTACCATCGACCACGTAGACTTGTCGCGATCTATCACGGATCCCATCCCAGAACTCGGTTTCTCTCCCCTAGCATACCATGAGAACGAAGGCCGCGGCGGCGATATTACCGACCGGGATCAACCCGTCATAATCCAACGGGGTAAAAATGGACGCGCTGACGTGAGCCACGTTCCCTCACTCTTGATCGAGTCGCCTAGCTTGGAGAACTTGAAGAAATACTCACCCGATGCATCAATGCAAGCCGCGCACGAATCCCGCCTCGACATCGCATCTCGTCACTTCGTCACATATGAGCGGGTCGAGGAGCTAATAAAGACGGGGATTATTGCGTATCCTGCTCAGGCAAGCGTGGAAGTCGTTAACCCGACAATCACGATGGGGCATGATTTCCTTGAGATTAAAAGTGACGAAGACTTTTCACGGTACTTCGCTATGAAGAAGGTGGCCAAGCCGCCTGAATGCAAATCGATGCGGATTGTCGTCGATTCACGACACATGCCTATCGTTGATCCAGCGATCAGTGCCATCCAGAGCGCGTTCAAGGACTTCAAGATCCCGATGGCCGTGGATATTGTTGATTTCGCGTCAAAGCTCAAAATTGGCAGTCAAGCATACTACCGCGATCTTGCGAAATTCATTATGGAACAAGGGAAAGCCACACCGGGTGATGCGATGCTCGCGTGGTTCGTCGATAACCATGATGACCCTCTATACACGCAAGTGAAGGCGTCCATCACCGTGGGCCTCGATATCCCCACGCAGGAGATGGTGGTGAAAAGTATCAAGAAATACACGCCGGACAAGGTGCGCAAGGGTTATGTCAATCCCTTGTTCACGCAGCTCGTGGCGAAGATGGGCGGGTACCCTTATTTATTCCAGGAGGGAATAACGATCACTCGCGCTGTGTTCATAGGCATCGACCGGTTCCGGGATGCCGCGAAGGAGAAACCCTCCGTGACGGCCGCAGCTGCTTGCTTCGGTAACCAGGGTGAATACCTAGGGGCGAGCGCGTCTAACTTCGATGCCAGGGCGGATGATGACTTTGGGGACTTGGAGATCGTGCTGGGGCCTATGCTCGACGTAATAAAGGATCAACATGTCGATTTCAAGCATGTAATCGTACTGCGTGATGGTCTCACGCAAGACATGACGGGCGAACAACGGGCAGTGTTCAACACGCTCGCATCCCGCGACTTGACCGGCGCTTTCGTGTCGGCAAACAAATCTCCGGGCTTGCGAGTGTACAAAGGTGACCCCACTGACATCATTTCAGGCGAAAAAACCGAACAATACTTGCTTGTGAATAAATATCCCGATCCAGCGGCGTTCGTCGTGACCACGACCCTCCCGATCAAGGATATGGGTGTTGCCCGGCCGGTGCTCTACAAGGTCGAGAAATCAACCTTACCCGGAGATTCGGAAATCAACAAACTCGCTATTGCCCGCGCGGTGATGTCCTTCACGAGGCTGAATTGGACATCGTTCAAGGGCACACAGCTCCCTGCGCCGCTCAGTTACGCACATGACCTCGCCGACTTTTGTTCCGCGAACCAGGTGCGATGGCCGCCTAGCATACGGCGTCCCACCTACTTATAATGGTGACCAACGATGCTCCCAGAAGAATACCTTGAGAAAGCTCGTAAGAACAGTGCGAGTCGGCGGCGACCGATAACTAAGATCCTCCCAGATCAAGTTAAAATGGCCAACGTTGTGTTCGAGTCTATGAAGCTGCCCCACGTCGTCCAAGTCGCCCAGGGGCCAACCGGTATGGGAAAAACACTCGTTGTTTTGTCGGTGGCCGCTGCCTTGAATGACATCAAGAAAAAAGTCTTGATCGCCGCCCCCACGCACAATCACATTCAAGACAATATGAACCGGGACGGGGAACTCGTGTTTGACGAGATCCCGCCCACACTCTACGGCATCACGCATAAACGGTACAATGATGCGAGGGCGAAGTGTCCTCGTGGGCTCGAGGCTTGTACGAACCCCTGGTCGAAGGAATGCCAGAATTTCACGGGATCTTGCTTGATAGTCGCAGACTACAAGAAATGCAGCGAGGCGAACACGGTCTTCACGACCCACGCGTATGTCGCGGTCAAGCCTTCAGTGGTGGAAAAGTATGACGTACTGCTCGTCGACGAGAGTCATGGCTTGCCTAACGTGATCCAGGGGCAGCGGCAACGCGTGCTCACGATGGGTGTTCTCACATCGCTGCTCGCCAAGCAATATGACGCGGAAGTACGATCGCTGCTCGAGCAGGCCATCGCAGATATGGAGAGACTCCAGCGTATCGCCGCGAGGGCTACCCCGCCGAAAGCGATGGGCAACCGCATTATCGAGAAAGTCAAGCAAGCAGCGAACAAAGCCGGGGGCGCGAATCCCTTGCACGAATGGACATTCTTTCATTCGGTTGATCATATCTCCTCAGATGCCGAGTTAACGGTCATCCGGTACGGAGCTAAGCACGAGTGGAGCGATTCCTTGTCGGTTGGTCTTGTCAGCGCGACGGTCGAGGATCCTCGTGCCCATGTGAAGGACTGCGGCTTCGAGCAGTTGGTCTTGCGGCCTAAGGAGGTGATCGATTCACCTGAATTCCACCAACGGTTCCTCTCGCGTCCAATCTTTGCCATCATGGATGGCCCACGACTTGCGAAGGGCGATGCCGAAAACTATCAAACTTTCCGCCAGCAAGCCAATGGGCTCATCGCAGTTCTGATCGAGGCCGTTCCCGACCAGGTCACTCTCATTCTGTGCCAGAACAAAGATGACGCTCAGTCGATTCGGGAATCACTGCAGAAGTTTCCGGCCTTGATTCCGCGTCTCACGATCCTCCCCGATGATACAGAGGACGCGGATTCATGTGAAGAAATGATCACCAAGGAGGTCGCGGCAGGGAAAAACGTGATCATTGCTACGGCATCGAGCAAGTTATGGGAGGGGGCGAATGTGCCCGGTTTGCGGTACGTGATTCTCGACGCCCTCCCGTACCGACGACCGAGTGCTGCTGAATTGGAATCCACTGGGCCAAAAGCGTCGCAGTCGTGGAAAAGTATGAAGCGTTTCATGCTTAACCGAGTGCAGCAAGGTGTTGGGCGGCTCGTGCGCCACGAGGGCGATTGGGGTATCGCGGTTATCATCGACGAGCGGTTCTATTCAAACAAACAACAGTTCCTCAAGGAGCTGCCTCGATACATAAAATCAACCGAGATCTTGCGATGGGTAACTAAAGATCAAGCACCAGGTGTTATCAGAGCAATGGCGTCTCGGCTCAGCAAGCCTGGCGGAACGGCACGGGTCAACCAGGACTTGTTTCAAGCAATCGGCAAGCTGCGTGATGAATGATGCGGCGACCTCAACATATCCACCATTTATTCTTTCCCAGCAAGCCAGGGATAAATCCACGTGGAATCATCCGGTGGGGCGCGACCGAAGTAAGCATCTACCACGCGGAAAAAGAAGCCCTGGAGATTCCCGATGTCATCGACCAACACACATCCGTTCACGATGTCCCCCTGGAACCTAGCTTGATCAACATGATCGAGACGGTTCAAGAGGATGTTGAGGATATGATCGTGGAGGAATCGCTCGTATGTGTTAATCTCGACGATTGCAACTCGTCTATCGCATATACGGCATTACTTACACTCTACCAGAACCGGCTCGCCTTCCAAGGCAGCTCAAGACCGAGTCTCGGGCCATATGCAACCGTCTTATATTACCAGACCAATGGCGAGTTGCTTTCGCCCATTCCGCTCATCCCGGCCCAGCCTGAGCTCTGTTCGGTCATATATCGAATCTTGGCACGACAAGGTAAATCGATGGACAAGGAAGAGATTAAGAATGTGGTGCACAACGTCCAACCGACGATCACCAAGGACAAGATCGATAACGCCCTCATTATCTTGGAAAATTGGCTGGCTCTATACCCCGGTTTCACAGCAGAACAAAAAAACAGAAGAAGCAGAAGAAGTAGCAGAACAGAAGAAGCAGCCCAAGAAGTAGCCGCAGAAGAAGCAGAACAGAAGAAGCAGCGTAGGAAGGAATATCAAATCAAAGAATTTGTATAATATTATTCTTTCAAGCTATGAACAAAGAACATATCTATTTGAAACATCGTGAGAAATCATTCATTCGTATTCAAGTTGTTAAGAAACCTAGTTTTAAAAATAAAATCGTCTATAGAAATCCAGTATTGCTTGTCGATTCGATGCGATCGGTATGCTCTGCACGTTCTGCAAAAAGGATTTCAAGGGGAAAGGCGGGTTAACGAATCACGTCCGGGTGAACCATCCCGCGGAATATGATGCCCAGCTCGCCTTAGAAATAACTGCCATACAGCGCCGGATAGAATTCTTGAACACGATACCAAGGGAGAAGGATCCCGAGCTCGGGCCAGGAAGAATGGACCCGGCAGCGCAGGCTCTTGCTTCGCTGGCCTTCTTCACTCGGGAGAAGGAAGCATACACCACCTCGCTCATCAAGATGGTGGGCGACATGGATCCTGAAACCTTCCCGGGCGGTCCTCTCGTCAGGGATCACATGCTGGCCATGAACCGCTTGGAGCTGGGCGAGATCCAGGAAAAAATCAAGGATTTGCCGGCAATCGCGCTCACGGAGAGCGGCGTGAAAAATCTGCAACTCAATTATAAGTTCACGATCGACAAGACCAAGGAGCGGATCGAGGGAAGCAAGAACGACGTGAAGCAGCGAGATGCCGGCGGGTACACGTGCAAGGTCTGCGGCAAGGCATTCAAGAGCAAGGGAAGCCACACGAGTCACGTTCGCTCGGATCATCCGACCGAATACGAGGCCGTGATAGAAGAGGAGGAGCGCGCAGCGATCGTGGACCGGCAAAAAAAGGACCAGGAGTTTGCGAAAGAACACAATTTTCCTGCTTTCGTGCAATCAAAAACGCAGATGGAGTCCATGCTGAGGGCAAGCATCGCTCGCCGCAAGATTGATTTGTATCTCATGCACGGACGGTTCGATGACGCGCTCGCGCAGCTCAGGATTGAGATCGCCGAATCCTTGGGCATCGAAAAACAATTCCACGAGGCGCAATTGAAAGATGATCTCCTCCCGGCATCAACGAGTAACGACGAGCATCAAGCAAACATCCTCAACATCGTGGAGAATTGTATTAATAGCTTCAAGAGCGCGTTAGAACGATATTCAAAGAAAAAGCCGGTAACCCAGGGCGCCCTTGATAAACTCGCCGGTGTCAAGGCATCGTTCGTGCGATAGGAAAGTTAACCTTGGTACATTCGTCTTTTTTAAACTCGGGGACAATATATGGAAAAGCAACCGCGAAAACTGCGACCGGGGATTGCGAAGTGAGCAAGAAAGCACCAGAACCGAACCGCTTCCAGATGGCGACCCCGACTGGTTGACGGTTGGTGAATCAGTATGAAAATCGTAAATTGGGAAGGAAGGACATCATGCGATCGACGAATTTGAGGAAGCCCAGTGCCATCGTCACGATGATCGGTGGCTTTGTCTTAATCGGCGCAGCAATTTTTGCTTTTGTCAGCAACAAGTATATCTCTTTTGGGTTCATCCTCCTTCCATTAATCTTCATCGGAATCTACGATATCGTGAATGCCCTTTTTATCTTGCTGGAAGTTTTTATGTTATGGGATAAGAAAGACCATAGCAGGGCGTACATCACCCTCATGCTGTTCATGATCTTGACAACGCTCGTCGGTCTATTGTCGCTCACTTGGCCCGCGAATTACTCCTTGATACCCCACTTGATTGGATGCGGGCTCGCGCTGGTTGGTGCCATGCTGGAATTTGTGGAAAGAAGGAAGGGGCTCTCGTCGAGCAACCGAGACGATCGGGCATACCGGGCCAAGAGATTTTACTAGGGATTATGGTACTCGAAAAAACTCGAGTCGAATCACAATGAGCGAAGAACCAACTCCAAATCCTGAAAAAGTAACTATACTCTCACGATCGTATATTGAAAAGGCCGCAAATAAGGTCTCGACCAAGATTGATTCATTCACTGGAACTTTCTCGCTTCGAGCAGAAGTCGTTACCGGTTTTATCACAAGGATTCCTTCTATAAAGAAAGCAGCTCAATTTTGCGATCTTTCAATGGAATGCAAAAGTGAAGATGGTCAAATATTTGTATGGCACATCGATATTTTTAGACCTATTGAGAGGTTATCTGAGGAAGAGATCTGCGTGAGAGCATCACAAAATACCTTACTACCTACCCAAGACTTCCTCTCCTCGGACTCGGACAAAGTTCGAGTCGGCATTTTCGACTCAGCATTGAACATTCGGTTTTCATCGAAAGACGGCGCGAAGCGCTTCGAGGAAGAGATCCTGGACAAGCGTGAAAATTACCTGTATGCTTCTTCCTTAAGGAAGGATATTACCCCCAAACCTCCATACCCGAAATGTGTATGTGGTGATCATCTAGCATTAAATGCCGATTACACTGCACAATTCACGGCCAATGGAAGAGTCAAGGACTGGATTCAAAAGTACGTGTGCATCTTTTGTTTGAGCGGATTTGCATATTTTGCGAAGGAAACCCAGCAATATATAAAACTTCCAAATCTTGGGGACTTCTCGGATTATGAAGGAATTAAGACACTAAGAGATTTTGCTGAGCAACTAAACGACCCGCTCGCTATTGCACATTCAAACTATCTTCTGGGAAAATTTGCGATGGCCCAAGAATTCGGATTGGAAGCTCTGGAAAAGTCTTACGAATTCCTGAAAACTTATGAGCATTACAAGGGTGAGGATTTTTTTGAAATAATGCGAACAGATTATGTACTCGTAATGGAATTCTTGGCGATATCCTTGCTTCTTCACAACAAAGCGGAGAGAGCGCTCTCGATCGCGAACGAGCGGTTGCAATATGACAAGAAAAACCTTGATAGCCTCAATCCCTATATCCAAGCAAATGAGCATCTATATGCCATGGTCACATATGCAAAGACATTGGGCCTGGTCGGCCGCGTGTATGGCTTCATGAAGGACAACAAGGCAGAGGAATTCATATTACAAAGCATCGAGATGAAAAAGGAAGCAGGATTGGGCCTAATGGACCTCTTCTTTTCGCACTTGTTTCTCCTAGAGTATTATGTAAACGCTGAAGAACGGAAGAAATCCGAAGTGCAATTTGCGATCGTTGAAAAATGCATGGAACAAGGTTGCTACCTTCCAAATATCGAAGAGATTTTGTCGAACATGAAAAAGAAGCTAAATAATAGCCAGATGGCAATTAAGCCATTTAATATTAGCCGCTTGTGACTTGTTATGAGTCATCACTAATCTCGTGTATTGCACTACGGCTTCACGTTTACGCTTGTGTTGGTAGATTTTAATACTATTCTTCACCAATTCATATCTACGCTTCATTTTGATTCGCTATTTTTTGCAAAACTCGGCTATGACGAGCCCGTCCGCGTCGAATGCAGGCATGAATATCCCGGAGTTTTTTTCTATTGAGCCGACCCGAGGACTTTTTATACCTGGATGGCCATAGATAATCCCGCAGAGATGGAGTGATAGCATGGCAGCAAGCGACTTTACCCTGGAACACGGCGTCGTCAAGTTCACGCGCAAGCCCGCGAAGATGGGCACCGATTATATTTTCTGGATTCCTCGCGCCTACGTAAAGAATGGCATCGTTGACCCGAGCGTCGAGTACGAGGTGTACTTGAAGAAGGTGCCGAAGAAGGAGGGCAAGGCCAAGGAATGATGCCACGCTCTTTCTCGGCAAGTCCAGCAGCGAGTGGAATGCACCCGCCGATGTCGCCTCGGCCCGCGGGCGAGAAAGGAAATCACCATCACCATCAAAATAACAAGTACGTTTGCAATCCCGATCGATATTGGAGATCTTGCTTCGTACCGTTCGTCCTCTTTTAAAAATATCGCAAGCTTCTTTTTGGGATGCATTGATCCCTCGAATCCCGCGGGCGAGATCGCCCCTCAATCAGTCTTTTTTGTGACGAACCCGCATATCGGGCACACGATCGAATTCCCGGGACTCGTGGGCAATTTATTGCGGCAATTAGAACAGACCAACGCGGGTTTAGATGCTGGGGCTGCACTTTCCGGGGTGACCTGGACGCCCTGGTGTCGCTCCAGGATCGCTTTCTCGATGCGGTTCTTGCTTTGATTGTACCGCCGTTGGGCTTTAATCATGTAAATTATAGAACCCGCGAGTATAATGATACCCGTGATGGGAACGAATAAATAAGCCTAAGCCATGTCGTAACGGGCGAAACTCATTACAAGAAATACGCCTATTATGATGAACCCGATACCGCACATGAAAAAACGACACGCATACGAAGCATTTCGAGCGTCATTCTTTGTGAATATGATCAATCACCGCCGAAGAGAGACCCGATCCTCGCAGTTAAAATCAAATAATGAGATCCACGAATCAAGGTAAATATCTTTCGACCATCCTCACTTGTGATCATATCCATTCCCATTTCTCCATATTATTCAACCGACGCACATGCCCGTCAAGGCCTCTCGACCCGTTCCGTGCCCGTCCGGCCGCGCCTTCCAAAACCTTCGAACCGCTTTGAAGTTACTGCAAGCGTGATACAACTGGAGCAAATCTTTCGTAATCGGATTCAATATAAATCACGCCTAAAATCGCTTCGACCCGCGTGGTATCTTTCTTTCCCAAGAAAGATGGAAGCATGATGCTAGCGCAGCTCGTCGAGTCCGAGTGTGAGGAGTTATTTAGCTGTCGTGTTAATGAGTGCAATAAGAGGGACGATGTGTGCTTTACCGCACACGACGAGGAATTTTCGGTATTTGGATTCGGCTAACTTGGAGATGATGATCTGCGCCATGTACTTGTTGCGGGCATTGAGTATCCGTTCACCAATGGCAGTATCCTTCGCTTTCATGGCATCTATGAGACCAACGAATCGTTCAAATATCGCTGCGGTAAAACAATAATGATGGGTTTCGAAACCTGGTATATTTATGCTGCTGATTATTTGCGATCACTGGAATGATAAGGGTTCAGACAGATGCAGATGGTGCGGTTTCACTATCTCGCAATAAATCGTGGTCAGGCAACTTCTCTTCAAAAGAGTTCAAGTACCCCTATATGCACGCGCCATATCATCCCCATAATGTTCCTCTCTCTCTGCTTCCTCTTGTTTTTCTTGCATTTTCTTCTCCTCTTCTTGCCGTTTTCTTCTGGCGTATTCCATTGGATCACGAATAGCGAGCAGAGCATTCGCAATGTATTCTCGTTCGTATTTATCTAGATATCCGCAAGCAGCTTCAAGAACAGGGATAGCGGCATCCTTCTCGTGAGGCGCGAGCCATGAGTCTATGTTTTCGATTTCATCAAGATTCAATGCGATGTGGAATGCGACGAGTTCATCGATGTTCTGAGGTTTCCAGTTTAAATTTCCCAATATTGATGCTGCATCTTCTCGTCGGCCAGCGGCTCCAGGTTCTTTGAAATTGAGGCAACTATTTTCTAATGTGTCTTCAAAAAAGATGTCGTCTTCTGTTGAAGTCAATGCTTTCACGAGGTCGGCAAAAACAAGTGAATTTTCAATTGAAATAGCATTACAGCAATGGAACGTATGATCGAGATCACGCTTAATGTCACCTAGTGCGCGTGCCGCAGTCCTACGGACCTCTTTATCTGAATCGTTCAAAGCAATCTGGAGTGCTGCTACCACATCAACAGGATCCATAAATTTTTGTGCATCTATTGCGTGCAAAACGTGTCCTACTGCACGTGCGGCAACCTTACGAATTTTAACCTTCTCATCTTTCAATGAATCCACGAGAGCTGGCAGCGCAGCAGGATCCTGGAGGGTTTCCAAGGTTTTTATTACTGAGATGCTCCTATCGTTACTGTTCAAGGTACTAATGAGATGAGCAACAGATAATTTGCATTTCAATGCTGTTGCGATGTTAGTATGGGGACTAGACCCATAGTTAGATACAGCAGACAAGGCATTATCCTCAGGAGCACCTATTGATCTCAAGGCATTTTCGTAGGCTTGAACTGCTCTTTTTGGAAAACCATCCCTGATTTGAAAGCTACCAAGCAATATCCAAAGGACATAGTTGGATGGATATTTCCTATTCAGTTCCTTGATAAGATCTTGACTAGTCGATTTTTGAGATGAGAAGAGGAAACCTGCTTGTTTTTCTATCGCTTTGATATCTCCGACCTTCTCTGTGATTTCAGATCTGATTTTTTCTATCCGCGCTAAAGTTTCTTCGCTCATTTTTTCACATCTATCATTAGGCATGTAATTGGGTTTTAATGCCTTTCTAAAGGCTATAAGGCGCCTCTTTTTAATTAACTTTTCGGCAACCTCCACCCAGCGCGAAGCCAATCTCGCACGACAAAAATGGAGATAAAAGGGGGTTGAATTATAAGCGATGGCAGATTGACCATCGCATGACAGTATATTACAAAGTCTGTCCACCGGTTACCGCCGGTCTCGGACAGATCAACCCCCAGTGGGTAAATCTCCAATTGCTTTTAGATGTTGCGGCTCTCGTCAAGCCGTTGATCGCGGGCCTGCTGCCCGGCAAGCGCAGCGGGTATGCGTCCGACGTGTTCGTGCTATTTCAAGCGTGCGTCGAGCTGGGCCAGCAATCCCCTGAGCACATGGCAGAGTGGTTGAACAAGGCGTGCAAAGAAAATGGGTGTTCGTTCCAAACCTTTCACGCCAAGCTGTTTTCGAATGGAAAGGAGCGTCGATATTTTCCAGACCAATCCGCGCTGTCCCGGCACTTGAAAGAGATATGGATCGACAATGGCAAATGACCGATTTGGCTTCCCCCCCGCTAGTGTTGAAAGATCAAGATCGAGGCTGCGTAGCTTTCTTCATCGCTTTGTTGAGGCGACCGGTTTCGCGCAAGACATGGATGGTGAAGAAGAAGGCCACCACGCTGCCGAGGATCCATGCTGTGGCAATGCGAATCAAGTTCCAGACATCCCGAGGCATAAGCGGCGCGCTGCCATCGTGCCCCCACTTGATGATAACACCGTAAGTGCCAGTGTCTTCTCCTTTTATCCCACTGGTGTAGATTGCAACAGAATTACACCAAACATCAAATGCTCTGTCCGAATTCTCGGTACCCCACGTGCGCATCCATATCTCGGAGCCTGATGCTACATCCAATCTGGACAGAATGATGTTGGATCCACCGGGGCCGATTGTCAAGGTCGACCCTGCAACATAGAGAGCTTCGTCGAAACCCCAGATCGAGCTTGACATTTCTTCGATCACAACGCTCCATACAAGCATGTCTGAACTCGTGTCCCATTTCAAGACGGTGGTGTTAGTTCCGGTATCTCCACAAGCATATAGCCAGCGATCATCTCCCCAGAGGGCATGCATCGTCATCGAAGAAAGCGTGGTGTTCCATGTCTGAATCCCGGAGGAATTCCATTTACCGAGATAGTTCCCCTTGCATACATAGATGCAATCGCCAACACCCCATACGGCAGCCTTGGTGAAGTAAGTATAATTTCCGAACGTATGATTCCATAAACGCGCACCTGTTAACGCATCCCATTTGATGAGGGTTAGAGAATATATTTCTGAATGGTTAATTTCGTGGTACAGCCCACAAGTATATGCGGAAATGCCGTCAGTCCAAATATCAAGCCCCTCTTCGTCAGCGGTGCTGCCCCACGTGTAGTTCCAGAGTTGCACTCCCCCAGTTGCATTCCATTTAACGATCAGAAGGTCCTCCATGTTAATTCCTTGGTATACATAACCACATGTGAATAGAGCGGTCTCCTTTCCTGTTATCGCGTTTCCATGCGATCCAGACGTACTGGTAAAGGTCTGATTCCAGAGGATGAAACCGTCATTTGTCCATTTGACAACTTCAAGACGCGTCGGTGAATTTCCACACGTATAGATAGCTGAGCCATCCCCCCAAATTGAATAGTAGTCTGATGCCTCGCTCTCAACCCGTGACCAAATACCCGTCGTCGATGCCACTACAGTCACGGAATTTAGGGGGAGGAATATAATGATCGATAACCCGATGACTACCATAATCTTCGACATAGTTGAAAGCTGCATTTCATTCACAAGGGTTAGTGTTCGAATAAGGTTCCAATCGATGACGAATGAATTTGAAATATACAAGATAAATCAGTAAGATGATGATTATAGCTATTAGCAATACTGTTATCTCGAATATTGGTTGCATTAGAGATTCAGCGGGATTAGAAAGAAAGAAAAGAAAAAAGAATATGTTGTTGTAGCTCGTCCCAACTACTTGGAGGGAAAGAAAAAATTGGAAGGTTGCTGCTTTGCGAGCACCGCGAATGTATGCGAGCAGCATTCGCAGCCAGCACAGCCAAATTAAATTATCGATGAGGAACATGATAATTATTATAATATAATTATAACTCGTGAAAATTGGGATGATAGATGTGATGATACTCACAATTGCAGAGCATAAAATTATCGGGAAGTATAAGCCCCTAAATATCCGCTTCATAACGACTGGCTTTATCAACATTATGACGCTTAGTAAAGGAAACGGAATTATACTCAAGATTAATAGGAAATATGCACTCAAGTCATGAAATTGAACCCCTTCTAGGTTTATATTCGTCTCTAACAAGAGGACGAGCAATATTGTCATGAGAGTTGCGACGACCATTTTTTTTTTCTGATCGCGCGGAATCGTTACTCGCTCTCTCGAGATCGATTCTTTTATCATTACCTTCGTTATTTCGCGCTCCGGCAAGAAAAATGTGAAGACGGTTCCTGTTCCTCCAAGGATAGCTCCTAAAAAGATAGATGAAGGCATGCGATGCGGGGGGAATAAATATACGATTAAGATCGATAAAACCTCCCCAAAGACTATGCCGAGGTATATCATGACTATTCCGGCATTCCTTTTTTCAGGCGTGTCCGCTTCATCGATGAAGAATGAATAATAGGCAACTGATATGAAGATCCCCCCTGTTGTAATTATTCCAAAGGCAACAAAGATAGACAAACCTCTGGCAATAATCATCGTTCCTTGATCCAAGAAAAGCAAGATGATACCGAATGCATTCATGGCTTGTCCAATCATTGCAAGATTCTTACGACGATGCAGACCGAGCGGTCGCGAATCATTCCATAACGCAGCGAGGATCATTATCACCGGATAGAAGTATGTAATGCCCGGGATTCCTTGTAGCGATTCAGGATAATCCAGAAGATGCGGATACTGGTAATAGATAAAATTACCATAGGTCATCGATGTGATCATCATGTTGACGAACATCGCTGCCAGCACGAGCGGGGGGAAACCGAGCCGGTTATTTGTCATGATTGATTCTGATTTGTGATTATCAGGAATTAAGAAGTTGATGGCAAATAATGCACCATCAATCCACGGCGGCATTTTTCTCCTCGTGGAATGCTTGATATATCTCCATATCGCGCCATTTAAGGCTTTCGGCGGGCGCAGCTGAGTAAGTTTTAATTTTGTGAGACTATACCTTAATATTCCCAATTATTATAATCCAATTATAAGGCTCACAGATCTAATTCGATGAGATGCGACAGCGGTTCGAAATTTTCGATCGCTGTTATCCGATTATCTTTTAAACCTAGATATTTGATGTTTGGGTGCAGTTCGAATCCATTTATTTTCGAGATGTTGTTTCCTGATAAGTTAAGTGCGTGTAATCGAGACGTGTGTAAATGAAGCAAGAATTCCTTGGTATCTATTGTTGTGCCGCTCCGGCCATAACCGAACGAGTGCACAATTGGCATATCGATGACCGGGAAAGGAGATATGTTCGATCCAGTTATTGCAATCGTTTCGATCGATTGCGATTCCATTATCTCTCCAAGATCGCTCAATGAACTATTTTGATATATTCCAACATCCTTTAGCACTGGCATCTTCTCTAATCCTCTTAATCGCGTTATAGCTGTTTTAGAGATTTCGAGGTTTTCGGCACCCTTCAACTCATCCAAATAATCGATGTTATGGACATTTGGGCCGATGATTTTCACGTGTTTTGCGGTCGCCGCGCGTTGGAGGTATATTGGGTCGTCAACGTCGATTTTTATCGTCAAGTAATTTATCTTGCTGTCAATTTCGGCAATGTAATGAAGATCGTCGAGGTCGTCGACGACCCACTTGCCCATGCGCTCCATTTCCATCGCCGCGTAGTCAGCCTCGTCCATGAGGGATACCAGGCTGCCACCAGTATTTATGCTTTTGCACGGTCGAATTTGCGACGGGTGAAGGCTGGGCGGCCGGCGATGGTAGGCCCCGTGACCGTGGTGCCGATCTTTTTACCAAGATGATTGGTAAAATGGCAAGGCACGAGACTTTCTTCGATGAATTTGCGGAAATCGAATTATCGGTGAACGAGAAGATTCGGAAGCCCCCGAGGGAAAAAAAGAATGAAAAAAATTGCTGGTGCAAGATCTGTCTCGAAATATCCTTCATAGATTTAGGAGTCCTGGTCGCCCCTCGGGGCACCACCGCGTCCGCGACGCTCGGGACGGGGCGCACGTTCCTTCACGACGACGTTCTTGGCTTCGTCTCCTTTCTGCCCCTTCTCTATGACGAACTCGACTTTGTCACCTTCATTCAGCGTGCGGAACGCATCACCTTCAACCTGGATCGCCGAAAAGTGCACGAAAATATCTTTCTCCTCGCCATCAGGGATTATAAAGCCATATCCCTTGCGAGCATTAAACCATTTCACTGTACCTAATACCATATCACAAATCACTTGTTTCCATAGTTTCGCTAGCCCTTCGTTCATGGGAACGAATCGATGTTCCATGTTAAAGGGCTAACAATGCAAAATAAAGGAAGGCATCTTTTAAACGTGAGTAATCTGGAGAACGTCCGGGCGTCATATCGGGATTATAATCGAGAGATGGGAAGAATCGAGTCGATTGAAAAATGAGGGAAAAAAAGCCGCCCACGTCGAGAGAAACGTGCCTATCTATGGCGGTCGAGCGCCAAGCGAGTGATGATCGAACGGATCGCAGCCTTCCGATACATTTCTGGCCGGAACGACCTCGTGTCGGAACGACCGCCGATACGAGCCAGCATCACGCATCACGCCGGCTCTCCGTGCTCATGACCAGCGCGAAGGGGCATTCATTTGAGCGACTTGAGCAGGCCATCGATGCCGGCAATCGCTTGCTTGTTCTTGAGATGGCTCGCGGCATCCCTTGCTTTTTTAAAGCAACGGAGCGCATTTTGCATGTCCTGGAGTCCATCCCGGTAATTTCCCCCCATGTTCAAGTAGATGGTCAGCAAGTTCGCGTGATCCCGAATTTTTTCCGCGAACGGTGCGGCTTTTTCAAAATATTCGGATGCTGTTTTGAATTCACGCAATTCCACATGCATCTGGCCAATATTGTTATACAAGATTGCTAATCCTTGAAAATCGCCAAGTTGTTCGGTGAGTACTGCCGATTTTTTGAACCGGTCGATAGCGAGCTGGAATTCCTTCTTTTGCATGTAGATGCTACCCAGCTGCGCCAAGATGACTGCTTGGTCCACGATCTTTTGTTTGTCTTTTGGATCGTGCTGGCTTTCCATCATGTGCAAGGCCGCTTCGAGCGTCCGGATCAGGCCATCGGAATCGCCCAGGTTTTTATAGATCTCGAGCAATGCTTTCAAAGCGAGTTCCTTGGCGCTTGTATCCAAGGTCTGGTCCGCCAATTCGACCGATTTCGTGAAATATGCTGCTGCTTTGTCCCAATTTTGAAGGTCTTTATAAGCAGTTCCTAGATTAAAGAGGGTAGATGCAAGGCTTGCCTTTGCTCCGATCTTTTCTCCGATCTCCTTAGCTGCGAGGAATTTCTGGATTCCCTGATCCGATTTTCCTTGATAATTCAAGATCACGCCCATATTGCTTAAGATCAATGCTTTTTTTGCGTTATCTTGTATTTGCTCAGCAAGTTCCAACGCTTTCCCATTAATCTCCAACGCGTTGTCATATTCCTTGCGATCTTGATGGATCGAAGCGATGCTCCCTAATATATCCGCCAAGACGGATAGGTCTCCTACCTTTTCGGCAATACTTTTTGCAAGAAGTTGCTCTTTCAATGCAAGCTTGGAATCCCCCTTGGCGCGATAGACCACCCCTTTGTGGGTGTGGAACTGCGCTTTTTGAAGTTCGAGCCGCCATCGTTGAGCTAACTCCAAGCCTTTATCGAAGCATTTGAGTGCCTCGTCGAATTGGCCCAGAGACCGGTGATTTCCTCCAAGATTGATGAGGATCGTCGCTTGCACGTCGAACGCGCCTAAATGTTCACAAATATCCGCCGCTTGCATAAAATAATCCCGTGCCAGGTTAAAATCGCCACGATCTTGATACGTTAACCCGATATTGCTCAAATTGATTGCTTTTTCAAACAGCAAACCATGTTTTCCTGCAAGTTCCACGGCTTCAGCTAATTGGTCCTTCGCGAGGTCGAATTTTCCTTGGTTTCGATATATCATTCCGATATTTCCCATGATCACGGGAATTGAACGCCAATCTTGTCTTGCGCGAGCAATTTCAAGGGCTTGCAAGAAAGACTTCAGGGCAGTATCGAGATCCCCGAGGCTCAAGTGTACGATGGCGGTGTTGTTGATGATGGCATATTTATCCTTGTCTAGCCCGGATCGTTCCACGAGATCCATGGCTTCCTTGAATGTCTTCATCGCCGAGGACAAGTTCCCTTGCGTGCGATAGGCTTCACCCAAGAACGTCAAATAATGAATCTTCTCTTCTATCATCGAATTTGCATCGCAAATCTTTACCGCTTGCTCATAACATCTCATCTGTTTATCGATGTACCCCAAGTAATTGTAGATGAACGAAGACAGGACCCATTTCTTGTGTTCTTGTACCCGTGAATACCGGGGCTGAGTTGCTATCCACTCCGGGAATGAAGGCGGTCGAGATTCCGAGCCTGAATCGCCTTCTGTTGCTGCTGCTATCGCATTCTGAGCAGCCATCGTACCAGCTATTTGCTTGCATAAGACCTCTTGCACGAATCGATTGGTGTGTGCCTTGATCTTGGTGACCTTGACCTTACGTTCATTTACAATTGCTTGCAATGCTTGATCGATCTTCGAGCTTGAATTGACCGATTGATCTCGAGGGAGAAACTCGGTAATTTCCGGTACAGCAACATCAGCATGATCGATCCAAACCAATCCAGAAAAGTCCGCGCTCTCGTTGATGAAAGGAATGATATCGAAATCATCATTCCCGGAATAACCCATCACGACCAGCACACGGCCTTGCATGAGTTTCTGCACGGATGGCAACTTGTACCCTTCCAAGGTAAACGTCTTTCCCGCTTCTCTGTCCTTACCCAATGCCGTTATCGTCGTGACTAAAGAACGGCTGGTGTCTTCTCGCGTTTGGAAATTACGTTTCGTGCCGTGGATCTTGTACATCGCGAACTTCCCAATTTTCAACAACGCGAGTGGATCCGGGTTGGCGAGAAAATCTTCTCGTGTAATGATCGGGAAAAAGTCCTTCATTTGACCAGCAGTTGCGATTTTCTTTACCGCGTGTTCGAGAAGATAATCGAAATTAGTCGTGATGACAAATTGCTTGTTCAACAACATGCTTGCCAGGAAGAAATGAATCGGATTGGGGCGATCGATGATGTCCAGATAGTCCAGGAAAACGAGATCGGCATCGAACAACTCGTGACAAAATTCCACGATCAATTCATACCGTATTTTGTGAGATTCCTTGGCAAAAAATTGAAATTCCGAAGCAGGCGTGCACATTTCCAGAATGCTTCTCACGAACGCGATTGCAGACGGGAGATTCGATGGTGCCTCCATAGAAATCCCCGCCCCTGCCAGGAAGGTATATTGAGCACCGGGCTCGAACAGTTTCATAGCTCGAAGTGAGCTGCGAACTTTTAAAAAGGTACCCGGAGCGTCATTCATTTCCATTCAATTATACTTTTGATATCTCCCGGGCGTGATATCGGGAACCCATAAGGGAGATAGGAAGAAATAAGTCGATCAAAAAATGAGGGGAAAAAAAACCGTTCACGTCGAGAGAAATGCGCCTATCTCGGCGCGGAGCTGCTGAAAGGCTCGATAGTCCATGGTAGGGGCGAAGCCGCTCATGAGCGCGGCAACCTTGTCATTTAAACTGTTTCCTGGTGCGCGATGGGCGAGGAGGTAAAAGTATTCATAATCCTCGAAGCCCTCCCGGATCATTTCGAGCCGGGTCGACGGGGCATACCCATTTGGTGCGCCGGGCGCCGTGTAGAATAGCGAACCACCGTTCCAGCCTGCATACGCGTAGCCACTTCCCGCGTTCACTGGCGTGACCACGTCCCAGATGAGATAGTTCGTGTAATTCCAGATGAAGCATTGCCACGCGAGTGCACGGGGCTGCGTTGCGAAGGACGCCGTGCTGATGGTCGGTATCGGGAATCGAGGCCCGGCAGTCGTGTAGAGCCAGACTTGCTTGAACCGGCTGCGGAACCGCCCGATGAAATCTGGCTCGTGGCCGGTGCCGTGGAAGCAAGGAATGTCGATGGCTTGCGCGAGCTCGTCGTTGCCGCCCATCGTCTGCATGATCGGGAGCGTTGCATTCACCACGTTCTTGATCCACCGGTACACGCGCAGTGCCTCCGCGAGGGCGGCATCCCCCTTGGCATCAACCTCGTCGTATCCGGCCAAGTAAAACTCGTCGTACCACGATTTCGTGTTGCCGAACCAATCCGTGTACGTTTGGCTCTTCAGGTAAGCTTCGAGCACTTGCATGTAACTGCACATGGTGCTGTTGTATTCCGGCGCCGCGGTGTAGTTCGACGCCGTGTAATCGGCGCCCGAGACCGTGAACGTGCCGGCCGGCAAGACCGTCGCGCCGTTCAAGCTGAACGTGTAGAGGTCGAACGTGCGGGTGCCGAACCCGTGCATCGTGTTGACGTACGTGTCCAGCGCCGTTGTGTCGATCGACGCCACGGTCCCGTTCGCGTGCAATGTACAGCGCGGGAAGTTCGTGTCCGCCCAATACATCATACGGTGTTCCTTGAACACTTGCATCATAGCATCGAAGCCCGTGCTGCCGCTGTAGCCGAAATTGCTCTTGATCGTCGGTACGGCGGGGAGCGTGAAGTTGAACACGCGCAGTTTGATGTCGAGCTTGAGTTGGATCAAGTCAAAGTTCCAGCCATTTGGATCACTCGTTTTGTTGTCGACGGTAAGCGTGACCTGGCCTGTGTATTCACCTTCAGTGGCATTGATGGGAACGTGAAATTGCAACCAGAGCGGGTGGTTCAAGCCATCGGCCACCGCAAACGGGCTGAAGTCGACGAGCATGTCCGGAACGATGTCGGACAGCGACTCGACATATTCGACCCGGTATGCCTTGAAATTCGAGCTGCTGATCGTGGTCGCGGGCAGCACGTCGTGCGTGAACCCGGAGAACGATATGCCATAGATGCTATAATGCTTCTCGTTCAGCGGGCGCATGACGACTTGAACTGGCTCGTACTCGTTTTTCGCCGCGCTGATCCGGATAGTCGCATTGGGGGCGTCGTAGAGGCTCAAGCCAAGGTTGGGCATGTATGCTCTGTCGATGCGCGTCATCGGGTCGGTTAGGTAGAAGATACAGTTGCAGTCGAGGTTCGCGAGGATCTGGAAGTTGGACGACGATGTGGCAGTTGTTCCGACCATTACCAGCGGCGTTGCCACCAGCGCCGCGATCACTGCGGCCGCGATGACCACGTGGTGCTCGCCAAGCCTGTTGAGTAGCCTTGCTTCCATCGAACCTTCGCGCACGTGCCAATCGCGCTGCGCCGGCGCCACGGGATCTTGCTTCCCGTTCACGAAGTATGGATTGATGACGGCGACGATCAAGATTATGAACACAGCAATGGCGATGGCGATGCCCGACATGATGTACAGGATCCCGTCTAACTCGGTATCGCTGGACAGGACGAGCCCAAGCCACGTGCTCGTGGTCATGGCCATGCTCAATCCCCCGATCACGCCCGGCGAGTCGCGCCGGCGCCGGTGCACGAATGCTGCGAGCCACGCCCATTGGAACAAGCAAAGCCAAGGGAACATTGCGGTCGTGATGCTGATTGGCAAGACAGGGCGCCCCACGAGCATGAATACCCACGAGATGCTAAACACGACGATGATGCACGCGCCGAAGACCCGCTCTGGGTTCGCAACTTTGTCAAGCTTGGCCAGCACGTTCTTGAACAAGGTCAAGCAGAGCACGAGCGTGACCTCGAACACCACGAGGGCCAAGGTTGAATCACCGAGGACTTCCCGCGGGTTCATCGTGGAAAACGTTGGCGGGTCGGCAACGTGGATGAATCGATCGGGCCACAAGTAGCCGATGCCGAGGCTGGTAAACAAGAAAATGAGGCACGTGAAGAGATTCTTTACCCGTGACGAAGATTGTGGCACGGGCTGCGAGGGGGATGAGCTCTGCAATGGCCTTTCCATGGATGACGGGACCTGGACCGCGGCCCGCTCACGCCCCCTTGCCCGCAAGTGATCCGCGACGGGGGAGATGCCGATCGCCGCGGCTGCCACGGCCATCGAACCACCAGGCGATGCTTGCCCGGCGAGCAGCAAGATGGCGGTCGCGAGGGCGGTAGCCCAGGCGAAATCTCCCATGATGGCGAGCAAGAGCTCGCCAGCCGGAGGCGCTGCTTGCTTCACGTCGCGCAGCCGCTGCAGTGACACGAGGTACAGCAAGGGTGGCATACCGCCGAGCGTCAAGGAAAACACTTGCTCGTGGTAAACGACCATATAACCCACGATGTACATCACGTTGTCGCCGTTCCACGTCGTGAAGGCGATCGTGATGCTGCTGTAGAGAAACAGCATCGAGATCTCGAAGATCATGAACGCGCAAGCCAGTGCCCGCGGCGAGATCCATCGCTGGATCGCGATCGTGGCGAGCAGCAGCACCAGCCCCGGAAGGATGAGCTCTGCAGTGAAGTACCGGTCGTGATCGAAGTTATTCCCCACGGGAAGCGCGGTGAGGAAGAGTAGCAAAAATGCCGCGAAGGCGCCGGCGACCGACGCCCACGTGGCGGAAACCCATGTTTTTTCGTTGGATGCCATGATCGTATATTGCCGTGCGAGGAAAAAAAAATGCTTCGAGTATTGGTTTTTTCTTGCAACCGTGCAACAAAAAATGTGGCAATGCCCCAAATATTGTGCCCCGTCCCCAACATGTTTAAATGCAACGTGTACAAATTTTATAAATATTGAAAGCTTGA
>JAUQYW010000359.1 GCA_030587525.1 Candidatus Sigynarchaeota archaeon | reverse complement strand
CTGTCACGTTGAAGGATTGTACTTTGTTTTGTAGGAATCAAGGAAGGGATTCATTGGCAGCATCGAATGATTTCATAAGTTCATTGGGGTCCTTGTTTAGATCCTTGCAATATGATAACAAGGCAGGCCTCGGGTTGATGCCAATTTTTTTGAGCTCCAGAAAGATCCCATATAAATGCTTGAACGCATCCTGGAGCATAATTAATGCAGGAGTTTTTTGATCCCGCTCTTTACCGATTTCTTCCGGCGGGAATGGCTTAATTGACAACATCTTCACGTTCCGACCACCATTGACGTGAGTGCGCGAAAAAACCTTCCCCGTCTTGATCAGGTCAACGACCTTACGCTCAGTCCGTCCGTATGACCACCTGAGTATGCGAGATAGGGCGTAGATGTTGAGCCGGTCGTGCGCTGACACGACACCGATGATGGATTGCGATTCGGGATCGTCTGCGATACTTGCCATTGTTGATATTTAGTATATACTTGAATATAAGATTGTCGGGATCAGCGCATTGATGTCGAGGGGGATGAGAATTAGGCAATATAGTATATACTTAGTATATACTACATTATTATATATTCTAAATCGCGAAACAGCGTGTTTCGCCGTGTCTCGTGCTATCGATACTTGACCGGCACAAGTTAATCAACGGGCGGATTACCGGCATATTGCCTCGAGTTGCCGCGATGCCACCGGATGCGTCACCACCACCCATCGCTTCGACACGCAATCGGGACAAGTTATATGGGGAAGTCTGACCTTCGTGTTGCCTCGGCACCACCGGAGGCGCCGTCACGACCCATCGCCACTCGATTGATCCCATGATCTATCAATCGTTCACCAGAACCTTCGAAAAAGCTGATTTTGATGTTTTTTCGCGAAACACACGCGAAACTTGGATTCAATTCGGGTTTTTTCATTTTTTGGATCATTCTCGATGAATAGGGGTTAATGACTCCGTGATTAATGGGATAGAACGCCTCGAGAAAGGCCAGTTCCACCTTTTATGCCCGATATGAGCCACGCCCTGGACTCGCCTTGGATAGGCCAGATGGTCGCCAATTTTTTTCTCGAAAGATATGATGAATGCCGTTTATAAGGTAGATCGCGATGACTCTCCGTCGAGGCCATCGATGGCCTTCACTTGTGACAAGGGTGTTCAAACATGGAAAAAAAGGAATCAGGAATCGATGACTTGCTGGCTCGGTTGCAGGTACTTATGGGGCACTCCCAGCGGAAAAAGACGAGCAAGGCTGCGAGGATCCTGGGAGTGACCGAGGCGGACTTGGTCGGGAAAATCGCAGTTGCTGGGAAGGCGATCCACTTGAGAATAGAGGGGAAGTTCATCGTGAACACGATCGAGGAGGAGATGGACCATCCCCCGGCTAACGTGACGGAATTTCCCTTGATCGTAACCCTCTTCCAGGAGGGGAGGTTTGATGAACTCCAGGCCGTGTTCACCAACGCCATCCACATCCCCACCCTCGATGGAGAGCTTTCGCGGGATTATTTGTCCCCCGGGTGCAAGATTCGGGTAGGCTTCAACTCGAGAGAGGTACACTGCATCATCACCAAGGAGGCTGCAGAAAAGATCCAAGCATTAACCGGCCAGAAAATAATCACGAATGCTAATTATACCGAGGTATATTGGATTCAGCCGGGAAGGGTGATCCAATCGGATAGTATCTGCATGTTCCACGTGAAGCTGTTCAGGACGTCGAAAAAGCAAGGCATGGATACGGGAACGACGGATCAATTGGGCATCGATACATATGCGTGGATCATCGATGACAAAGAACACCAATTGCCCGAAGCCTGGCAAGGCCTTGACTTGATCCTGGGCAGTGGAGCCATGGGATCGTATAACATCCTTGAGTTCGGGATCGGTAAGGACAAAAGAATCGACCTGGAGCATTTTAATAACCGAAGAATAGCACGCGTCGGTTGATGGCGCATCCCTTTTTCCTTTTTTCGACGAGCTTGGCTTGCCAAGATTCCAGCTCATTCAGATCAGCGAGACAGAACCTCCTCGGAAGGCCAGCTCCCCCATTCATGGGATCATGACGAGGTAAAGCCCCGCGATCGATTCAACGAATGGAAAAAGAAAGAAAAGACAGAAAACGTATATATGATCACGATCCCTTGTCACCAGGCGACTTCCGGGCTTTTTTCTTCTTGTTAATCACGACCATGGTGACGGCGATGCCAACAGCGACCAGGATGATGATCACGTACACGATCCACCAGGGGAATTGGGGAGTCTGCGCATTCGTCCAGTCTTGCACGAGCGGGTATCGATCCTTGCTCGTGCTGCCGGGTATCGCATATGGCGTGTTCCAGACGATGCCGTTGTTCGTCGCGGTCGGATATCTCGCCTCGTAATTGCTCCAATAATTCCCGCGCGTCCCGTTATCCCAGGTAATTCCGTCGTAATTAGACCCGATGATTTGGCAAGTCTTGTTGGATCGAAACGAGTTGTAATAAATCGTGATCGACGTGCAGTCATACAATTGCCAGCCGGCAATGAGACAGTCTTGAAGCACGTTCCGCGTGATGGTCCCGCCCGAGGAATCGGATATCGTGATGGGATATTGCCCGCCGGAGATGGTGTTATCCGTGATCGTGGTAACGAACGCCTGGTACAATTCGATAGCCATTAAGAGGTTCATAAACGTGCAATTCGTGATGGTAACGTAACTGCTGCCTGCAATCTCGACACCGTACGACCCGTTCATGATGGTCAGATTATTGACGACGGAATTGGAGCAATTGACGAGGTATATCTGCCCGGCATCAATGAAATCAGCATCGCCGAGATCTGGCTGATCCCGATAGAAGTATAGCGGCTTTCCATTCACCGTGTTCGTTAAAGGAACGATGGATGTCAGCCACGTGTAGTCCGAACCGCTCAGCCGGAGACCAGACCCGTTCATGTGGTTGGTTTTGATCGTGTTGTTCCAGCCGAGTACTTCGATGGCCAAATAGCGCGCGGTGACATTATTGCCGTCAATGGTGCTGTTATTGCTCCCGTCTAGGCGAATCCCGCAGTTTCTCGATTTCGTTATGTCGTTTCTTGCAATCGTCAAGTTGGTGCCCGCCGACGCGTAAATGTCGAAGGAATTGTCCGATAACACATTATTGGTCACGTTGACATTGTTCGCGTGCAGCAAGTGGATGGCAAACGACGCGTTGCCGATTGCCAAGCCCGTGACGCTGGAATCGTTGCAGTTCACGAGGGTTATTTGCCCCGCGTTCGTGAAATTTGCAATCCCGAGATTCGTCTTGTTCACGTAATAATAGCAATTTTTTCCGTTGACTGTGTTGGTGCCGTCGATCGTATACGACCAAAGATAAAGGAGACTGCCCAGGACAGAAAGCCCACAGCCTTCCATTTTATTGCCGGTGACCGTGATGTTTTCTCCATGTATCGCAATTCCGACTTGGTCGCAGCGGGTAACGTTGTTGAATGCGATCGTGATGTTACGTGAATCGTAAGCACTGATTCCATAATTCAAATTGTTGCTGGCACGGTTGCCGGTCACGTTAATGTTGGCGGCACTCATGAGATTGATGCCCGCTCCTGTCAATTGGGACGTGGCATAGCTCGACAGCGTGCAGTTCCGGACCGTGATGTACAAAGTCGTGCTCCAGATGCGGATGCAATCACTTGCAGACATAGGCGCGATCACCAGGTTCTCGATCACGTATGGATCGCCGGGCATTCCCGAGCCGGTCTTGTCCGGGAAGGCTATCAAGTCCGAATTGTTGTAGATCTCGATGGGCGCGTGGGTGAGAGACGTTTCTAAAACGGGAATGCGCTGCTCGCTGGCGTTTTCATAGCCTCCATTGAAAAAAGGGGGCATCAAGAGTAGTGTCACGATGGCCGATAAAACCAGGCATCGTGCCGTGATTTTTTTTCGCATGTTCGTGTTCCTCCTTAAACTTTTTTATGCGTGAAAGTTTCGAGTCTATCCAGGCATAACGACCTATAAACGTTAAGCAAAACTCAAGATAAATCTGATTCGTCACGGGCTGTGACACGTGAAAAAGAGCGGCCGATTTGTCATACAAGAAAACGTCTCGGGGGCGATCCTTGGGCTTGAGGTGAAGATCCGGTTTAGGCTTGCGCTCTAGATTTTCTCGTGGCAAGGGCATAGATGACCTCGGCACCAAACACGCCGATGGCGGCAAACAGCATCCCGAACTTGACCAGCGCGAACGATGAGGCCAAGATCGCGTTCACCGGAATCGCATTCGCTGGGAATGCGGATAACATGACGATCAAGTTCACGTTCTCGATGGCATCGCAAGCCGGGGACACGATCGACAAGAACACGAACGCGAACCCGAACCGCATGAATCGCTCGTTCTTGTCCACGAGCCGCGCGCCGAGCAAGAGTAAACCAACGGCAAGCAGCCCGTATCCGGAAAGGTACCCGTAATCGAGATAGGTGATGGCAAGCTCCTGGGTGACGATGGCTTGTCCCCAGGCTTGCATGATGAGGTCCGCTTGGCCGGCCGTCCACACGAATTCGAAATCGACGATGTCGAACTCCCCGACGGGAATAGTTCGTGTCCCGGTTATCAGCATACTGAATGCCGCGAAAATGGCTACCCCAGCGGCGATGATCAAGGCGGTGATGATGGCATATCGCTTTGTCGTCACGTCAATCTTCATGTACGATCAACCCCGCTACGTATCGTCGTGCCAGCATTTATAGCATGGCGACTAAGCTTGTAAAAGTCGTGAATTTGTACCCGCTGATCTGCTCCATCCACGCCTTGAACGCTCCCTTTTTCGCGGGAAAATGGTAGAGGTAACTGCCTTCAAACACGTGCGGGAGCATAGTTCCCGTTTTCGCGATCACGTCCTTCCAGGTATCTGGAGGAGCGAGGTGGTCGTGCGTGTCGATGACCTTGGCACCTTCGAGCTCATCCCAGAGACGGTTGTAAAAGGAGGACCGGCGTTCCCGCAGCTTGGAGAAATATCCCATGGATCATCCTTGGATTCAATGCAAATAAAGGAGCACCGCCCGCATCCAGACCGGGCTCGCGCTCTCGTCGCCGGGGCTTACGACACTTCGACCAGGTGCGCCCCTTTCTCCAGTTTCGCCATAAATTTCTGCGCCTGATCCGCGTGCATCTCGGAGAATATTGATTGGCCACCATCACCATATGCTGAAATGCTGCCATCCCCAAGGCTAATATTGTTGAGGGTTTTCACGTTGCAGAAACCAGCGGGATACATCTTGAAGAAGTCTTGCAACGCGTCCATGATCACTTTCGTGTCGATCGTGCCACCGAGCTTTGCCGTGGTCTTGCCTTTGATCTCGATCTTTGCCTGCCACGTGCCGTCAGCCGCGCGAGTGAAGGTTGCTTGCACCGCGGCGCCTTTTTCCGAGAGTTTGATTTTCAGATTTCTCACCTGCATTAGCATGCGTCGATATTCCAAGAGATAGTTACTCTTTAGCCTTAGCATATATATACACGCATAGATACCAAGACGGGAAATATGAAATATAAATCCCCGACATAGCATCTGAAACGTGATGCATCATGGAAATCCCGGACAAGCCAGAACACCATATCGTGCACCGCGACGGCGGCGTGCTCGAGCTCTCGTTCAAACAGCTGCACATCGTCCCCACTCTCCTGCTGCTTAGCTGCCCGGCCATGATCATCGGGGGGTTTTTCGTCATATTGAATGCCTGGCAGCCTGACTTCGATCTCGTCTTGGGCGCTCTCGGCTGTTTCACGCTCGGCGTGCCGTTCACCGTGTTCCTGCTGCTCTTCCCTGTAGCCACGCGCATCCGCATCGATAGCACGAGCCAGACCCTCACGATCCTGGAGTTCAAGCTCATGTTCGGTCGATTCACGACGCGGTATCACAAGGCATTCAAGGACGTCCAGGACATCCTTTTTTACCTTTATATCGTGCGCAGTGGCATCACCGTGGCCAGGTTATGCATCGACACGTTCCGAGTCGTGAACACCAGGCATGTTCATGCAGTTGCACTGCTGGTGAAAGACATGGATAATTTCATCGACGGGAGGGTGCCATTTTCCATCGCGCTGGATAATCGCTGGCAGCATGTTGACCGGTGTTTCACGATTTCCAGGAGATTCGCAGAGATCGAGCCCATCTTGTTTTCCACGGTCCTCTACGCGGATAACGTGTGCATCGTGGACAAGAAGGTCGTTGCGGGGATTACGTACACGTGCCCCGCTTGCCAGCGGAAGTACTGCGACGAGTGCGTGGCGGGCATGCAGTCACAAGGGAACCCGCGGTGCGTGCTGTGCGGTGCGCCATTCGAATTGCCAGAAATCCACAAATAAATTCTGAAGCATGATAAGCCATGGAAATCCCGGACAATCGAGAGCACCGGATCGTGAACCGTGACCCCGGCGTGCTCGAACTCTCGTTCAAGCAACTGAATTTCATGAAATTTCTCGTGTTATTTAGCTATCCTTGCATGGCCCTCGGCATCGTGTTTTTATTGCTGGCAATGCAGGATCCAGGTCTCACCAATTTCATAGGAATGGCCACCGGTTTCATGTTCGGGATTCCCTTCTTTGCGTGGAGTTTAGTTTTTCCCGTGGCGAAGCGGGTTCGCATCGACGAGAAAGAACAGACCCTCACGATCATGGAATTCCGGCTCTTGTTCGGGCAATTCACGAAACGATTTCGAGAGAAGCTACATGATCTCCATCAAATCCAATTTTGCATCATCATCGATAGCGGCAAGGTCGCCAATTCTGTCGTATACATCGGTTCCTATCGGCTCGTGAGCACCAACAGGGTCCACCAGCTCGCCATGCTTGCCAAGGACGTGGATGATTTCATCGACGGGAAGGTGCCATTTTCTATCGAGATACGAGATGTCTCGGAACATGGGGGGACCGCAACGGGTAACCGGTGTTTCACGATCGCCACAAGATTCTCGGCGATCGAAAGCGTCTTGTTTTCCACGCTGCTGTATAAAGACAACGAGTGCATCATGGACAGGAAAAATGCATCGGGGTTCACATATACGTGCCCGAATTGCGAGCGAAAGTATTGCAGCGAGTGCGCGGCGCGCATGCAAGCAGAAGGGAACCCTCGATGCGTGCTGTGCGGTGCGCCAATCGAGCTGGCGCAAAAAGAGCTACCTGGTTCTTGAAGCTATGGCACTGCCACGCGGCGACATGTTAATTACATACTTCGCGCCTAGTATATCCGGTCCATCGGTTTTTCAAATGCGTTGGAAAGAGAAGGTGACGGACAATGCAACGTGGTGGTACTCCACGAGAACGGATCATGATGTATTTCGTGACGTACGGGCCGCTGGTTGCTGCGGCGATGATCGTGCACGGGGAGAAAGCGTTTTCGTTCATCAAACCAGTCGTGAAATCCATCATATCCAGATTTTGTTTCAAGGGTGACGATCCCGGCAAGTTAGAATCCCTCGTCGAACATTACATCATGGCTCGCGACCAGCAAACACGTGATGCGCTCCGTGCCTTTGATCACGAGGAACTGCTTGAGGATTTCGTTACTTTCACGGAAGAAGTGGCAAAAACGAGGGCGGAATACGAAAGAAAGGGTACCGGAGCGGCGGATGATTTCAGGCAATACGTTAACGAATATGGTCGATTTGCCGCGCAAAGTCAGAAGACCACGTTTGAACAGCTCGACGAGCTCGAAGCCAAGCTCCGAGGCGCGATCGCGATTACCGGTCAACGTGTTTCTGATGGAATAAAGATCGATGATCCAGCAAAGCTATACAAGAATGGCGTTGCCGCTTACAAAGCAGGCCATACCGAGAAAGCAGTCCGCGCGTTTCGCGCTTGCACGAAACTATCGCCAGAACACGTAAAAGCGTGGAAATATCTCGGGTTGATTCAATACGCCCAGAAGATGTATGGCGAGGCGATCGAAAGCTTCTGTAACGCGATTAAAATCGCGCCGTTCGATCCAGAAGCAAATATTGGCCTCGGACTCGTCTTCTACGAACAAGATAGCGATCCCGCCATGCGTGATAATTGCTTTTCAAAAGCAACCCCCCAGACCATTTTTAACGTCAATCCGTGGGTAAATATCGGGCGATTCTTGTTGAACGAGAAGGAGCTTGACCAAGCGATGGTGTGCTTCAAGAAGGCAATTGAACTCAATCCTGAAGACAGCAGCGTGTGGAGAGCACTTGTAATAGCCTTTAGAGCATTCGGGGATTTTGGAGCTGCAAGGGATGCTCTTGATAATGCAAGAAAATGCGAGAAGATGGTTCACCATAACAAATATGAAGTTAATTTCCTTGGCCAAAAAATAGATTTGGCAAAGATGCACGAACTGCTCAATGATGACTTGCCGTCTATTGAGGAGATTTCATCAAAAATGTTTGGTTCATGAACGTACAACGCGTGTAGACACAAAGGAGCCCGCGATGCGTGCTATGCGGTGCACCATTCGACTCGCCGCAAAAAGGGCTTCCCGGTTCTTGAACTCATTATGAACCTTGATGATTAGCGAGTGATATTTACTGATCATCCTGAATCCTGATATATCTTCTAAGAACTTGAAGATGTTAAAACAAGAGATTGAACAGCTTGAACAAGATTGTCGTCCGAAACTATAGATATCAAGTTGCTAAAGCAATAGATTGAACATGTTGAGCAAACTTGAAAAAAAATAGAAAACATTTGTTTTCCATATTGATTCGAGATACCTGGGAAAAACAAATGTAGGATAGCGTTGAACATTTGTTTGCTAGCCAAACTATCTAGTCCATTTGTAAAAAATCTAGATCCGCAATTTTTTTGTTATGTTTCGAAGAATTTGGAATTTCTTGCTACTAAAACTATTGTGAGAAGTTTGTCGCGTGACTAGTGATTTGTTACAAAAAATATCTTTATATGAGCATTTTTCCTTAGATATTACAAGCGACGGGGCCTATAATTTTCATGGTATTCGCCGGGAAATTCAAAACCGCCGCCGGAAAAAGAATAAAAATTGTGGGATTCAAGTATGGAACTCCAACAATATGAACCTTATCCGGAGACCGAACCTCTTGAAGGCCCTATGAAATTGAGGGAAAGTGGGGAACAGCTTGAAGTGTTGAAGGCATTGGCATCGGATACTCGCCTGAAAATTGTCAAGCTCTTGCGCTCCAAGCGGAACACGCCGGAGCGTGGACTTGACATCTCATCTCTTGCAAGCGTGCTGAACCAGACGGAAGCAAACATATCTGCGCAATGCAAGCGCCTGGAAAAGGTCGGGCTCATCAAGATCGAGTACAAGCCCGGTGGCCACGGCGTCCGCAAGATTTGCCAAGTCGATTTCACCGCGGTCGAGCTTTTGCTCGAGTAAAACGAACAATTTTTCTTGAACCCCGTGGATTGCCGATACTTTGCACGATCACACCCCATTGTCGTCTTCATCAGGTGTATAATCTCATTCTTGATCCCGGGGATCGCCCCGATACCGATTTTTTCGGTTCTATTAAAAGGATCGCGAGCAAGATATGCGATGCCGTTTCGCGTCGTTGATCCGGCAATGATGCTCGTGCCGTTTCAAGCTTGCCATACCCTTTGCCTCGAAATGAATATTATATAGAGTACAAAGGGAATTCAAGATGATATTTCGATCCCGGGATCGCTAGCTCTTGTAAAGTCGACGATCCGCGCCAATGCGCGCGGTTTTCACGAGGTTCGATCCCTCGAGATGCATGGCATGATAACATACTAATAACGGAACATAACGAGCATAAGTAAGCATATGCTTTCACCTTGAACTCAAGGAATTCCAAGCCCAGGGCATGCGGCAAGCGTGGATGTTCGACGTTGATCTGCCGTGCATCAATTCGTCGACCGGCAAGATCTCGGCACACCTACCATCAAGCGCATCCAGCGGCACGAATGGATATATTGGGAATGCAAAAATTGCACAGATTCCCGCGTTCCGTATAGCATGAGAAAGTGGAAGCATGGATCAGCGCGGTCTTGGATGAAAAAGTAGAAGCCTTCTTGCCTCCCTTACGGGTTCCGCTGTTGCTTGGCTCGTTTCGATTGCTTAATGAGCAGAGTTGCGATGATCAAGCCACCCGCCGCTGCAGCGCCGATGATGACGCCGATGATGATGCCCCGGTAATCGACGGGGTGATCCCCGGGATCGAGGGGGTCGGTGCCGGCAGCGACTTCCGCCCCGTCCGTGTACCCGTCGCCATCCGTGTCGGGATTCGTCGCGTTCGTGCCGTGCTGGTATTCCTCCTGGTTCGCGAGGTCATCGGCGTCGGGATCGAGGGCCGTGTCGTTCACGGCGAGGTCCAGGCCTTGCGCCGCTTCCCACGCGTCTGGCATGCCGTCGCCGTCGGTATCGGCGACATGAGGGTTGCCGTGGTGCCGGTACTCCTCCACGTTGCTCAGGCCGTCGCCATCAGCATCCAGCGCCGCGTCGCTCGAAAAGGTCGGAACGAAGCCCTCGGCGACTTCCCAGCCATCGGGTATGCCGTCGTGGTCGCTGTCGGCGTCGCGGGCTGTCGTGTTGTGCTGGTATTCCGCCGAGTTGTTGAGCCCATCGCTGTCGTAGTCGAGGGCCGCATCGTTCACGAGGATGTTCGTGTTCTGCTGCGCCTCCCAGCCGTCGGGCAGGCCATCGCCATCGGTGTCCGGGTTCGTCGCGTTGGAGCCGATCGTGACCACCTCGGCATAATCGTCGAGCCCGTCGTTATCCGTGTCGCTGTCGCGCGGGTCGGTGCCGGCCTGGTATTCCTGGAGATTGGTTAAGCCATCACCATCCGTGTATGCATCAGCATCGGTAGGATCGAAGTCATTGAACCCGTGCGCGGTTTCCCACGCGTCCGGCATACCGTCATCGTCGCTGTCCATGGTGACGGGCGTCCCGTTGATGCTCCATTTCACCACCGCTGCTTGTGCTGTCGCTCCCAGGCAGTACGTGAGCCCGCAAGCGAAGATGCTCGTGCTCGTGACCCAGATGCCCGCCGCGTAATCATCATCGAGGGCACCGCCCCACGTGCGGTTCCAGATCTGGTCGAGGGTCGTCGCATTCCACTTCGATAGTGTAAATTGATCATAGCTAAACCCGTGATAATTTGTTGATATTGAATATATTACACCGTTAGTACCGAAAAGCCCACGCCTTCGATGTGCATAACTCTCTTGTATTATAGATATGTTTCTAATTTGATCCCCTGATGTTACATTCCAGCGAATCAACCAGGACCTAAATAAAGACATTGAATAACCAAAAGTAAAGATATCAGTATCATTTACCCAAAGAGTATTGATTTCAGTATCGGTTGATGTATCTGCGTAAGTTCTATACCATATTTTGCTTCCATTAAGATCCCACTTGACGAGTAGTCCCTCATTAAGGCCCGAGATGTTATTGTATTTTAAACCGCTTGTGAATATGAACTCTTCATTCCCCCAGATACTATATCCACCATCCTCGACTGGAAATCCCGATGAATTAACCCAGATCATCGTGCCATTCCCCATATACCACTTTGCAAGAATGAGGTCACGATTCGTCGTGTTCGTAGCTTCCGCGGTTGACCCACAAGTGTACAGATATCCACCCTTCCCCCAGATGGAGTACCAGAGATCATTATTGGTGCCACTCCCCCAAAGTTGCGTCCAAACCAGCGAACCATTCCCCGCGTACCATTTATTCAAGACCGCATCGTAATCGGGATTCTGCGTGTACCCGCACGTGTAAACAAACGTGCCGTCACCCCACACACCTTGACCGGACGTGAAATCGCCGCCGTCGTAGAACTTGGCCCAGAGCACCTCGCTGGTCGTCGCGTTCCACTTCATGAGGAGGAGATTGGTGTCGCTCGTGTAACTGTTCGAGCGCCCGCAAGCAAAGACCGACTCGTTGTCGCTCCAGACAGCAAGAGCTTCGTCGTAACCTGCCCCGCCCCACGTGGACACCCACGCCGGCTCGCCCGCGCTCGCTACAATGCGCCAGCGTGCCACGTCATCCTTGTCTATCGTGGTTCGCACGCTCAGCACCACACCGGTAAGCATGCACGCCAGCAACACCAAGCCCGAAGCACGGTAGCTAGAATTCATCTGGTTCGCCTCTATTAGTTGAAGTCATACAATCGCCGGGTATTAAATGCTCGCCCTGGCTGCGTATGGGGATACACTAGAACCCATTCACCTATGCTTTATCCGACGATGACAAAGGTGGTCTTTGTCCTTCGTATGGCTTGGTGCAATGTCCTTGTCCCTCTTCTTGGTTTCGGCCACTTCTTCGTTGGAACCGGATTGCTCGAGTAACACGCATATTTTTTCAGGAAATCCATGGATTGCCGATATCTTGCACGATCGCTCCCCATTGTCGTCTTCATCAGGCGCCCTCCATGACCCCGGCGAACCTTTAATAAAGCGCACGCTAAACCTCACGTAGGTTATGCCGGGACAGCTGCGAGATCATGCCCCGTGCGAATCATGCCACGAAATAACGAAGTTCCGGGGATGAACACGAGAACCATTGCAAGAACCGTGGAGCACGCGCGGCGCGGGAGGCGTTGATCGTTTCGATCATGATGACCTCATGGGAGCGAGATGGCTTATTTTACTTGTTATGCACCATACCCATGGGCATCGCTGTCTTCA
>JAUQYW010000350.1 GCA_030587525.1 Candidatus Sigynarchaeota archaeon | reverse complement strand
ATAAGCACGACCGGCGGGCTTGGAAAATCCTGGTCGAGTTTCTCAAGCCCATCTACATCCCGCGGGATTGGTTGAAAAGGCCCGAGGAAGGGGGGAAGACGCCACGCGAGATCATCGACAAGCTGATGCTCGTTCTGGCGAGAAAGGTAGGCTATAAGACCTTGCGAAAAAATTGGGCACTAGAGCGCCGACGCCAGCTGGAAGGCCGGCCGTGGCGTGAATGACCCCTTGAAGATTTATTGAATTTGTATGTTTTATCTATAGAACGTTTATTATCTTGGAAGAGCATTAGGCATATGAAAATCATAGAGGACTATTAGCAAATCGTGAGACCATGGAAAATGATATCAAGCTCGGAAATTTCTTGCGGAACACGGGAACAGCGATTTTATGCCTGCTGATTCCCATTGTTAACATATTCATATTAATCTGGCTCCTGGTCTTAGTATTCCAGGTTATTGATGCTGCAAAGAAAGTGGGTACTGAACGCGGTGCGAAGGAACTGCTCGATTTTGCCAACTTATACCTTTTATCATTCCTCATCGGGATCGGGGTCGTTATCGCCAGCACAGCGATCATGGTGACGCAGATCCTTTCGATAAATTGGTACAGTTTGGGTTACAGCGGCATGTACGCCGCGATTATGGGATTGATGGGGACGTTCTTTTTGGTTAACCTAATGAGTATACTCGTCTCGATCGTCGATATATTGGCATGGAGCAGGATGAAGCAGTTTTTCGAGAAAAGCATCGAAACCGGCCCTGCAAAGCAAAAAGGTGTCGACGGCGCAAACTATGGATTCATCGGCGCGATCCTGGGCTTGATTCCCATCGTCAGCATCGTCGGCTTGATTCTCTCGATTATGGGCTATTTCACGACCGGCTCTGCTTTCTTGAAAATGAGCAATGAACCAGTACCAAGTGTAGGTTATGCGGGATACGTCGCATCAAGCAGCGCCATTCCTCCTTCGGCGTTCGTGCCAAGCAGTGCCATTCCTCCTTCGGCATTCGTACCAAACGAGGTCCCCTTCAACCCCGGCGTCGATGCAAACTTGAGGCCAGGCCAGGCGCAGCCCATCACACCTCTTCCAAGCAGTACAGTGCAAGCAACTGTGAACCCAGCGAAACCAACCTTTTGCATTTACTGCGGTCACTCGCTCCCACAAAACGAGGACGTGCGTTTTTGCCCAGGCTGCGGCGCCTCGCTTAAATAAAAACGTGGTGTTACGAGCCTAGAATCTCGATGTTCTTGAAATTCTCCTTTTTTTTATCGTTGTTTTATAAATAGCAACCGGTGAGGGGTTTGCGCAGAATTACGTTTGAAATTTTCAAAATCTTTTATACATTGCCCGGTTGATCGAACGGATTTTCCTCGGGCTTTTTCACCGTTGCAAAATAAAGGCCAGTATCGACACCCTTGTCCTTCAATGTAGCCATGAGCTCCTTGCTGCCCGGACCCAAAGGGTTGTTCACGATCTCGACGTGTTTCAAGTCGGGCAAGGACTTGAGCATTTCCGGCAAGCTCGTGATGCGATTCTTGTAGAGCTCGATGGTCTGGATGGACACGGGTAGTTCGGGGATTACCACGAGCAAATTTTGGGACGCGTCCAGGACCCGCAAGGAATCCAACGTGGAAAGTGGCCCGGGAAACGACGTCAAGCCATTCTTGCTCACGTTCAAGGTCTTCAACTCCTTTATACCCAATAACGAGGCAGGTAGGGCACCAATCTTGTTTCCATTCAAGTCGAGCTCCTTCACCTGTAACTTCCCAAAAGCGTCAGGCAATGCACGGAGCTCGTTCTTGCCCAGCAAGAGCTGCTCGAGCGACGCGAGGTCGCAGAATGAATCGGGCAGCGATTTCAAGTCGTTTTTTGACAGGTCAAGCACTTGCAAGCCTTTCAATGCGCCAAAAGATGAGGGTAATTTCTCGATCAAGTTGTCCTGGAGGTACAAGTTCTTCAAGTTGGAAAGATTACCAAACGAGCTTGGCAGCCCGGTGAGCCGATTGTTCGCCAGGTGGAGCAGCTCGAGCGATGCGAGGTTACCGATGGTATCGGGCAATTTCGCGATGGTATTGCCTTGCACGATTTCCTCGTCGCCAGCCTTCTCGTTTCCGGTCAAGTAAAGTTTCTTCAGCTGCTTCAGGTTCCCGATGCTCTCGGGAAGGCTTTGCAGTTGGTTCTTCCACAAGTCGAGTTTTTGCAAGGACTCGAGCCTGTAGATGTCTCCTGGCAGCAACTTGAGCCGGTTGTCGACGAGATAAAGTATCTTGAGCGATTTTAACTCCAGCACGGGCGCGGGAAACTCGTCCAGGCTGCAACCGTGGAGGCTGAGGCCGACTACCTCGCGTTTGGAATTGAACATGACGCCGACAGCTTGTTCGTTCACGAACCGGGCCTCGGGAATCTTCTGCTTGAGCCGCTTTTCCAGCTCGACGATGCACTTCTCATCTACCGTGGAAACCACCATGTGTAACACCATGAAACCCGCCTATAAATAATGGTGAATCCGGGAGAAATGCCGGAAAAAAAGAAGAGGAGACTACGATTCAGACAAACATCTTCACGACGGCGGCAATGATAACCACGAGACCGCCCCAATTGCCAGTCGGCGCGAATATCACGATGCCCACGACGAGAATGATTATCCAGTTCTTGCCGATCTTGAACCTCGATCCAGGCACGATGCCCGATGTTCCAAGGATGACGAAACACAGGATAATATCGACGATCCCCCAAAACAACATCCAGAATAAGCCTATGCCCCATCCCCCGTTATCAAGCCCTGGAAACATGCCCCAAATCGCCAAGATCATGCCGATGATGGCACCGATGATCAAGAGTACCTCAACCGCGTTTAATTTAAGTCTCTTTCCCATGTATCCCGCCTAATTGTTGTTTTGCTCGAACAGCTGGACAATTGCGGCGATGATGAGGATCATCCCGCCCCAGTTCCCGGTAAATGTAAACAAGATGATACCCACGAGGAACGAAATTCCCGGCATCCTGGGAGTTGCCAGTTTCTTGACCGATATTATACCGATCGACGCCAACATCCGGAGGCACAAATAAACATCGAGGATCCCCCAGAGCACATTCCAGATGATGCCTAGGCTCCACCCAAAAATGGGGACGAACGGAACAAAGCCCAAGATAACCAGCACGATGCCGAGAATGGAACCGGAGATTATCAAGGTTTTTTCAATACGATTTTTCCTATTATCCGCCATTTATTGCCACACCCATACCATCCTATTAAGGAGGAATGATTTCTTTCGAGCCTTTACTAGTCCTTCCCACGTGCAAGATAAAAAAATTACCCTTATCACTTTTTATTTTAAAAACCAGAACGACGCAAACGAGCTCAAGACAAAAATGAAAAAAGAGATGGATCAAGAGTCATCATCAAATTTACGTGAAAATCATCATAATTGCCCCGATTATAACGAGGAGACCACCAATGTTGCCGGTCGGGGCGAAAATAATTAACCCCACGATTAACATAACAACCCAGGTCTTGGTGAACTTTAACTTCGAGTTAGGTATAATCCCGTACGTGTCAAGAATCCCGATGCAAAGAATTACTGCGATTAAACCGAAAATAATAGACCAAACCACGTGTCCGATCCACCATAAACTGATCGTGCAAATACTTAAAACGCCCAAGATCAACCCGACGATCCCCCCGATGATGATTAGGATATCAGCAGGCTTGAATTTTCCCATAAAATCTCACTTCAAAGTGATATTGAGAAATATCTTGGTTATTCACTTTAAAAAATCTCGTATTCGAGTCCTAACGTAAAAAATGATTCTCTACCGCTCAAGTAAAAATGAAAAAGAAACAAAAAAATCACGTCCCATATTGATGGATGAGGGCTGCGATCACGATCAATAAACCGCCCCAGTTGCTCGTTGGGACCAAGATTATAAGGCCAATGATCAACATTGGAACGAATTCCTTCGGAAATTTCAAGAATTTCCAATCCTTCAATAATCCGGTCGTACCAAGCATTCCGAGACCTAGGAGGATTGCGACGATTCCCCAGATGATGTCCCATACGACCCCACCGCCCCAGCCCCACCACCGGCTGCCGCCAATGGCGCCAATTATACCCAGGATTATTGCGATAATGCTACCAATGTTTAAAAGTGCATCTACGGTTTCACTTTTTCCCATAATAATTCACTTCGATATAGTGATCGTCGAATAACTTGCCCTTTCGCTTTAAAAAAGTTGTGCTTGTGTTCCAATAACCTGGGCGATCATCTTGCTAAAATCAAGGAAAGAAAAGAACTGAGAATCCAAGCTTTAGTCAGGTACTGATGAATTAGTTTTTTTCGCATTCATATCCTTCTTATCGACATTCAACTCGTTTTTCTGGCGTAAAGCCGTGATCTCCGATGCTTCCTTCATCGCTCGTTCAAACGGAACGATGAATTTGCCCTTGAAGGGCGATAACTTGTAACCGATTCTCCCTGCATTGTATAAGGCCTTTACAAGAAGTCTTGATGGCCCCGCCATCAAGGCTGCCTTCCGGAAATCTTCCAGCGATTGCGCATCCCACGCGCCGAGCCACCCATACAAGGGCATGATCAAGAAAATGGGGAAAATGAATAAAATAAGGATGAGATAGATTGCTGCGAGGCTATAGCTCGCCGCTTCTGACATGTCGTAGATGACGAAGAAGAATGGTTTCATCACAAACGTATACAGCAAGGCGAATGGCACCATACAGATGAACGGCGCGACGAGCGTTTGATAAGTGGGAAAACCTATTTTGACGCCGGGAAATAGCTTTTTTCGGATGATGTACCAGCCATAGAAGCCCTTGAGCGCGTACGCGGGAGCCTCGGCGAATAGCCACATCCAGTACGCGACGGGCTCGCCGAACCACGCACGGAACGTCCACGGGGACAGCGCGAGGAAGTAGAAGAACACGCGGGAGCCTTGCTCGATGAAGTTCATGAACGTGCTGTGCTGGGGCAAGTTGCAAGCCTGGCATATCGTGCCTGCAAAGTTCGTCGGGAAAAGGATAAACGCCCCAAAAAACAAGGGGAACACCATCTCGTTCACGCCAGCATAGTTCGGTGCAAATTTCACGACGATATCCGGGATCAAGAAGAGCAACGGGGCCATGAGCACGCCCAGGGAAAGGATGCCCCACCATTGGAACTGGGCGCGGATTATAAACAAGGAAAGCTCTTGCTTGTTGTTGTTGTACGCTTCGGATATTGGGGGCGCCGTGGAAAAAGAGACCCCGAGAGCACCGACCAACCCCGCGCCGATCGAGTACAAGCCGAGGAGCGCCGAGTAGTTCCAGAGCCAGCTGCTGATCATAACCGTGATTACCATGTTGACCACTACGTATGACAAACCTGAAGGTAGCACTTTACCGCCGAACAGCAGCACCTCCTTCATAAGCTCCTTGTCGAAGTCGATCCGAAGCACGTCTCCTAGCTTGAGCCCGAACGGCTCAAGTACTTTCTTGAACATGTATGCCCCGATGAACATAGCAATGATATCATCGAGATACGAACCAAATATGAAGCCCATCACGCAGCCCATCAAGGGGCCGATGAACGGATAGATCGTGCCTACCCATCGTCCGAGAAGAATGAAACCGACCTGCGTTGCGGTTTGGATAGCCACATTTTGAATGACGACGATGACGTTGGCCTTATCGAACCGGTGGAACCCTTCCAAGCAAGTCATGAACAGTGCCGGTGTTCCGGGCCATTGAATCATGATGTAGACGAGGAAGAACCATCCTGCATAACTCATGTTCGTTTTTGGGAGAATCGTTACCGCTATGAACGAGATCAAGGTAACTTGGATGATCCCGGTAAACATCTGGTAGTACCAGTAAAAACAAGCATACCGGATTGCCTTGCGAGGATTCACCTCTGAATATTGCGAAATATACTTGTCGCAAGCTTCCTTGATGCCAAAATCAGCGAACAAGTAAATCGGAGCGAGCATGGACGTCGTCACGTTGTTAAATCCCAGCGCGTCTGGGTATGGCAACAAACTGGGTAGGACCACGCCGATGATCAATATCCCGGGCAATGCAATGATGAGCAAGAGGGCGTAATTGAACCAGAACCCCGCGAGTGGCCGGTGGAAGCCGGCTTGGGCCCAGTAAAGCTTTGCCTCGTCTTTTTCCTTGGCATCCCGCTCCTTGCGCCTTGCCAAGAAGGATTTCTTCCCGATTTTTCCAGATAGCTCACTCATTTTTGCTGCCTCCTGATGGTACTTGATTGCCATGCTGCTCCGGCGATATCGTTCTTGCTTCGGGCCGCGATTGCGGGATTGAACCGCGTTTCTTGTTCTTCAAGTAAATCCAGAACGTGACCACCCAGAGCGCGCCGATCATAGTGAACCAGACCCAGACCGCAATGCCCCTCGGTATAGGGCTCCACGGCCACTCCTCGTAGGACTCGATGGCAGCGTCGGAGTACCCGTGCATCGCGTGGAAGGTGCATATCATCATAAGATAGTTGAAATAGGGGAACACAGTGAATCCGATATTGTGCTCGATAATTTCCATCGCGAAAAAGATGACCCTGGCGCCAGAACCGAGCTTCCATTCGGTGATTATTGCTTGTTGATCCATCAAGTCCGTGATGACCGGGGTCGCTGCGGGTTTCGATAGAATTGTTATTCTCCTATCAATCAGCGGGCACGTTCCCCACGGGATGAATTTCACAAGAATTTCCGAGCTTGGCGGGATCGTTGCCGCCGTTTTGACTTGAATGCTGTATGCCGGGTTATTTGAATCTTCCGTCGAGTTCACGTATTGTACGGTCAAGTCTACAGGGAAAAGAGCCTTGATCGCATTGATCTGAGAAGCGGTGAAGTCACCAACACCTGGCGTACTGTTCTTCTGCATAAATCCGAACATGACAAGGCCATCGTTCCCGAGCGTGCCGTTCACATGACAGGCAAGTAAATCCAAATAGCCGGATGTTTCGGGAAGAAAACGGTCGACGAAAATGACGTCGACCATGGCTAGCGTGGCGTTGAACCTGGCAATCGACATTACGCTTAACGTCTCGTTCGTGATCACGGTCACGTTTATCGCATCCACATCGATGCGTAGCGAGGTGATGAGAGGCGTTGTTTCTTGCTTGGAAAGAACGAGAACCTTGGCGATTGTGCCCGGTCGGGCAGCTTTCGTGCCGGGAAAAAAGCATATCATTGCCAAGCTAGCTGCCATGTAAATGGCAAATAAAGTGTGCCGTAGAGATTTGCTGTTCATGAGTTGAACGTTCCGTTTCAATGTTCTAAGTAGCTTCACTTGCGGATAAAATAAAACGCTTTCTTTAGGATGAGGTTCCTTATCCGAAAAAAAAAGCCGATCATTCTCGAGTTATCTCGTCGCCAGGGCCTTTGTTTTTCGCCATTTGCTGCTTGAGCAAAGCGGTCACGTTGTTGTTCATGTACCACTTGAGTAACCATTCCAGCGAAAAGATACCCTTGAGCTTCTTGTCCCACGCATAGAAGATACCAACTATCACGACAATTAAAGGCACAATAAGCGCCAGGTATGGTAAGAGATCCAAGGATAACGGGAAGATCGACGCGATCGAGTGCGTGATAAAAGCCGTGAGCGAATATGCGCCAAAAACGGCCAATACATCGACCAGTTTCGATTTGCGCTGCACCATATCGATTTTCCAAATGCCGGTGATGGCGATGATCGACACGATGCCAAACGCGAACATGATGAAAGCGGGATTATTCGCATGGAGGAAAAGTGGAAAGCCACCTAATGATGGGTCCCAGATCCTGAACGCGTCGTTGTTCGTGAGGCGGATATAATCGACCTGATTCAAGAACCCGGGACTGAGCGGAAAGCCCATCAAGATGCCAACACCGACTGCAACGAACGAAATGACGAGGATCCGTTTCATGGAACGCTTTATACGGCCGAGATCCGGGTCTGGCTCAGCCAGCATCGCCAAGTAATCGCTATAGACGATATTGACGAGAAATGCAACGGCAATGTAGGGGATGAAGGGTGCCATCGAGTTCTCGAAAAAAAGGAGGAAATACACGAGGATGCTGCCCGTGAGCACGTCGACCATAAAAATGTCGCCATGCTGGTAATCGATGAAGCGCCGGTCGAGGATGCCGGTGAAAATGGGAATGGCAATGTAGTAAAAAATGAAGACTCCCGCGGTGATGGCGACTTGGACAGGCTTCTTCAAGCGCCGGAAGAAGAAAATGATGACTTGCGCAATGGCAAGGAACGTGAAGATATTCCACGTGAAGACGATGCGCAAGACCTTGAACCCAGCGAATACTGTTGGTTCGACGACTTCTCGCCACAGGTTGATCGTGTTGATGATGGTTCCTATGACGAGAAACATAAACGTTCGTTTCAACAAGCGATGCAGTTCCGACTTTCCAGGCTCCTTCTTCTGCCGGAGATTGAGCGACAAGATAACCCCGAAAATAGAGGTGAAAATGAAATTCACGGGACCAAATATCCGAAAGCAAAAGATAACCGAAAATGCCCATAACGAAGCCCACGTGTCATTACCCCACCACAAACCAAAATGCACGAATAAGATGAACACGAGGGCAAGTCCCTTCATAAAATCAAGGGACTTGAAGCGTGTTGGAATCTGCGTCATAACTTGTTATCATCCCGCCTTGCATCGCAGGAAATTCATGGTCCCGAGTTGCGCTCGAATTTTTACGGCATTGTAGCCACGACTCGCCATTTGCTTGCTGATCGCGGTCGACTTGAGCCCGTAATCGAAGTCATCCCGGTTCAACCGGGAAAGCTCGATGCCCAGCATTGCCGGCATGCTCGGCGTGGTATCGAGGAAGTCCGCGATCTCGTGCATCCGGGGTGTCAATTTCGTTTCGAGGCGAACGCGCATGTCTTGCGGTATAGGAAAAGAGGCCGCAATCAGATCAACGCAATCGATGATGCTATGCAATTGATTCGTGGCGATGTTTAGGACCCCGTATTCAAACCCGTCGATTTTTTGGTCAGTAGGAATGAAAAATGTAAAATCTTCGAAAATGTTGAAGTTCACGCCATCCACCACCGCCAAGTTCAAGTATATCCAGTTGCAAATATCTACGAATATTACTACGCATGAGTTTTTGAGGTTTTCATCCATCGCTGCAATATTTTCCGGCGGTTCATTCTTGATAGAATGAATTCCTCCAGTACAAATACCACTGGCTTTAGGTTCAACAAAGTAAAGGTAACGATGACTTGCCATGACCAGCAAGCACGAGATAAAGGGAGAGGATTACCACTGAATCCACCTAGTCCCGCCGGAATGCGATGCCATGTGGAATCTCGAGGAACGGATAGGGGCCCCAATTCCCAGTGTAAAAAACGTGACCGGGGACACCTTTTGTATTGTGACGCAAGATGGCCACGTCACGAAACTTGCGATAGCGAACAAGATGCACGGGCTTGAATCCTTTCCCGAGGAGATCGGATGGTCACTGATCTCCAGGTCTTAAATTTGCAAGACAATGACATCACCGATCTCCCCGATTTAATAGAGCAACTCATTGCATTAAAAATATTCAACCTGAATTATAACCGAATCACGAAGCTCCCGGGCACGGTAAAGAGTGTCACTAGAGAGCCTTATCCTTTCTCATAATAAGTTAACCGAGCTCCTTGATACAATAGAGAACGTGCAAAAGCTGAAAATACTGTACATCGATGATGCATTGCTAGAGATAGTCAATGCCAAATACAGGAATTGGATCTCCGTCTTATCGAAGAATGGTTGCCATTATCATTACAGCGTGAGATTTGGCAGGAAATCTTATAAGGATTAAAAATCCCATCTTGTTTTTCACTGCCGTTGCATCTTCCAGCAAGATTTTTTGCGATGGCTCGTCCAAAAATAATAAACCTTTAATCGGGAAGGTTAAGAACCACCGGCATATTGAGTCGCCGGCCGCGATGCCCGGGATAAACTACACGGCATTAAGCTTATTAACGATAGGATCAAGGTATCCATTAATCATTGGATCCAGGTAAAGGAACATGGCTGAATCTCTCGAATTCATCTACAAGAAAGAATTTTGGTATGTCTCGACGTTTCTCAACTCGAAATACGTCGACGGCGCCAAGAAAGCCAAGGAGATCGAAGACTTGGTCAAGAAAATTGCATCCGGCATCACGCTCGATGACTTGAAACGGATCCGGGGCCCCCAAGCGGACAAGCTCAAGGATATCGTGATCGATATGGGCAAGAACGCGTCGATCGAGTGCAAATGGGTCGCCTACATCCCGAACTTCCCGTACCAGGACGAAAACACGGACAAGGACTACGACACGCTCGGGTATTTCCAGATCGAGGTTGAATACTTCAAGGATCAACCCGCAAAAAAGAAGGATGTCACGCCACTCACGATCCAGCAAATTCCCATTCTTGTCCTTGCAAAGCTATCGGATTACGAACGAAATGAGGATAACAAGTATCTCAACATCGACACGGAAAGTCCCATCTTCAACTTCGTCACGTCCGACAAGACCGTGCCCGTGGAAGTCTCCTGGTCTCAAGAAAACATCGTCAAGTACAAGCGAACGCTCGGGTATTGGATCGAAGTCTATTCGGGCGCTTGGCCGGATTACAACGAGGCGCTGTACGACATGCGTATCGAGAACAACTTGTCGAATCGGTTGTCGGAGCTGCATTTCATCCGCCGCAACTCAGGTTTCATCTACATGGCCGAGGAGAATTACAAGAACTTCTTCGATGGATATATGCGCCAGTTCGTGCTCGACCCGACACCACGCATCAGGTCGATGCTCTACGCGCTTATCTCGATCAACCACTCGCTCGACTTGCTCTTCACGAAGATCTCCTCGCCGCACGGGTTGATCGACATCGAGGTTATCGAACAGAAGCTCGTGAAATTGCGGTTGTTGCGCGGCATGATCCAGACGAACATGAGCGTCGTGTATGACGAGATCGATTACAACCGGCGGCAGCATTACACGGCCGTTCTCAACCACTTGATCAACGAGTTCCAGCTTGATGGCATCATCGGTCGCATCGCAGGAAAATTCGAGGTCATTTACAACGCCATGAACGAGTTATACCAGAAAAAGAACGAGGAAGCGGAAAAGAAGACCCAGAAGGGTCTGGGGATGCTCAACATCTTGTTTGGCCTCGGCATCGTTGCGACCCTTTCCGACCTGATCATAAAAACAGAAACCGCCATTACCGGATCCATTACACCAAATTTTACTGACGCATGGATCAACTTAATCGTCGCGATAATCATCGGTGTGATGTTCGCTGCTACGCTTCTCACGATCATGAAAGGGAAGAGAGAAGCCACGAAGGTCGGTGCTGCTTACACCGTCGACGCCGTGATCGTGGATGGCAAGGGGAACGTGCTCTTGCAAAAGCGCGCGTACCCGCCATTCAAGGGATTTTATGCAATACCGGGCAGCTTCATCAAGGAAAGCGAGAACCAGCGTGAAGCGGTGCTCCGGACCGTTGAAAACGAGGTCGGCGTGAAAATCCGCATCGAGAAGAAGATCGGTGTCTTTGACAAGAAAGGCCGGGACCCGCGAGGCAACGTGATCTCGACGGCCTACAAGTGCACAGTCACCGGTGATCTCGAAAAATGCCGCGTGGAACTCGTGCCGTTTAGCAAGGTGAAAGACCTCAACATCGCGTTCGACCACAAGAAAATCCTCGATGAAGCGGGCGTAATTTGATCATTCATTTATATCTTGTCTCTTTTTTCTGTCGAAACTTTTTCTTCTATTGTCCATATACTTGAAGTATTGAACGAACCGGCGATGATGTGCAGATGACCTTGCCGAAGAAAAGTCGCGTTGAAAGCTTGCTAGAATGGGGTTACAAGCATCATTTCATCGTTCCAGGGTTGATGAAGAACAGTTTCAAGGCAAGGGTTGCGAATTCGCCCGTGTTCGTTGATTGGAAAGAAGGAATCAAGTTGACTTGCATCGGAAACTCGCATATCGACGCTGCATGGCTCTGGCGGAAGGAAGATACCCGCAGGAAGAAGATCAACGTAACTTTCAACCGGGCGCTTCACCATATGGAAATGTACCCCGAGTTCACCTACACGCAGAACCAGGCGGTCTACTATTCCTGGATCAAGGAATTATATCCGGACATCTGGGCTGGCATAAAGAAGCGTGCCAAAGAAGGACGGTGGGAGGTGATCGGTGGCGACTGGGTCGAATGCGACGCGAACATTCCCTGCGGCGAATCGCTCATCCGGCAGCGTATGGCGGGCCAGCGGTTCTACCTCGAGGAATTCGGTTTTATATCCGAAATCGCCTGGGCGGATGACGTGTTCGGCTTTCCCCATGCCTATCCCCAAATCCTCGCGAAGAGCGGTGCCCGGTATTTCTATACGAATAAATTTAACTACAACGAAGTGAACAAGTTTCCCTACCATACGATGATCTGGAAATCGCCTGACAATTCCAGCGTGATGGCTTATTGGATGCAGCACAAGAATTCATGGGCAAGATGGTTGAAAACCTTCAAGGAGCTGTCCGTGCTGGTGAAAGACGGGGAACACGTTGAGTTAAATTATATGTCCGATTTTACCGAGGTGCGCACTCGTTTCAGTGATACACCATTGCCAATTATCGGAAACGCGTATGGCGAGGGAGACGGCGGGAATGGTCCGACCCCGGTGCAAGTTATCGAGCAGCTATGCTGGCACAACCAAGGTTTCTCGCGGCTCGGTACAATGAAGGACCTCTTCGCTCTCCTCGAACCATATCGCGACCGGTTGCCCTCGTGGAATGACGAGTTGTATTTGGAATGCCATCAGGGCACGCTCACGTCGATCCACATGATCAAGGAAAATAACCGAACCACCGAAGTGCTGCTCCATGCGATCGAATACTTGAACGTGATAAATGCGATAACTGGTGGCATCGATTATCAGCCAGAGATCCAGGAATTATGGAAGGTGTGCTTGTTCAACCATTTCCACGACGTGCTGCCAGGGTCATCAATCATCGAGGTGTACCGTGACTGCGCCAGGGAATACCAAGCCTTGTATTCCCGCATTTACGAGATCCGGGGCGAGATATCGAGCCAAGTGGGGAGCAACGCGCCCATTCAAGGCCCTGCTTCTCTTGATCTCGTTATTGTGAACGACCTCTCGTGGTCGCGGCACGGGATCGTCACTATTTCCTTGTACATGTTGATGAAGGACGATCCAGCGCCACTTGATGATTCTGATTTCAGCGCCATAGACGACGCCGGGCGAGCGTATCCGTGCCAAGTCGTGAACTTCCCGCACCACGACGCGAATCGGGAGTTCTCTGCGGGGCTCGGCACGGCAACCGGGACGAATTATATGAAGCGTCCGGATGGCACGGGGGATCTGGAGGCCTTCGTGCATCCTGCAAAGCCAAGGTATCTCTGGGTCCTCGTTCCTCGGGAATGCGCGATCGCCGCGTTCGAATCGAGGCTTCTCAAGATCTCGTGGAGGAAAAAAGGTAAGCCAAGCGCCGGGACAAAGCTTGACTCTGAGCAGGTCCATGACAACATGATCGTGTTGAGAAACGATGTGATGAAAACCGAAATCGATTTCATTACCGCGAAGATCTCGAGCATCGTGCTAGCGGGGCACGCGAATGCCGTCGTGGAATGCGGTACCATACTCTATGATGACCCGGCAACCAAGTTCGACGCGTGGAACATCGACTCGCACTATCACGAGCATCCTGTCGAATTGCCGCCGATTGAAGCCCACTCCATCGACAACTCCGGACCGGTCATGACCAGCGTGCTCCTCAAGACACGGCCGTCGACCGCTGGAACGGTCTATTATCATCGCATTTACGTCGTTAATGGAATGAAAATCGTTTATCACGACATTTGCGTCAATTGGCAAGAGGATCACAAGCTGCTCAAGTATCGAGTGCATCCGACATTCGACGCAGATAAAGTGCGCTGTGGCATGCAATATGGTTCGATAATACGTGCGACCATTCCAAAAAACCGGTTCACTGATTACAAGGCCAAGTACGAGTATCCCACGCAGCAATGGAACTCGGTCGCGGGTGATGTCGAATGCAAGCACGTGCTAGTGACCTTGCTCAACCGCAACAAGTACGGACTCTTCTGCAAGGGATCGACCATGGAGCTTTCCTTGCTGAAGGCTGCAAAGCACGAGAAATGGACCAGTGCTGCAACTCTAGATCCCGACGACCCGCGGCCAACGCTGATCGACCGGGGCTTTCACCGGCTGTCCGTGGCGATCAAGATCCAGGGGATTGAGGAGCTCGAATCGTTCGACTGGTATGCGGGTTATGAATTCAACACGCCCTTTTCCACCTTGCCCGTGCCTCGCCTTCCATTGCTTAACTTGTTTATTTTGGAGGGAGACACGGGATCCATCAATATCGGAGCTGTGAAGATGCTCGATGCACCGCCTGGCGGTAAAAACCAGCATCCGGATTGGTATATCTCGACTGAGGGGGACCATGCTTGGATCGTCCTCCGGCTTGCAGAATATCTGGGAAAGAATTGCGAAGTTCGGATGCATTTCAATCTAGCTATTCACGTCATGAATTGCATCGAATTGGATCTGCTTGAAAGGAAGAAAGAAATCGGTGCAAGAACTGGGAATGATTCATTCGAGATCGATGCCAGGGAAAACGAAATCGTGGTGCACATCTCGCCGTTCGAGATAAAGACCATTGCCGTCCGGTTGGAGAAGTCGGAATAATATCTCGGATTTCAACAACCCGTCATTTTATTGTTAATTTTTTTGCCAGGTCTTTTATTTTTTGCTCGATCAAGTCTCGTATTTTCCGTATAGCTGCAATATCCTTGCCCTTGGTATCTTCGAGATCCCAATCCTCGATCTCGATTTTATCCTTCGCGATGGGGAAGGGACAAGATTCCATGACGCCACAGCCCATAGAAATGAAGTGCGTGGCGTCGTTAACCATTTCAATCGTGAGCAATTTTGGCTTTTGCTTTGACATGTCGATGCCGACTTCTGCCATAGCCTTGATTGTGTCGCTCGAGATGGTAGATGCAGGTTTCGTGCCGGCCGAGACGATCTTGATATTTCTTGGCAAATATTTGTGCGCGAACGCTTCGGCCATCTGGCTACGGCTCGCGTTGCCTACACACACGAACAAGATCGACAGTTTCTTCGTGACCATCGGGATCGCTATATTTCAAGAATTCATGTCCTTTGTATCAAGGGCAATCTTAACCACTTTTTCGACGATCTCTCTTTTTAAAGAAGGATATTCTTCAAGGATTTCATCGATCGAGAAACCTTGGCTTATTAAATCAAATATGAAACGCACGGGAATGCGAGTTCCCTTGATGACAGGCTTCCCGCCAAGTATTTCAGGATTAGATTCGATGATCCCGCAAGTATTTCTCATGATAAAATAAATGAAAAAACCACAATAAATGATTTTCCAAAGAGCGTCGGATGTTTCGTTTTCTTACTTAAGTTATATTGAATCGTGGCGAACATCAAAAGTGATGATTGGTACTAACAGCTCATGGACAATCCTTCCGGGAAGGCGCGGCGTGCGAGCACCATGACGCATAATCCGGATCGAAACGGCAAGGGCGGTCGAGCATTTCTCGAATCGATCGTGGCAAGATCCGTGGATCCCGATGCGATCGCTGGCATTTTGCAGCAATTTTCGATCGAAACGACGCTGGGCGCGCCGGATCTCGCGAGTTCGACCCGGTTTTCGTCTGTCAGAATCCGGGAGGTGAAGGGTATACAATATATCTTGTGCCCGGTACCGCCATTCTACGACGAGGAACGCCATATCGAGACGGGGTTCGCCATCGATGTCGATCAAGACCATTTCGATGTTTATCCATATATGTTTGACACGAGCACGAGAGAATGCATCATACTCACGAAACTGCCTCATTGCGTCGTTCGGGCCATAAAGATGGACGCGATCACCTATGACGTAATTGATGACGGCTTGAAAGAAATCGCGAACGAGTCATCCGCAATTCTTTTCATCTCGAATCTCTATACGGAGTTGCTCGCTGGCCGAGATTCACCCATCGAGTTCTTCGATAACCGGCTCTTCCAGCAATTACTTGGAAAAGTGCTGAGCGTCAAGGACGGTAAATGGATGAACATCAGCCTCGTTCATGTCCGGTTCGATCAATTGGTTCATCAGCTCGATGGCCTTGACGAGGCATCACCATTTCACGCCGAGAACAAGAAGCGGGTCTTGCTCAGCTTGGCACATTTTCTCGTTGAAACGGATCGCATAATGGATATCGACGAGTTGTTGAAACATGTTGATAAGAACGTCTTGTTCTCGATCATCGATCCAATCTTTCAAACGTTAATTAACAATTATGACCTCGCAATCGCCATGGAGCTCGTCCATGGCATCCAAAAGATCGCAGACGTTTCATTGATGAGAAAGATATTTGCAAGGCTCGTTGCCCGGGGCGAATATGATCACGCGATGGCCCTGGAACGATCCGCCGGGTTGGGTTTCGGCAAGGACGAGGCGGTAATTCAAGAAACATTCACGCTGGCGTTGCACGAGGGCCTCATTCATCGACTTCGAGATATCGAATCCTTCTTTGGCGTAAAGTTTGCGGAAAGGTATGCGGTGTATTCCGTGGTTCAGCGAGCATGCAATGATCTCGTGGAACATGGCCAGGTTGGTGATGCGATCGAGTTAGCACGAATCTCCGGCGTTTCATATCATCCGGAGGATCCAGCGGTTCTCCATGCTTATTCCAGGTTCGTTTCAGAAGGCAAGGTAGATGATGCTGTCTTGCTCGATCAATGGACGGGAATACAGTATCACGCTGACGAGGCCCAGGTTCGAGACTCTATCTTCTCCCTTCTCGGCGATGGACGTGTCAAGGATGCAAAAAAACTGGTGTCTTGGACGGGCATCACCCCGTCGCTCGATGGCATCTTGGTGCGAAATTTGTATGGAAAATTGCTGAAGGATGGAAAAATAGACGAAGCAATGGAGCTCGAAACCTGGACTAAAATATCCTATAACCCCGTCGAACCGGACGTGCAATTGGCTTATTCGGGGCATCTTCGTGATAAGGATTCATTCCAGGCACGCCTTGATGGGTTGAAACGATTGGAAGCATGGACCGGAATAAAGCCTTCCATTCCCGTTGTTTCGCAAGCGTATCGCAGCATATTTTCCAAGCTCGCGATCAAGACACATCCGATCGACGCCGCAAAATTGCTCGCGGGCTGGATCCGCTCGATGCCACCAGAGGATCTAGTGCAAGACTTGTATGCAATCATCCTTCAAGCGACCAGGAATGATGAGCGGTTTCTTGAAGAAGCGAGAGCATTGCGGGCGTGGACGGGTATCAATCCGAAAGATGACTTGATAAGCGCCGAGTACAAGCATTACTTGAAGGGCCGGGGTGGCGCACCCAAGGGGTTCAACGCGGCGATTATTCAGCGGTTGATCGAATGGACGGGAATAATACCCCCCGGTTCGTTGGTTCAAGAAGCTTTCGACAAGCTCTTGTCTGCGCCCCTGCATGGCACGGGACTCGACGATGCAGCGATTATTTCCCTCGCGACGGGAATGAAACCGCAGGATCAATTGATCCAGGAAACCTACCACCACG
>JAUQYW010000323.1 GCA_030587525.1 Candidatus Sigynarchaeota archaeon | reverse complement strand
CGTGGCCGTGCTTGATAAGCACAGCGAACAAAATGGAATAAAGCAAGGCGTGCTGGAGAAAGGAATGCCGGTAACGCACGGCCGCGGGGACGTGTACATCGCCGTGCTGGTGGGCGGCATGGGCCACCACTTCGTCGACGCCTTGAGCCACTATGCGGATCCTGTCAGCGGCAAATATTATCCTCGTGGGAGGTTTGCCTTGATCACGCCGCAAGATCCGAGCCTCATCCTCGTATACGTGATTTTCGCGGCATTCATAGCAGCCTTGTTCATCGTCAACGGCATCCGCAAGAAAAGCATCAACAAGACCATGTTCGCGCGATTGCCTTCCCTCTTGCGTTCAAAGCAATTCTTGCTCGCGGTCGTCTTCACGGGCATCGCGCTCGTCAATTGCGGGGCCATGTACCTGGTGATGGCCTCGAAAAATGTCGTTGTTACAGATACTGCGGATTTTAACGGCCAAGAATACGTGCGGATCTTCTTCTACCTCGGAAACGCCCTATTCGCGACGCATATTTACGATTCTGGAGAGTTCGTCGTATATTCAGCGATCTGCATTCTCGTTTTCGTCATCGTTTTTATGTTCGCTTACGTGAAGCGTGTAAAAATTTCAATTCGTCGCATCGCTGTGCGGCTCGATGTCCTCGCCATTATCGGGTTCGTGTTGAGCATCGTTATTGGTTACCTCCTCCAGCCCGTGTTCGGCAACATCTCTGGCGAGGAGCGGGACTTCGGGGCATTCATCTTCTTGTGGTCGACCATCGGCACGCTTCTTGCCGGCGCTGCGTCGATCAAGGCCATGCCATCGAATGTTGGTGCTATTCGCGTCGATGAAACCAACAAGTAATTCGTGTACTTCATTTTCCTTGTGCTCGTGTTCCTCCCTTTTGGCTCGTAATGGCTTATTTCTCCTCGGAAGGATCTTTGGTTTAGATAAAGCTAAATATATGATCTCTGGTGAATAATAGTCTAATTCATTGAAAATAGCGCAAAAGGGACAATAATGCCAGCATTAAAAGGATGGGAATTTCTTTTAGGGGAAGCGTGCATCGCAACGTGCCTCGTGTTTTCGGTCATATATTTCAACAAGGCGAGGAAAACAGAGGAAAATATGAAGACCCTGAAACAATTAAACATTGGGGTTGGTATCTTGATGCTGTTCTTGTTCATAAGCAGGATTCTCGACAACCCGCTCGCGCAAATGGTTGATCCGTTGAAAACCGTGGAATTGTTTGGCTATCCCCTCCAGAACGCCGAATTATATTCGTACGCGATATTTTTCACGTCAGGCACTATGATCATCGGGAATGTCATCACCATGGTTTATTTCGTCGATATGTTCTTCTTGACCGGGCTCGCGATAGCCACATTCTTCATGGAGCGGGCATTCATTCCGAAAGCACATCACATTTTCTTCATCTTCTTGATATCATGCGCGTTCGTCTCGTTCGTCATCGGTCCATTAACCGGCCAATCAATCGACATCTTCGCTTTGGATTTCGTTTTCGAGAACGTGATCGAAACTATCTTCACGATTTTCGGCATCACGTCATTCGCAGTCATACCCGTCATTTATTTCATCCTCGCGAGCAAAACCACAGGGGATCTGCGAAAAAATGCCCTCTTCATCGCGTTTGGTTTCATCTGCATCATCGTCGACATTCACACGGTCGGCCATGACGGCTCAGGCAATTGGTACCGGTCAGTTCCTTGCTTGCTTGGGTTCTTCCTCTTGTGGCTTGGAAATAAAAAATAAAAAGGAGTCCATCTTTTCTTTTTTCTAATTGGCACATTACATCGCGAGCTGGTCCAGAATGTCCTTGGCAACCCGCAATGCTTCTTGCGGGTTCAAGACGAGCTTCATGGCCCCGACCGTGATCGTGATGCC
>JAUQYW010000288.1 GCA_030587525.1 Candidatus Sigynarchaeota archaeon | reverse complement strand
TCATGCACGACATCACGAAGCGCCTCCCGTTTCCCGACGGCTATTTCGACGTGATCATCTGCCAGGACGTGATCGAGCACATCCCCGACATCGTGCCTCCCTTGCAGAACATCTACCGCGCCTTGAAACCTGGCGGCATTTTCTTCTTCAGGATCCCCATCAAGACCATGTACAAGGCGACCGAGGTGCTGCGCTTCGAGCGGGATCCGTCGCACGTGTCGGTGCTGCCGGAACCGGTGCTCATGAAAAAGGTGCTCTCGACCGGCTTCACGCTGCTGGAAAAACGCTATGTCTGGATGGGCGCGATTGCCCTGCCGAGATTCATCAAGTTCGGCTCCGACATCAACATGATCTTGCAAAAACCAGGTTCAACCCGATAACTTCACGATCACTGCCTCCAGGATCTTAATTGCCGCGAGAAACTCCTTCTTGCTCACGTGCTCGTCGCTCGTGTGTTCTAATCCCGGGTCACCGGGACCATAAGTGACGATGGGACACTTGAAAAACGTCCCGATGTGGTTCATAAAGGTCGTGCCGGTTTTTTTCACGAACGAGACCTTTTCTTTAGTGGATTCCTCGATGCAAGCACCCAACGCCTGACATACCAGGTTGTCCTGCTCCACCTTGATGCCATCGATGCTGCTCTTAACCTCGATCCCGATGGCGATGGCCGGATCTTGCTCCCGGTACTTGGTAAGAAGGTTTTCCTTGACAGACGTCGCCATCCCGATGATTTTTTCCTTGGGAATGCTCGGCGGGAATCGTATGTCGATGTCAGCCGTCGCCTCCCCCGGGATCATATTCGGTATCGACCCCGCGTTCAGCGTGGTGATCGTGGCCCTGGGCGTGAAGAACGGGGATAGCTCTTTCTTCTTGACGAGCGAATCGAGCCCTGCCTTCATAGCATCGTAAAAATCCGTGATGACCTCGATCGGGTTCGCGTGGATCCATGCGGCAGCGACGTGACCAGGCTTGCTTTTTACCGCGATCGCGAGCCACACGCGGCCTTTATATGCAATGCAGACCCGGCCTGAGCCCGTCGGCTCGCCAAAGATTGCAAAGTCTGGCTTTTCCTTCATGCTTTCCAAGAATATCTTGATGCCATCCGTGCTGACCTCTTCCGCGGCGATTCCACCGAACACGACGGTTCCTTTGAATCCGTTCATAACCGCTCGCCTGGTGGCGAGTGCCATAGCCATCAACGACGGGCGGCAATCGACCGCGCCCCGGCCGTGCATGAATTCCACATCTTCCTTGAACGGGAGGGGGCTGGCGATCGTGTCCATATGAGACGCGAGAAACAGCACGGGCTTGCCGTGCCCAGCAACAACCTTCACGTTGCCGAACGTGTCCGTGGAGAATTCGACGGGCAAGCCATCAAAAATCTTCTTGATGATGCCGATGACTGGCTTTTCTTGGAACGACGGCGCGTAGGCCTGGATAGACTCGCGCAGGATCGCTAGCTCCTGTTCGTCTCCCCACATTACCATTCATCCCACCCTTATTGCGTGATGGCCGTGCCCATCTCGCCTTTCAATGCCTTTGTCACGCCTTGATCAACGAGACCGCTCGTGATAACCACGTGCGGGATGCCGAATGACACGGCTTCCTTAACTGCGATGATTTTTTTCTTCATACCACCAGTGACGCTTTCCAGCACGGCATCGAGGTTTCCCACGGGTATTTTCGGAATGACTTCCTTTGATTCCAGATCCTTAAGCACGCCAGGCACGTCGGTAACGCTTACGAACGCATCGCCATTGATTGCCTTGCACACGCTAGCTGCGGCCCGATCCCCGTCGGTGTTGAGAATGGCCCCGTCGTCGTCGATTGCCAGGGCGCCGATGACTGGCGTGAACCCGAGTTCAAGCAGCGCCGAGATCTTGTCGCCTTTCACCTTCTCAGGCTCGATCCGGCCGCTAAAATCGTTCTTGATCACGATGCGCTTCGAGGTCGCGGGATCCACCGAAACGATCTTGTCCTTGCGCTTCGCCATCATGATCGCGCCGTCGACGCCGGTAAACCCAAATGCATTCACGCCGTGCGTGATGAGCTTCGCAGTGATGTTCTTGTTCACGAGCCCACCGAGCGCCATAATTGCGGCATCGCGGGTGGCCTCGTCCGTGTGCCGGGATTTCACGCCCGACTGGGAAATCAAGTGTTTGGGCTCCTTGCCCTGGTTCTTGAGGATTTGATCGATTTGTGGCCCACCACCGTGAACCACGACGACTTGATGATGACCTTCCTTGACCAGACGAGCAATGTCCTCGTAAAAAAAATGCAGGTCCTCGTCGAAGAGCGACCCGCCGACTTTTATGACGATCTTCACGTGTTTTTCGCCTTTCGTTCCGTGTGGTCATCGCTTCGCTGATTTCACCACGTATTCCAGGATCCGCTTGGGGATGTTGATGCCTGTTGACTTCATAATGCCCTGGAATTGGGGCGTGCCGTTCACCTCGACCACGGTGAGGCCTTTATCGGTCTCCATAAGATCGACGCCAACGATCTCTCCCTTGACTGCCTTGGCAGCTTTCAAAGCAATGTCCTCGAGCTCGGGGGTGATCCTGCACGCTTCCGCTTTCCCGCCGAGCGTCACGTTCGAGCGCCAGTCATTCGGAACCTCGTACCGGTACATGGCGCTGGCGACCTCATCGCCGATGACGAAGGCACGGATGTCCCGGGCCACCGCGTCATCGTCGATGTATTGATCGACCGAGCGACCGGGCTTATGAACGTATTCTTGCAAGTAATAGACCTTGTGGTACACGTTGCCCAGTTCTTCACGGTCTTCGATCACCGCAATGGCCGCGCGCTCGTTATCCAGCATAGCAACGAGCCGTCCCCATGACCCTATGACCGGCTTGATGATGACGGGATATCCGAGCTCGTGAATGGCATCGAGGGCCGTTTCCTTCGTGAAGGCGATCAGCGTCTTAGGCGTCGGAATGTGGTGTTTCTTCAAGATGCTAGTCGTGATGAGCTTGTCTTCCGTGAGGGACAGCGTGTCGTGGGAGCTGATCACGCGATAGCCATAATTTTCCAGGATGAATGACGTGTACACCGAGCGGGTCATGCTGATCGAACGCTGCAAGAACACGTCGACATCGGTCTTGAAGTCATTTTCATCCGTGATGTCGAACTTGAAATCATCGTTCTTGAAGAGCTCGATCTTGACGTCCGAGAAGTGCTTGGTGGCGGCGTTCATGATCTCTCGGGCTTCGAACGTGATAGTGTTGATGACGATACCGATGTTCACCAATTCTCACCAGTTTCAAAAAAGAAGAAGATCTAGCCTATTCGCCCCAATCCTCGCCGGAATCATCCATTTTCTCGAGCTTCAGCTGGTTACCGCTCACGCTAGCCACTTCTAAATCAACGCCGCAGTCAGGACACGTGATAACTTCTCCTTCCATAACGTTATCATCGTCATTATCCCATTCAAAGAAGCAAGCGGGGCATTCACACTTTTTACCCATCTTAGCATGTCACTTGATTTTGGTATTCGATAAACATCACAAAGAAGGTTCTTTTTAAAGACCTTGCGTTTTCGGGGACACATGTACGTAGTTATCCGTCTCCCCGGATACACACTTTAATAGCCTATATATCAATATGAAAGAGAAAATTTTGGGGAGCGTGGTTGGGGGTTTGCTAAACAGTTTAGATTTACCTGAACAAAGGTTAATTGCAAGTCGCGTCCCGGCCCGCGACTTGCGCCCGGCCGTCGCGAGCTCCGCGACCGAGAACATAACGGAGGATTATGCCCATTAGCGCAAAGGAGACGGAGGAGAATTCCCCTGGATACACCCGCTAATGGCATATATCCCGATGATATGCCTGGTCAAAATCTCCCAACCACTCATAATGACCATACACGGGTGAATCCAAAATGATCTCCCATTCCAATCAGCAAGAATTGCTTCTCAAGAATGCGCAGCGCGTTATCTCGTTATTTCAAAAATCCATCGATAAGTTCAACCAAAGCAACATGCCCGATCTTGCGAACCAATGGAAAAAGATATTATTAAATTACAAACGGGCTGTCAAAGTAAAATTACAAGGATAAAGTAACGTAAAACTTAACTTTCTTTTTTCATTCGATTTTTGGCTTCTTTCCAAGATCTTTCGAGTCTATCTTGAAGCCCATAATCTCGTCATGCTCGACCTGGCTCATTCCATCGAAGATCTTGAGCTTGCCCGCGGGAATGCCGGATTCCTTGATCTTCTCGGCATAATGCGACTGGAGCAGCTCGTCGCGCTTTGGTAAAACACCCCCAGGAACAAATGTCCTTCCCTTCTTGATGCCCTTGATGCTGTCATCGATCTTCTTCACGACAAAGAGTTTTTTGCTGATCAAGGACAATAACCAAAGGCTCACGAGCACGCCCGTGGCAAAGATCGCGTACAAGATGATATATCCTGCCGAGATGATGAACTCCGCTCGCTCGGACATATTTTCCCCGGTAATGTAATTCCACGACGGGATCAACGAGATACCGAGGGTCGCGAGCCCGATCACGCTGAAAGCGAGGAACATTCCCAGCTTCTTCTTCTGTTCAAGCAGGATCTTGATGTTGTACATGGACTGTGCACGGCCATTAAGTCCCAGTATTAAATGTAGTTCCAGGCAAGTCATCCGGTTGCATGTATATGTGTTTTATGGTAAGCAGAAAGAAATGGCATCTAGTAGCATCGAGCTCTCAATGACAAACCGTGTGAAAAATGGTTGTAGGTAATACTCGAACTTTGTCAGTAAACTCTACTCTAAACTGACACGAGACAAATTACTGCTTACAATGTAGGTAATACTTTAAACTGACATCTTTTCGATCCACTTTCCATCTTGTCAGTCTTAGAGTAGAGCCTACAATACGGTGCTATTCTAACCTGTCATTTTCGAGCACGTGATATTGAATGGGTGGAACGCTAGGATGAGACCAAAATAGTTCGTCACATCCCGGTATCAAGCCGACTTAAGGC
>JAUQYW010000287.1 GCA_030587525.1 Candidatus Sigynarchaeota archaeon | reverse complement strand
ATCTGATGACCGCATTTTGATCGATGGCAACCTGGATTTGGCTGCAAAAGCGGATCGAGGGAACGGATCGATTTCAAATCCATTCATAATCGAAAACAAGACGATTAACTGCAACAATACAGGTTCTGGTATCATTATCTACAACACAAACAGTTTCGTAATCATCCAAAACCTCACGGTGCTCAACACCGGTAATTTTGGGGGATCGCCATCATATTCTGGGATGTACTTGAGAAATGTTAGCAATTGCATCATACATAATAATACCCTCAATAATATTCCACAATATGGTATTTTTCTAGTCGATTCGACCCACAACCTCATCCGTAATAACACGATTCACGGTCACCAAGACGGGGTAATATTAGCAAATGTAAATTACACAGCCGTCATAAATAACACCATTATTCCAGGCTCGGGTTGTGGCATCAGTCTCCAATTATCCAGCTACAACGATATTAAATCAAACAATGCGTCGTACACAACGGGAACAGGTATCGTAGTTGCAGCGGAAAGCAATGGGAATAATATATCTTTAAATACATGTACGAGCAATTATGCAAACGGGATTTCAATCGAATTTGCCATAATATATACATTAAGAGATAATTTAGTCAAAAATAATATGCTTTTGAATAATTCCATGAGCGGTCTTGCTATCACATTTGCAATAAACACCACAGCAGAATGGAATATTGCATCTTACAACGGTTGTGATGGTATCACTATAACCGGAGCAAACAATAGCAAAGTATCTCATAATAATCTCACTTCAAACAACCAATCTGGAGTTGGAATGCCCAATAGATACTCTTATGAATTAAGTTTTAACAACAATATCTCCAGCAATATAATAACGAATAACTCGCAAACCGGTTTGAAAGTCTCCGGCGTTAACACCACGGTATCGGGAAACACGATGAACAAAAACGGGTTAGAGTTGTTAAATTGTAGCTCGGACTATATCTTTTCCCATAGCATTGACGAGTCGAACACTGTAAACAGCAGGCCATTACGCGTCCTTTTTAACCAGACCGGTATCAATCTTGCCAGTATCAGCAACGCGGGGCAATTAGTGCTTATTAACTGCAACGATTCAGTCATATCCGGACTGAACGTATCTGACGGAACTATCGGCTTTATAATGATTCGCTCAAAAAATAATACCATCTGGGGAAACGACGCGTCGAATAACACGAAGTTCGGTATAAGCCTCGAGGCCGCAAGCGATGATAACAAAATATATTTGAACGGTTTTGCATCGAATTCATGGTCCGAGGCTCTGGTCAACGCATCGACGGGAAACGCATGGGATAACGGTTCGCGAGGTAATTATTGGGGAGATTATACTGGACGATATCCGGGAGCGAGCAATGATGGCGCGGTGTGGAACATCTCGTACCAAATCAACACGACGACCGATTACGACCATTTTCCGCTTGTTTCGAAACCTTCGCTGGATGTAAAGCCGGTCGCAGCATTCTCGGTTAACGCAAGCACTATCATCGCCGGGCAAAGCGTCCAGTTCACGTTCACGGGTTTTGGAGGAAATGAACCATCGAACTACCAATGGGATTTCGGAGATGGCACTACCAATGGGACTACAGAGAACCCGACGCACCAGTACACGACGGCGGGCACGTTCACAGTCGTACTCTCGGTAACCGATATGGATGGCGATAGCAACAGTGTAACTCAGATCAACTGTATCACGGTCGCCGGGGACTTGATCCCGAGCGCTGCATTCACGGGAACCCCCACGTCGATCATCGCGGGTCAATTGGTAACATTCACGCATTCTGGCAGCAACGGAGACACGCCAACAGCCTATCAGTGGGATTTCGGAGATGGCACCTCCAACGGGACGACAGAGAACCCGGTGCACCAGTATTCGACGGCGGGCACGTTCACGGTTATTCTCACGATTACCGATGCGGATGGCGATACCAACAAGATGACGCTGACTAATTACATCACGGTTGTCCCGGACCTCGTTCCGACCGTATCATTTTCGGCTAATGTTTCGCAAATCGTTACCGGGCAATCGATCTCGTTTACTTTCGGGGGCATGCAAGGAAACACCCCGACGACATTCAATTGGACTTTTGGCGATGGAAGCCCGTCATCGAACACCACCAATCCAACGCACCAGTTTGTAACCCCGGGGAATTTCATGGTGCAGTTGACGCTCATGGATGCCGACGGCGACACCAGCACGACGAGCCATCAAATCGAAGTCCTCGCACCCTTGCTACCACCGGGACCACTTGCCTTGTCGTCCGACGCAGGCAATCCCGACGAAGACGGCCTCTTCACCTTAACCTGGAATGCGTCGGCTCGCGCCGTCAATTACACGATATACGTCCATTCTAGTCCCATCACGACGATCAACGCTAGCGTGATGGTGCTCGCGAGTGGCTTGGTGAACAACTCCTTCTTGACAGCACGACCATCAAATGGTTCGTATTATTTCGTGGTCGTGGCAATTAATGAAGCGGGGAACACCACGTCGAATTGCATCACAGTCCGAGTACTCATTCCAGGTGAACCTTATGGAATCGATCCTATAATCAAATTTTTCCAGGATTATGGATTGTACATGGCGATCGGCGGGATCGGCGCAGTTATAGTGGGAGGAGTTGTGGTATCGAGAAAAAAGAAAAATGCAGTTGCAAAGGCCAGAAAAACGCAATCAATAACAGCGACCAAGGCCTTGAACAAAAATTTTGGCGAATACAAGACCGAACCGGCAGTCCAGCAACCAAGCACCAAGATGCCTGTGGTCACCATGCCTCCGCAAGTCCAACCAACCGGGAATGCCATTGCGAGATTTCTCTGCCCGTCGTGCAAGCAATATCACGATATCGAGAACCCCAACATGGAGACGTGGTATAGCTGCCCCACGTGCGGCGCGATGCTTCAATTCATTAAGACATGCCCGCACTGCAACCAGCCAATAGCATTGACCAAGGAACAATATGAATATTACAAGAACCAGTCGTTAGAATGCTGGAACTGCAAAAATAAGGTTGAAATGGGCCTTGATAAAATATCGGGCTAAATCTTTCTTAATATTTCTTCCACAGGTTCTTGCAGTCGTAACTAATCGTATAAATTGTGGACGAACTTGGACATCACCAACGCGCGTGCCATGAAGGGTCCGGGATGCCATATAATCGATACCGGCCGAGTTTTTTGACGAGAGATATATCGGGCTTTAAATACATTTTTTTCGTGGCCCTAACCAGGGCTAGAAAATCGGTGTGGTTATTTACATGGGAAGAACGTGAGTCAGGATTTTTGGATATCTTGCCATCGGTTAATGATGAGGTGGTCAACCAACTAAAAAACCGGAAGATCAAAGGAAAGATCGCGACGACCTCGGAAAAAGCCATCCGGGTGGACATCGCAGGAAAATATGGTGATTCAGCCTCGATCTGGCTACCAAAGTCGCAGATCATCGACAAGTTGCTCAAGCCATTCTTGAAACTCGTCACGTGGAAGTTGGAGCTGATATTTCTCCCCCCGTATTCACCTGAATTAAATCCAGCCGAGGATCTTTGGAAATTCTTGAGGGAAAAGTGTACTCATGACACGTATTACGAACATTTCAGGGATAAAATCGCCGTGGTTCGAAAGTTCTTGGTCAAATGTAAAATGCCTTCAGAAGAAGTGCGATCCCGATGCAATTATAAATAGTTCGTCGTCAATAGTCATAGATCATTGCCGCGCGCTTTGGTAATTCAATACCAACCATGCTATTAAATAATTTGTTAATAATTTGGTATTAAAACGGGCGCCGTTCCACGAATTATACGCCACGTCGAAACACACGCGGGAAAAGGGCATTATCGAGTTATTGCGCGGATAATGAACCCGACAAAAATAGAATATGGATATTATTTCACGTGGCTCGCAATTTATAGATTTCCAGAGAGTTGAAGTCCTTTCAACCGGACCGCCGGCGCGATAATGCCCGCGCGGTCCTCCGGCTTGTCGCCGTAGAGTTCGATCGTTTCGAGCGCTTGCAAAAGGTTCATGCCAAAATTGGCTTGCTGGATGGGTGCCCCGATGGCACCGTTCTCGATCAGGAACCCGCTGGTCATCATGCCGGAGAAATCTCCCGTTGCCATGTTGGGTGAATCGTAAGTCTCGTCAAAATAAACACCGTACTTGATGCCCGAGAATAAATCCTCCTCCGGAACGCATCGGGACTTGTCTGGTGCGACGAGCAGATTGAAGTTCGATATATGCGGAGGCGTGTTGTAACCGCTCCGCACGGCATTCCCGGTGCTTTTGACGCCTGCCTTGTTCGCCGTGTAGGAATTGTGCAGCAGCGTTTGCAACACGCCGTCCTTGATGATATCCTTCCTCGACGTGCTGAATCCCTCGGCATCGAAGCTGCACGTCATCTGCCGGGAACCCGTGTCGAGCCGGGGATCGTCGACGATCGTGAGATGCGTCGGCCCGACGCGCTTGCCGATTTTATCGCCGAGGAAGCTCATGCCTTGCTGCACGGATTCCGCGTTGGTGGCCCTAGCGATCAACGATCCGATGACCCCTCCGGCGGCGCGCGGGCTCAAGACTGTGGGATGGTACCCGGTCTTCAATCGAACCTTGCCGAGCGTCTTGAGGGCGAGCGCTGCAGCCCTGGCACCGACATCGGGCGAGACTTGCGCTAACTCGCGACCGCTGTCGAAATCGAAATCGGAACTCATCTCTTCTCCTTCCTTCACGATGACGTCGCAGTCCAAGGCAATGTCGGTGTGGTCCTCAGACACATCAACGCCATTTGAATTGAACACGAGCACGTGTGATGTGCCACCCTTCAGCGATGCGTTTATCGAGTACACACGCGGGTCGCCGACGCTCCTCGCGCTTTCGAGCGTGCGGGTAACCAGGCCCACGGCGTTGTCGATTTCCAGGCTCTCGATGGCCGGGTCGAAGAGAGTTCGCGCTGGGAGCTTCGTTATCTTGGAGTTTTCCCCGAACGAGTGAAAATCGGCATCCGCCGTGGCCTTGTTCATGGCCGAAACGGCGTTTCGTATGACCTTGCGGATGGATTCCCCGTCCATTTTCGACGTGTAGGAAAATGCAGATTGGCCGTTCTGGCCGGCAACTCGTATGCCAAAGCCTACGTCACGTATAAGCTCTGCATTTTTCAACGAACCCCGTTCCACGTCGATGCTTATCTCCGTCCCGGTTGATAAAAAGACCTCATAATGTTTAATGCCGTGGCTGGCAATTTCTTTCTCGATCCTGTGCTTGATGGAAATCTCGTCGAAACCATCGTCTCTGGCGCTCATGCTCATTCTTGCATCCCTCCCACGAGCACGTGCTTTATCCGGAAATGCGGGCTGGCATCGCATACCCGGATGTATTGCCCGCCTTTCCCGCAATTCCCACCTGATGTACCAAAATCGCTAGCGATCGCGTCGATGTCGTGCAAAACTTGCAAGATCTGCCCGGATAATGCAACTTCCTTGAATAACGTGGTTTCTTTACCACCCTCTATTAAAACTGCTTCTTTGCACTTGAACATGAAATTACCCTTGTCCGGTTCGACGTACCCGTAGTTCCAGTTTTTGCAGTAGAGCCCGTTCTTGGTCTCGGCAACGAGCTCGTCGACCTTCCAGTCCCGGGGTTCTAGGTAGGTGTTCGTCATGCGCACCTGGGGCAGGTTATCGTAGCCTTCCGCTCGCCCGTTTCCTGTCGTGGCACTGTCCATACGACTCGCGGTTTCGATGTCGTGTAAATAGCCTTGCAATACCCCGTTCTTGACGAGCACGTTTTTTTGAGACTTGATCCCCTCGCTATCGGTGGGAATGTAGCCGTACATGTCCCGGTTCGAACCATCATCGATGATCGTGACCGGCTCTGCCCCGATGGTGTCGTTGAGGCGGTTCTCGAGGATCGATTGGCCCGCAAGTATCGAATCAGCCTCGCATGCATGGCCCATGGCCTCGTGCACGAACACGCCGCCGAGCTTATTATCGACGATGATCGTGAACGCCCCTGGGGGGCAGGCCTTGGCCTTCAAGAGGCGCAAGCCTTGATCGGTCGCGTCGACGAGGCCTTCCTTGAATTTGTCCCGGTTTGCTGAATTCCAGCATCCTATGTGGCTGAATAATTCCATGCCAGACTGGAGATTGTCGTTTTCCTTGACCATCACGTTGAACAGTGCATACACGGTACCGATCGACTTGTGTACGTTGGCCCCGCGCGAGTTCACGAGGGTAGATCGGGAAAAACCTTCCGAAAATCGGATCGCAACATTCTTT
>JAUQYW010000281.1 GCA_030587525.1 Candidatus Sigynarchaeota archaeon | reverse complement strand
GCATGCACGGCAGCGAATTCTGGCCGGGAACCGAGCGCTTCCGTGCCCGGTCGAGGCGGTTCGGATTGTACCGGTAACACCCACGCGATGTCGTGGAGCCAGTGAAACCGGGGCGGGATGGACTGCACGTCCTGGCACGTCACTAGCAAGGAAACCCGCTCTCCCGCGATCATCAAGCCCGCGCCATCGGTCCATTGCTGGAGGAGCGAGAGCACATCCAAATTATGCTCGATATCCGGAATGTAAATAACACGCTTGCCGCGAACGGTTGCATCCTTGCTAAAATCGGCGACTCGCGCAACGGCTGCCGGGGGAAACAGGAGCAGCACGTCTTCTGCTATTCGGGACGTGTCCGCTTGTGATCCTTGCAAGATTATTGCTGTCGATTTCCGGCACGTGAGCGATGATGAGACAACGGAGAAGGCAAACCGCCTCTGGTCTGCCTGATGATTGGAAAGTTGTAATCGTGCTATTGCTATTGCTGTTAATTGGTTTATTGTCTTCTGCATACATGCATCTCCTCCGTTCGTGACTTTATGACCCGTGTATTATGACCTTGTTCATGCGATTTCATGAATATCGTTTTATCAAGATGTGATATGAGATTTTCGCTCCTTGATCTCTGGGTTACTTCATGGTCTGAAGGAAATTGGAAGAAGGGTTTCGTATTTTCCGTGATGGTAGTCATGCTCATACCTCCTTTTTCCAACCTTAATCTCCATTTTCCATACGCATTTGGCGAATATAACCCCTATGCGCTATGGTAGCGAAGTAAAAACACATCATGAATCCAGAATTGGACAATCGACCTAATAGACCATGTGCTAAGGTAATAGCCTCTGTGAGAGACAATATAAATTCCCAGCGCCCGCCTGGCACACGCGGATTCGTGATTCCAGCCATGTCTTGGATTCAAGCCTCTTCTTAAACTCAATTTAGTCGGCATTCCGAAAACGAGGATCGAATCTAGCTTCTCGATACTCGTTGACGGAGCGACTACTCGGTACACTATGTTTTACGAGAAGGAGATATAAATGTATAGCATCGATTTTTCGCCGCGAAACAACCGTGATGTTTCACGTGGCACGGCACGCGTCGGTAATGGAATCGATCATTTCTGCAAGCGTTAAAATCTGGCGAGAGTTACGGGAACGGGCATGACCAGGCTCGCTCTGTATCCGCTCAGATTCCGTGAAACCAGCAAGGATGAGCAAAGGATCTCCCATTCTACCGAAACATATAAAGAAAAATCAAGGGAAAGAGAGATCAGCATGCATGCGCATGTTTTTGGCATATGAAATCGATTTTCGAATATTAAATAAACTTTATATGGAAATATGAGGAAATGATATGTGTATTCATACAGTTAATCCCTATAGAAGATCGATCGAGATTGATCGTATGCATGAGCAACCGCTTCCTTTGATCAAGATCGCGGAGCGTGCGATCCGCGAGGCAGCGGAGCGGGGTGGCGAATGCCTGGCTAAAGCGTGTGATGGGCTCCGGATCAAGGTGAAATGGCGATGCATTCGGGGGCACACGTGGTCCATGACCCCAGCGGAGCTGTTCAACGGGCACTGGTGCCCGATGTGCGCGGGCAAGCCACACGTGAGTGGTCGATCATCCGCGTGTAAAGGGAATCCTGTCAGCATGAATGAATTGCAAGCAATCGCCCGCCACCGTGGAGGTAAATGCTTGAACTCGATTTACACGGGTCCTTCCCAGAAATTATCGTGGCAATGCAAGGATGGTCACCAGTGGCAAGCAGCGGTCAGGAGTGTCGTGTATCACGGCACGTGGTGTCCTACATGCGCGCGACGCGCGAAGCTGCTCACCATGGCTGACTTGCAAGAAATCGCGCGTGCCCGCGGGGGTGAATGCCTCAATTGGAGCCGAGGTAGCGCCCACGAGCTCGCCACGTGGAAGTGCAAAGAAGGTCACGAATGGATGACCGAGGTACGCAACGTGATCCGCGGGTCGTGGTGCCCGACGTGCATGGCTCGCGCGAAGCTCAAACCCCGGGTCGCGCTTGACCAGCTTAAGGCGATGGCGCGAGCCCAAGGTGGCGCATGTCTATCCAACCAGTACGTGAATGCCTCGACCAAGCTTCGTTGGCGCTGCAAATACGGTCATGAATGGGATGCGATACCGCGTAGCATCATCCTGGGCTCCTGGTGCCGCGCATGCGCGCTACCTGACCGCGGGAAGCAGTCGAACCTGGACCGTGCCAGGACCATCGCAGCTGGGCGGGGCGGCAAGTGCTTGTCTACATGGTATCCCAAGCGCCATTACACGCTCGTCTGGCAATGCTCGGAAGGCCACGAGTGGCGAGCCTCGCTGCCCGACGTGGCTCGCGGCGCGTGGTGCCAGGTGTGTGCGGATAATGCCAATCGTATGACCATGCAGCAGCAAGAGGCATATGATGATCTGGCAGATTTTGCACGAACCCTGGATGGAAAACTTGTATCGCCCGCGTATGTCGATCACGAGACCCCCCTTGAATGGCGGTGCGAGCGTTATCACAAATTTACTGCTACCTCGGCGCAAGTGCGTGACGGACTGTGGTGCCCCACGTGTGACCCTGCTTCGTGGGAGAAGGTGCGCACGCCCGCGAGCGTGGAAGCGAGACGGTTCACAGGGAGAACCCACATTCTGCGGGGATACCCGAGCGGGTTCTCGAACGGCGGGAAGCCGGCGAGGCACGTGCTCGTGCACCAGATCGACGAGCGAAAAAGAGTCGTCGCGGAGCTGCTCGTGTCCCGCATCATCGCCATACTGCGCCGGAAGGAGATAATCCCGCTCTCGTCGCGCCAGCAGCGGGTGTTTGCTGCATACAAAGCTAGGGAATGCACCGCGCACGATGTCTTGTCCGCGATCTACCCGTCTGAAGACAAAGCAGGATTTCTCGAGGTAACCACGCCGAGCCGGAGACCCATGGGATGGGCCGCGATATCGCTGCCGTCCCACCACGTCGCCCACGTCGATCTCGTGCTCGACGAGCCATACGCCACGGGAGACCTCGCCACGACGATCTGGACCTATCTTGCCAATCTATCGCGGTTTTTCTTGTTCGACGGGGAGCACGCGGACACGGAAGTTACCAAAGCATACATCGGCAACAACACGCCGCTTGTTATCAAGCGATTCATCGAGCGCGCTGGTATCGTCAAGCCGGGGGAATCACTTAAAGTTCCCGTTAAAAAACAAACACCAGTGAATGAAGAGCATGTAGCCAAGGCGGATTTAAATGATGGAGCGAAGAATGGTGACGAGAATGGCGAAAGCGAAGGAAAGAGCACGTAGGATGACGATGATAATGAGAATAACATTCAAGACGAGTGAGAAACCATGAGCGCGACGGATGAAGAACGCCAACCCGGAGATGCTCCTGACAATCCAATCGAGCTGGCATTCGTCGCGTTCGGGAATGAGCTCGATGGGTGCAATTTCACCCAAAAAAAGACCAACCCCGATTGGCCCTGGTTTCTTGACGTGTTGAAGCAGTCCGGCTTCGAGGAAAGCAGCATTCATTACTTCATTAGAGAGCTGTTTATGGAAGGCAAAGTCCTGGAGGGGCAGCAAGGGGCCAAGCACACGTTCCTGATGGAGAACATCGCGCATTACGATCAAGATTTCAATGTCGTGCCGCTGGAAACCCGTGCAAAATGGGTTCTTCGCTTTCCACCTGGCAGCAAAGAAGCGGATCGCACCACGGTATTCTATCGAACCCCCACCGGGAAGTCCGAGCGCTACCAGCTCTGCATGGTCGTCAAGCAAAAGGAATGCCGACTGCTGTTCACGGACATGTATTTTAGCCCCGTCCAACCACAGCGCGTCCTGGAGCGAGCCGTGAAGGTCGCTTCGCTAGTCAGCAAGGGCCGGTATGGCGGTTACGCGATGACCGATACCCGTATCGATTTGTTGAAGGACCCCAAGTTCTTTCCTTCGTATGACCAAGTTTTAGCTGGGATCGTGCAAGACCATATGAAATACCTGGGAGTGCTCGTGAATAGCATCATGGCCAAGGATGAGCACGGGGTACGTGTACAGAAGGTTGAAAGGAAAGGGCACCTCCTGATCGTGTCTTGCATGCACGATCCCAAGATCATCGCCGAGATCCGCAAGATGGCGGGGCAAGATGTTTCCTTCGTGAAGGTCAAGAAAGTGAAAAACGGTATTCCTGAGCAGCTGCCGATGACCTGGGATCGAGATGCTATGCAAAAAAACGGTACCCGGCTTGATTTCGAGTACGTGCATGTCGGGAAGGTGAAGGAATTCCACGAAACGCGGGACGAAGGCAAGGTCGACGTGCTCGTTGGCATCAAGGACCAGGACACCTTCAACATAAAGGATTTTGCAGGGCATGGCATGCTCATCACGAATGTCTGGCTCGAGATTGCCCCGGCCATTGTCCAGCGATACGCATTGATGAGGTTGCTGTATTATGCGGGAGCCAACCCGAACTTGCCACGGTTCCTCGTTGATTCCAAGGCCGCAAGATGCCATGTCTCCGCTGGCGATATGACGAGGGATGACTTGCACGACCCGCGCGTCTGGGATGATGTCAACCAGCGACACGCGCTGCTCGGCATGCTCAAGGCTCGCGACTTGTATCTCGTGCTCGGCCCAGGTGGTGCCGGGAAAACGACGCTTATCGCGGAGGCGGTGTATCAATTCGTGAAGCGAGGCCAGACGGTACTCGTGCTTTCGCAGACGAACGTAGCCGTCGATAACGTGCTCCACGCCATAAAGTTCCGCCCGGGCGTGTTCCCGCTGCGGCGAGGCGAACCCGGGCGCGTGACCAAGGAAGGCCGACCCTTTCTCGAGCCCGTCGTGTATCAAAACTTCACAGATACTTTCTACAAGAACTTGGAAACCGTCCTTGCGACCACGCAGAACTCGGCAGCGAATGAGAAATTCATCACGGTCTTGCACAATGTAATCACTAACAAGGGGAAGCGTGCGCCGGAGCAAGAAAAGCGCGTAGCCCAATATTACAAGAGGGTTATCAACGTCATCGGGTGCACGTGTCATGTTGCAGGCAAGGACGGGGCTTTCGCGGATATCGGTTATGGCATGCGGGACGTTGATGTCGTGATCATTGATGAGGTCTCAAAAGCCACTTTTCCCGAGATCGTTGAAGGAGCCTTGCGCGGCAAGCTCGTCATCCTCGTCGGCGACCATTACCAACTCCCGCCTTTATTCAGGGAAATTCCGCATGACGAGCAAGACGAGAAAATGAAGGATTTGAACGATGAATTTGCCAAGCTATTCGAGGAATCCTATTTCAAGAAGCTGTTCGAGGCTGCGCCCGCGGAGATCAAGACCGCATTGATGACTAATTATCGAATGCATAGCATGATCATGCGCATCGTGAACCTCATGTATCCAGCGGAGTTCCAGCTCGTCTCGGGGATAAACGATGCTGATCGCCCGAATGCCGTTTTATACTACAAGAATAATCATCTTCTGCCCCGATGCCGCGATCATGGGATGAACGTGCAATGGATCGACACGTCCCGGTTCTTGCTAGCACTTTCGAGCGAATTGCTCCCGCCCGGCAAGCCACTGGAATCCGTGAAGCCCGGACCTGGTGGTTGGATCACGAACGAGGCTTACCAGCGGCCGGGTAGCCATTCATTCATCAATCTTTATGAACTCAAGGTTACACGCCACGTGCTTGATCAGCTCGTGCAAAAACTCGTGGCGAATCCGAAACAGAAGCAGAAAATCATGCTTATCTCGCTATATGCCGACCAAACCGAGGAATTGAAGACCGTCGTTGATGATATTCTCGGCAAATACCTCACCATAGATACAGCGCCAGAAATGGAGGATCTGGAGAATAAAACATTCACTAAGAAGGATGTCGAAGCGTTCACGATCGATGACGTGGTAGCAGGCACGGTCGACGCGTTCCAGGGCAAGGAAGCAGCCATCGTGATCTTGAACTTGACCACCACCGATCCATCATGGTTTGCAAAGGACAGGCACCGCATCACGGTTGCCTTGTCACGGGCGAGAAACACGCTCATCATCGTGGGATCGGCGTCAGAGTGGTCAAAGGCGTACATAGAAGTTCCGACGCACATCGTGCAAGAAAAGGGGGGAAAGCAAGTGGACCAGATTGATCGACAGCGAATATTCAAGGAAATCATCGGATTCATAGAAGACAACGGGGGAAAATTGAACGCCAATGACGTTCTCGGGTACACGATTAAGTAGCACGCAAGTTGCAATGCCTATCTTCGAGCATGTCGTGCTCGTCCAACTCATGGGACTCGAACCAGCGCAAGCATTCCACGATTACGTGCTGGAAAGTGCATCCATGGAATCTGGCATCCCCATCACGACATTATGCGAGCGGGTCCATGACGAGCAACACTTCCTCCAGCAAGTCGTGGATGAGCTCGAACAATCAGGGGCACTGACGATCGCGGAAGGAACGATCACGATAACTCCGTGGGGGTGGAGACTACACGAGAAGAGGATGATCGAGACTCAAGCCACCACCATCGTCGCTCACGCATATCAATGCGCTGTGAGCGGCAAATGGCTAGGTATCGAGATCGTGGATAGTGAGTCATTCGTCACGCATCTATCAAAAAAACAATGCGAGATACCGACATTGATTAATACTTCTTCAACCCCTCCTCGTGCTATCATCGAAAAATTAGATAAAAAGTATAGTAACGAGAAGTATCTCGTGAAAACAGCGATTATTGATGAAAAGAACACGACCACGTGTTATGCGATTGAATTGCTCCACGCGTATCTGGCTGGAAGCGGTATCGAATTTCGCATCGAAGGTAGGAACTATGCTCGGCAAGAAATTCAAGAAGATCTGGTCAAGATCTTGACCAAGATGGTGCTCGTCGATGGCTTGCTGCCAGCCGTGCTCGGTGACCTCGTGGGTTCGCCAGTTCGCGGGCTCGATCTCACGCTCGATAAATTAACCAGGTATCCAGGCATACAGATCATTCCTCGCCTCGAAATCATGGCAGCGCTAAGGGACTTGGCAGGAAAAAACGGCATCGTGATAGATCATGCCGACTTCGTCGGCACGCATGGTATCAAGGAGAATCCAGCGAGCTACATCACGACGACCGCGTCGCCGGATGCCAAATCCATCGTGGAATTTCCGGGAATCGATCAATTCGCGTTCCGGTTAACATGCAGGGCCAGCACGGCGCTACCAGACGGGATTCCCATGTTCGTGACGTGCGCCAACACGATGATCGTGCCGTTGGTTATCCATGATGTCATTGCGGGAAATAACATCAACGCGTTCATGCAATTTTCGGTGGATGACAAGCACCCGTGGCTCGACTCCGCGCGAAAGGTAATCGCGCCACTCATTCCCGATGCCGTGCAAACAAGGATACGTGCTAGCGCGCGGCTTTCAGCGATCGTGCCCGCGCTCATGCAATTCGTGACGGCAATCTCGCCTCTGTTGGAAAATGCTTGGGATTCCACGGTCTCCGCATTGCTCGGAAGCTTAGCGACGGAACCACGCTTCGCTTGGCCAGAAGCTCGCCTCCGTGATTGGTTACACATGGCTATCGACATGTATGGGAAAAAAGCCGAGGAACACGACGCGTTCAAGAACGCCCTCGAAGCGGCGATCGACCACATGAACGAGACTGGCGAGCGCATCGACCAAGATGCACGCATAATTGAAAATGCCCCGCGCGCGTTTCTCACCGCTATGATCGATCGCGCGAAATCACCAAATAAGTTCCCGGGCGCGCCACACGTGAAGCTGGAGATGATCCTCGGGATGATAGTCCAAGTCCTAAAAAATCCCCTGCTGGCACACGTCGCTGCTTCCGTTGACGTGAACGAGCTCGTCCCCGTACTCGAACGATTACATGTTATGGCATGCCCCGCCATTATTAACGACCGGACGATCGAATCGATTCGACTCATCGATAGCCATTACACCACGATCTGCAACACGATGACCCCTATCGCTGTTGCGCGTGCATCGTGGCGCGCGCACATCGCCGCGCTTATCAGCCGCCCGGGTTTCATGGACGGATCGAACGAAGCTTGCATCTTCGGTTGCGCCGCGATCGCCGTCATCATGCTTGCACCAGCGCCATCCGCCGTTCAATCCGAAATACCGCCTCCCATGCCTGCACGTCGCCCATTCCTCGCCGATTGCTGCCGAGTCATCGACAACGAATTGCAACGCACCGAAGCGCGGTCATTCCCGATCTTGCACGCACGGCTCCGCGACGAGAAGCGACAATTACTCGCGCTATGGGATTCTTCTAGCGCCCCGGCCAATGCAAGCGACGCGGAGATGCTGCGACATTCATGCAGCGATGATGCCCACGCATTGGCATTGATTCAAGCAAAGATTCCCGATGGCCAAGGAAAAAAACCTCGCCGTCCGGCATCTATCGGTATTTTTGGAATTAAGTCTCTGAAGGGCTTGCGGCTCGCGTGGATGCTCTCGGCGATCATCGTGGCCTTGGCAGTCACGGCAGTGGCCCTCGTGCTCCTCTTGCAACCTCATTTACAAGAAGCCATTCTCTACGCGAACATATTCATCTCGGCGGATTTGGAAGCCATGATCAAGTGGCTCTCCGTCATTATCACCACGATGTTCGTGATTCCCCTTTCCATTTCCGTTCTTCTAATTCTCTATCACGTCCGGTGTGATGACGAGCATCGCAAACGAATCTTGTACGCATCGGGCAGGAGTAACCAGTGGAAACTGGCCTCTACCACGCGCGCCGCCATCTTGCTCGGGAGCGCGGCGATATTCGTGATCATCATGGTGCAATTCGCCAATCTCCTTTTTTCGAGTATCCACACTTGGATGGAACCCATTGCTCCTGGCGGCACAGTCATCGCTGCGTGCTGTTTTGCATCGATAATCTTCCTCGCACCCGCGAAGCGCACCGAGCTCAAGCTGGAGCTATCGAAAGATGATGCGGGGCGTGCTCGATTTTCATCAATTTTATTGCTTGTAATCGGTGTTATCCTCGCCATCGTAGGGAGTCTTTTCCAAGCATCGCAATTTCAGAACCACCACGTGAAATCAAGGCTTTTATCGTTTATTCCTGCTCTTCTCGCGGGTAGCGTGACGGCCATCACCCTCGGTACTTCTGTCTTGCTCATCTTGTATGCCGTGCCCGGGATCCGGCGTAAACTTCACGTGAAGCGACCAGCGATATGGCGGGACATTGCTGCCACGATGCATCGTCGTCCCCGGTTCCTCGTGATCGGCATCGTGGTCCTAGTCGGCGCGAGTGCGGTGACTGGCCTTGTGCTGAATGCCAGCTTGCGCGCCGGGGCAACACTCGGAGCAAGGACAAGCACGGGGGGGGACGTGGCACTTGGTAACCCAGCATCGTTTCTTGGAAATGACCACATGATCTACACGACTGGTGAATTGGCCGCCATCATGGCAACCACGACCGTGGACAGTGCCGCGATCATCTCGAACGCGTGCCGGTATCGGATCGCCGTGGATTACGAAACGCAAAAGGCCAATTGGGCAAGCATCGGCGCGACCATCGATGGAGCAGGATGGAAAACCTTGCCGATTGGCATCGGCGGTGTCAAGATCGGTATCATCGATCCATCGGCATACCTTGCTGTCAATTCCGGCAGTTATTACAAGTTCTCGGCACCAGCCAGCGCGGGCTTGGACACCATCATGGCCTCGCTGAACACGCGCCGTTCTATCATTTTAAGCGACGAGCTACAACCAGTATTGCGGAAACAACCAGGCGACCGAGTTCGGCTCGTGCTCGATGGCGTCGCGATGGACGTGGAGATAGCCGCGTACGTCGACGTGATGCCGGGATTTCCGTGGACCATGGGATTGACCTCGGCGTTCGGGAGCGTGGCTTCCGACCAAGTCACCGGCTGCGGGATCATCTCGTGGGCAACGTATCTCGCGGCGACCAGCGCGGCATTTCACGGCGCCGATATCCTCTTGAAAAGCAAGTATTGGCAAGCCGGTTCATCGTACATCGACGGGATAAGTCCCGGTTATTATGGCACGGTCGGGTTCCCGGTGAACCGTACCGCCGTGGGGGCCGTTCTCGCCCCGTACCTTGCGAACGGTACCGTGCTCGATGTCGTGGACATGGTGAACGACCCATGGCCATGCTTGCTAGAGTTTTACAATAACCGGGCCCTTGATTTCGACCGGGTTAACGCGACAGCGAACCGCTGGAATCCGTGGAACGCGTCTCTCGTCGCCATCGATACAAGCAAGCCTGCATCCTTTTCAGGGGTGCGCATTGCCGCCGTGCATGGCGATGTCCCCGCATCCGCTCGAGGAAACATCGTGTCGGTGCTGGAATGGTGGCGCGAGAACCAACCTGATTTGCCGTGCATCGCGCCGTCGGTCGCCACAGCTTTCGCGCCTGACATCCAGACCGGGGATCCTCGCCTTCAAACCGTGTATCACCTGCAGCCGGGTGACTCCATCCATTGCTTGATTTATGGCCGCGAGGTCAGCTTTACCGTCGTAGCAACACTCGATGCCAACACTGCTCATGACTACGTGCAAGACGGGATCTGGCACCGGGGATCCCCGATGGTCTCGAATCCCGTGTCGCTGTCGTTTCACCCCTACCACCCAGGACTAATCAAGGCCAAGAACATCGAAGGGTTATCCGACGTGTTATCGCTTACGCAAGATGCCGTGATCATCGCGAAGGAAGACCACGCCACGGCCGTGCTCGGCAACATCGTGGCCGCCATCAATGCCACGCGCTTGATGAACACCACGGCTCCGCCATGGATCGTGGAGCAAAGTACCGATTACCTCACCACCAGCTTATGCAATGCAACCTTCAAGTTCGCGGCGAACCCGCTCGATTATGCCACGCTGTTCCGGCTGCAGCTCCCTGCCACTGCGAACGCCACGGACCTCGCCGCGCGCATCGGCCGCGCCCTCGCTCGATACCTCGCGACGCAAAACATGACTGCCATTGCACCGAGAGATGCTTTCTTCACCATGACCCGGTTTGACGAGGGACACGCGTGGCTTGGCTTGATCGCTGCAGGAAGAGGTCTTGCTCCATCGCAGATCATCACTGCTCTCGGCAATGCTCATGCGACTGCCGGGTTGCCGTTCCACGACGTGCAAGTCAAGGTTGCCGGGCTCGTCGCTCCGGCGATCGAGACCATCATGGCCGCGGCAGATATCACTTCTGTTATGTCTTGGGTGATTAGCATCACAAGCATGGTAGCAGCAACCGTTATGGCAACAGCCGCGACTTCCCGGCCATCAGCATTCATCGGAGCAGTGCTGCAGCAGCACCCGGTTCCTTCGATCAAGCGACGCTCGGTGCGGATCACGGCAAGCATCACCGGCATCGATGACATGCTCGGGGGCTTTATCGGTCTCTCTATTGGCTTCCTGACCGGCTTCTTGCTCGCGGGCATCTTGATCGGTTCATTACCCTTCATCCCAGCGTTCCCCGTGCTGTTCACGATGCCATGGGGAGAAATCGGTGCAGCATTTGGCGTCATGGTTGCCATCCTCGTTGCAATCGAGCTTAGTGCAGTTCGAGTGCGGCGACTAAAAATCACGCTTAAATACACGTCCAACTAACCATAAACGAAATGACATTTATGAACTAAGTCTAATGACCTACCATTTAACCGACGAAGTGATGATATGATAACAGACGAGCTGCTGAGGTCTTCACGCTTTTTTCTAACCATGACTCTCGTCAAGATGTGTACCCGTGAAAATTGACCATTCGTCGCAGCAAGACCTCCTTCCTCGGCTCCTTCGGGTCGCTCAACAAGACCGACGCGACCCAGCCCTCCTTCCCCAGCTCGCTCATGGCGGCGCCGATCGTCCCCTCCACCCGGCGCAAGCCCGCTTTGCCTTCGACTTCCACGACGTGCGCCGGCGAGCCTGTCGTGGTGTTGACTGGGGTGATGATGGCAACCTTGTACTCGAACACCTCGGGGGATGGCTTTATCCTCGATGATCGAGCTAGATCAGCTATTTGAGTCTCCCATTCATCGGCACTGTGCTTGATCGCTGCTTGCACGGTGCGCGTCGACGCGTTGTACCGCTCCGCGAGCACCGCGATGGTGCCTTCCCGCGCCTCGTGCGCCCGGGCGATGTCCCGGTACTTAATCAGCTTGTCGATCATGTTCTTCCTGGTCATCAATAGATGGTCATAACCTTGCAGTATAAAAATCCTTCGCATGACCCGGTCTTCCGGGATTTTTCTGCATCAAGTGACCATGTTGACCATCATATCGGTCATAATTGTTGGTCACAACTTTAGTAATCAAAGGCAGAGTCATATTCTATCCCACCATTATTATGACCATTCTAATATCAAGGTGGTCACACCATTCCGAGTTGGTTACACCACTTGCGCAACAAGTCAATTCTTGTCTAGGTTTCATCAATGCAGTGACAAATCCCGCCCGTCTGGAATGATGAATCGCGCGTGAAAATGCCGGGAATGATCCCAGTCTGCTCTTGATGGGAAATTCCCGGTGGAAAAGAAAGAAATAACGGTCACGCGAGCGTGAATCTTGCGGCATTCGCCCGAACCACGCGCCAATCGAGCAATTCCTTGTTCGGGGGCGCGTCCTCGTGCGCTTTTTTGTCGCTTTCGGAGGGCCCGATTGGTAATAGCACGTGCAATCGCAGCGTTATAATGAAATGATTGTATAGCGCCGCAGCATCTTTGAAATCCCCAGCCGCTTCGAGCATAGAACCCGCTCGCACGACCGCATCAAGCGCGTCGCCGGGAATGCTCACGAGTGCTGGACGAATCTCCGCATGCGTGTCGTCGGGTGTCGTTTCGTGTCTGACCTCCTTACTGAAGAGGTCTCCA
>JAUQYW010000190.1 GCA_030587525.1 Candidatus Sigynarchaeota archaeon | reverse complement strand
AATCTTGATATCGAATTGAACGATATTGATTTATATCGAGATTCTAATTGATTTAGAATGACAAAATTACAGATCGCTTAAAACACGATCTTGATGTTAATGATTTTATTAGAAATCTTAATGAATGACGGCATCGATGTTCAACCAACGATGGTGAATGTAAATGACTGTCATGATGATACGCGTCAAGAAGAAGGGTAATTCGATCATTGCTGACTTGAAGAGACTTGGATTCATCCAGGTCAACGTGATTTCTTATTGTCATGATTCTGCAATGGCGGTTGTTCACGGAGAATTAAGAGCAAAGGATAGTAGTGACCTGATCGTGACGAATCTCAAGGATGCAAAGCCAATCATCAAGATGTTGAAAAATGCCGGGATGTATTTGTCGCATCACGAGGCAGAAAACCCGGCAAGTGGAAATTTCATCGAAATAGAGCGACCAAAATGCAAGAAAGTAAGATGATGATCTGATTCACGTGTTCTTGAGCCATTGAAGTGTTTTTTCACGTTCTTGATGCAACGATGATATTTTTTCTTCATTCTTTTTAATTTTATCATCGATCTTCACGAGGCGTTCTTTCAACCGTTTCTTGTCTTTAACCGGAGAATGGTATCTACTCAGATGAATTTTCATGCCGATTCCTTCTCCTTTGAAATTGCACCATTCGTGCGGGCAATGTTCAAGATCATCTGCCGTGATGATTTTGCTACTTGGCATCAATTCATCAAATCAATTTGTGTTTATCAAAAGAAAAAGAATTTTAATTGCTTGACTCATTCACGAGTTCGATCTGGCGGGTGAAGATCGCTCTGCCCGAAAATAGCTGCTTTCATCTCGGGCTTTTCTGTTGTTTCAGTTCGCTTTTCAACGCGAGCATCGAGCCATTGTTTCACGGCTTCTTCAAGAGCTTTCCCGAGAGCGCCTTTCGTGGCACCATATATCACGCCAACCTTTTGCTTGAATTCCTTCGCGACGGTTGCATCGATGCTGCCGCAGAGCACTTCTTTATTCTGGTTGCTCGACTTCGGGTTCATCACGATGCATCTCCGTTCCGGGTTGTAATCCCTTGATATGAGAGACTTGCGTGCCGATGCCTTTCTCGAACTGATCGATGAACTTGAAGAGATTTTCCGACCAGCCACTGATCATGCACACGTTTGGCAAGCCAGGCGGGAAGCATGTTTCTCCATAGCCACCAACATCCACGAGATACACGAACGGCGATTTGCCAGTTGCTTTCACGTATTCCTTGTATTTCTCGAACACGTGCGTCGTGAATTTCGTGTCCCACAGCTCTTGATCGGTGAAGATGACGATTCGATCCACCGGAATTTGATTTCTGGCAACTTTCTTGCTCGTGAAATCATGTCGCGTGTTGTATTGCGAGACGAGCCTGCGAGCCAATTGATACGGATCGTCATTTTCTTCCTTGCCGGTGAGCAGGTACTCGAATACCTTGTAGCCATTTGTCGATCCGCCAACGTTCGTGCCACGAATCTTCTCGGCATTCTCCAGGATATCCTTGTCATCACTCGTCGTCACGATTCTGAATTTATCAGCAAACGTCGAAACAATAGCATCCTCGAAAATGTGGTTTGCCATCGCAGCGAACGTGTCAGCAATGTCTTTCAGATGTACCTCTGATTTATCGGAAATGGCTTTACACATAGAACCGCTGTTATCCGCAGCGATCAATGTCCTGCCGGTGAATGTTGGCATGTTATTCAACGCGAGCTGCATTGCCGTTTTCAGCGCATTGGCTACTTTTTTCACGTTGAACGGATCGGCATTCTTTTCCTTGATCGTGGTGAAATTCCGAGGCATGCCAGTTGAATGATTGCCATTCACGGCACGATACGCGGTCAAGAACCGGAATGGAAAGAGCTTCGAGTGCTGGATTTTCTCTTCCGTCGTGAGTTGCTTCACGACCGGCGTGATGTCAGCACCGGCTTCCAGGATATTCCGAAGGTTCATCAACAATGCCATGATCGGCATTTTCGGCGCAAGAGCATTCCACATCCATTTCTGCTTGCCGAATTTCGAGCTGGCAAAGTTCCACGGGATTCGATATTTCGTGATCAAGTCAATGGCTTCTTGATTATATTCCGCGATCGGGAGTTCATTGAAACGTTGCATTGCCAAGATGAATGGCAA
>JAUQYW010000181.1 GCA_030587525.1 Candidatus Sigynarchaeota archaeon | reverse complement strand
CTGTCCAGATCCAGCGTGCCTTTATCACGGATTTCAACGTGAAAATATCGCAATCTACCATCGTGCGGTGGGTGAATATTGCCGCAAAACCATTGCGGGAGATGCTCGAGCAAACGCCAGTCCCGTCCAGCGGGTACTGGGCATATGACGAGATTCACATGCGAATCCGGGGCGTCAAATGTTATGATCTTTCCACGATTGATGTCGTGACCGGGTTCATCCCCGGAAACCGGGTCTCGCCAAGGCTTGGCCGTCTACAAGGAAGGAATCTGTTGGTCGCGGCCAAGCGAAATAGACAGCTCTCGATAAACATGCTCGTGATGGACGGAACTAATGCATTGGGAGGGTTATTCCACACGCGTGGATTTGACAAGATAACGCTGGCGAGATGCTTGCTGCATCTGAAGTGGAACGTGTGCAAAAAAATCAAGTTGTTCGCCGGGATTCCAGAAGACTCTTTCAAACGATTACCTGCTCGATACATGGCACTCAAGCAGCGATTCTATGACGTGATAGATAGTCCGGACGAGACAAGAACGTACATCACGCTAGAAATCTTGCGAGCGATGGTGGATCGTGCCAAGGACAAGATTCTTACCCGCTGCTTCAAGAACATCGAGACTTCGTTGCCAAAGATCATCGCGTGGCAACGAGATCCCCGCATTCCCAAGACCAACAACAAGATGGAAAACTCGCACCAGCACATTGAATATTATCGGTCATTCAAGCGGCGCATGAGGACCATCGATGGCGGACAACGCGTCGCGGATTACCGGGTGTTTGATAAAAACTTCGCGTTATTTCCCGCGCATGTTGACAAGATTTGGCAGAAACGATGCGAGTGGAAGGTTGACTTGCTAAAGGAACCGTACGATGGCATTGCATGCGGTGCGATCTCGTACTATTTCCGGGAGATAAATCGATTAAACCGGTGGTATGGTAATTATTGTGCATTCTGGGAGCAATATCTCGCAGTGCGTGCATGATTTCTGGTAACGGGGCTATTCTTTAATGATCACTGAAAATGATACAATGCCCTTCCCACCAGGAATGGCCAGCCTTGGCGCCGCGGGATGGGCTCCCCGTGCGTGTTCGGGGCATTTCGACTCGCGATTTCCCAAAGCAAGAGCAATCACTACTTGCTCGGATTGTATTAATAAAAGAGCGCGAACAATAGTGTAAACAATCAGCATGGTCACGCGGATCAACCTGGATTCCGGGAATTAAAGCGGGAACCCCTTGACTTGCTCAAGCAAGAAGCAATGCCCTTCGTAGCAATATTCGTATGGATTTATCCTAGGGATCGATCAGCAACAGCACGATTTCCCACCCGTCGCGGCTTAGCACGTTCATGCTTTTTTCGAGGGATTATTTCCATTTGATGGATAATCGAACGACCATCTAAGCTTCATCTAACGGCGGTTAGAAAAAGAATTAAATAGGTAATTCGCGGTATCTATCTCAGCGATAGAGATGTTTAATCTTGTTGAAAAGGAAGAATTTCACGAGAACCAAGTGCGAATCCTGAAATTACTCCTGGAAAAACCATACCAACAAAAGGACCTAGCGGAAGCAATGGGAATGTCTGGCGCGGGATTATTATATCATCTCGATATTATGGAGAAAAAACGATTCATCATCAAGAAAACCATCGCCCACGTCGGAAACGCGAGCTTGAACGAGATTTCGATTAACCCGAATGCAATTCAACGAACACGGCGAGTATTGAATCTTGAGCCAGGTTCCTACACGCTTATTACTGGATTCGGGAAGGATAGCGCGCTCGGTCAATCATCGACACTGCCATCCGTTGCCAAATCACTTCTCGAGCAAGAGGATTACAAAATCGGCAGGATCGTTGCTTTCACCACGCCAGATTCCAACCTTGACGATGCAAAAAAGCTTGCAAGATTGGACACGATCATCGAAGCTGAATACCACGAGTACAGGGATGAAGATTCGCCCTTCATGAAAAACCTAGAAGGAATAATCCAGGCTGAGCAAAAAGACAAGGATCTTATCTTCGACCTGACCCCTCTGACGAAATTACTCACGATTCGGCTGCTCGACTTGTCATATAAGTACAAGATCCCGAGCTTCTACACGGGTGTAAAGGAATCGGGGAAGAACCACTTGATTTGGATATATTCGCCAACTTCCTCGAAATGATGGAAAAACAAGGTCTATAAGAAAAATCACATCGATCATGAGGGAGAACGATGAAATCTGGATTTTTGATTCTAAACAATATCTGCCACGTTCAAAACTTTACCTTGAACATTCTCTCGAATGCTAAGCCAAGTGATGCAAAGTCAATTGACGACAAGTTAACAAGCGCTAACTTGCGCGTGGACTTCAAGGATAGAAAGAACAATCCCGTCAAGGATCCCGGGAAATTATGCGATATTCATGGTAAGCTGGCATTCGCTGCAAACGTGAAATATAAAGAAGGCAAAATCGACATCACTTGGGGCGGACAGGACGGCTCTCTCACGATGAGGATGAACTATGAAATAGTCGATATCGCTGATCAAGCATATTCGTGCGACCAATTTCTTGCGGAGATCCAAGAAACTATTCAAAAAAATCGCGTTTTGGATGAATCCGATGATGAGCAAAGGCTCTTATATAACTTTCTCATCCCCCACATCTCTGGAGTACTGCATGAACTCTACCAATTGGAACATCCCGTTGATGCCTCTTATGAATTGATTGGAAATCGGGTGAAGATTCACGGGATCCCAGAAACGAGCTTGCTGGAGTATGGCTTGAACCTGCAACGAGATGAGGGAATCGATGTCTCGATGGCAGTCTTGATGAGCGGGCAAGAGGTCGAAATGCATTGGAATAGTGATACGGAAGAATGGAACCTCGCGGATAGCATCACCAATGATATGCCGCGAAATGGAAAACTTCAGATCGGTTACAAGACAGATTTTTTCAATGATAGGAATAAAAAACATGATCACAACAAGCTGCGCCTGATGTTGACGTGTTTGAATGATTTGAAATCCAGAATCGGATCTCCTGGTCATGAAAACCTCCGATTATTATTTGCAGATAAGGACTCGAGAATTAATTCGACGGTAACCAATAATACGGAAACAAATGACATCGCAAAGATCAGCTCAGAATTTGGTTTAAAGCAAGCTTACGATGAACTCGATGACGAGCAAAAACGATGCATCGAAGAT
>JAUQYW010000185.1 GCA_030587525.1 Candidatus Sigynarchaeota archaeon | reverse complement strand
TGGGCATATTTCTGGATCTGCTGTTGTAACGATGCATTGGCGCTGTCCAACGTGGGCACGGCTTCCTCGTCCGCCGGGGTGATCAGCCTGGAGGGATAGAACATGTTCGTGCCAAGCGTCATGTACGTTTCCATCCGGAAGCCCCGGTCGGGATTATCCAGCAAGACTGACGTGTTGTCGCTGTAAGTGAGGAACGGGAGGCTGCTATCCATCCCGTGCGCGAACGCGCGGGGTTTGCCGGTATTGAGGCGGCTTAGAGCATAATTCATCGTCCATCGCTCGCTCGCGAAGGCAACCACGACGAGCATGCCGATGATCGCCAGGGTTTTGATCGTAATCTTGCAGATGCGGAAAGCGATCCTAATATGCCGTGGTCGGGTTATCGGGGTGCCGAGGCTCCCGTGCGCCCCGGTATAATAGACGAGCACGATCATGGCGAATGAAGCGATGAAAGTCACCAGCGCGCCGAGGACCGGGGCTCCGAGCCAAGTGAGGTCGGTCCACGAAGCGGATGTGGACAATTGGCTTACAAGCATGAGCAGCATAATATCTGCGACGAGTGAAACGAAAGCGAGGAGGAACAGGACTTTCGATATTGCACTTCCTTTCCCGACTATCGTTCCGGCGACGAGCAAGACCCCGGTCGCCGCGGCCAGCAAGCCGAGCCCGGTCGACCAGCATGCTTGGTTCCAGCCAAGCACAGCCACGGTGGGGTTGGTTACGAGCCAGTGGAGCGTGTAGGCCGTGCTTCCCGCGCCCAACACCAGGACGACGAACGCGAGAACCACCCCGAATTGCTTGACCTTGTTCCGCGGTGTCCATGGGATCCACGCTATCTTGACCATCAAAAAGTCTAACCCCGCACCGAGCACGGCGCCAGCGGCAAAAAGCCAAGTCGTAAGTGGTGGTAGGTTGAAAATATTCGATATCGAATAGCCAGCTTCTATCAAGTACCATGCGGCGTAGATCGCATTCATGATAGCGAGCGCCGTCATCGCAACGTTGGCTACCAGCCGGATTTTTATGTTTTTGGGCATTAAGGATTGCATGTGCGGCTCCATCCGTGTGACGGGACCTCGTGGGTTCCGCCTTTGGTCAACATATAGTAGCCAACCTTAAATGGCTCGCGGTGGAAGGACCACGAACCGAGCAACCCAGCGAGCTGCTTGCCGATCCATTCCACGCGCTAGAACGAAAGATCTAATAGGTCTATAAAATTTCTCAATTTAGTATCGAATACGAAATGTATGAAGGAGAAAAGAGATTTTATCCATGGCGCAAATTGCCCTTGGTCGGTCCAAACCACGCGAGCTGATCATTTTCATTCATAATGAGGAGTAACCCGCCACCGTGCGGTTCGACGCGACAATAGACTTCGTGTTCCTTGGAGAACGCTGGGTCATCATGCAAAGCAATCTTGACGGTGATGGCAGCCGTTATATCCTCCCACCGAGACAAGTCGATGGTGCCTTCGTAGAGCAAATCGCTACGGAACCCGGTGCCCGTGAAATGGAATTGCATGGTGGACTCGAGGTGGTCGCCTCTCTCCCGGCCTCGCCCTTTGATCTCCACTTGGATTTCCGAGCGCCAATTGTCCGTTGCCACCAGTTGGATATACAACTTCTTTGCTGATAATGATAGGGGAAAAGTCTTGCCCATTGTTATCGCCATGATCTTGATAGCAATTCGAATATTTGGATATTATTGCCTTTTTTCACGTGAAAATTGGGATCGGTTTAAGACGACGTCAGATGATAAAGTGCGACAAGTGTGGCTATCTTAAACCGTATTATTGGAAGCCTAGTAAGATCGAGAATTTTTTCACGTGGAAAAAAGCACGACGGGAATGTCATCATCGATCGTGAATGCCTTGACCGGGCCTTTGACGCTTTTCTTGACCTCCGACTCGATCTGGGCGTAGTGCTTGTCAAAATTGTCCTTGAGGCCCTTGACCGCCGCGAGCACGCGCTCCGTGGCGTCCGTGGCCAGTGGTATCGTGCCTGATGCAGTTATGTCGGATCGACCTGATGTGTTGCGGTCGAGTTTTACTAGCACGCAAGACACCAGCATAAAAGCATAAAGAAGTGCGACGGGGGAAATGGCATGTTAAGACCCTCTCCTTTTTATCTTTCACGAGAAATGATGTTGTGGAAACATGGCAAGCTTTGTCATTTCAAAAATCATTCGCAATAATGAATTGTGATTCAAGATGGCGCTCATTAAGGATAAAATAGCCGATTGGTTTAATCCGAGCTTCTTGCTCGTCGCGAGTATTTCCATTATCGGTGGATTTAGCAGCACATCAGGGAATCTGGCGTCTTTTACTAATACATTCACTGAATTCGGAGCACTATATGGAACCATTTTTGTTGCGATTCTATCGGTCATATTCACGGCTCTATTCTTCAATTCAAAGCATGTCAATAACAATATCTTCCTGATATTAGCCCAGTCGACGATGTTTGTTACTATGTTGTGTTACGCGGGCATCGCAGCGTATGTTGTTTCTCTTTATCCAGCTGATTTCGCTTTGAGGAATGTGGCTATCATCGATTTCCTGGGTAGTGGCACGCCAGGATTCTTTCTCGGGTTGCACATCTATACTATGATTAAGAAGCCCCTTGCTATCGCTCGCGAGAAGCGCCGCCTGGAGGAATTACAGAAATACTTGAGCCTCCGAACCTTTTCATCGCCGGACCCGGAAGCTTTGATCGAGAACATTAAGAAATTGCACGAGCGTGCACTCAAAAGCGTGGACGAAAGAAATCTCGATGAAGCGGTCCTCGATTTGGAAGCAGAACTTGTCCAATACACAAAAGTCATCCAGAGCTTCAAGAAGATCAAATCCGAGGTCCTCGCGAGCAAAGCTGAAACAAAGCGGGAAGGTGTTTCGGCAATAATGTTCAAGGTGCACGAGGCCATCTTCACCGAGCGCTACCAGGAGCGGTTCGCCGAGCTAGCCAAGGCCAAGGAGGTGAAAAAATTCGATGAAACAGAGAAGATCTTGAGCTTGATGAGCACCCTCGTGAACGAGCAGGTGCAGCGGGAACAAGCCCAGGGGAACGCGGAGAATGTGAAGAAATATATGGCGATCCTCGGCGAGATCCGGGACAACTTCAACATCAATTCCTTTTTCGTCGAGTTATCGAATGTCGAAACGATGTACAACAAGGTTCGTGATTACATCGCGAGAGGTGCCCTGCACGAAGCGATGAAGTTGCTCGGGCACGAAGGTCCGCTGATCGACACGCTCTGCACCCGCTTGGTGAAGATCACGGGAACGAGCAACGAGTTTAAGCAATTGATCCAAGATGCCACAAAATTACAATCCCTGGTCATGGAAGCGAGCAAGTCGGTTACGGCGCAATACGAGCGCATGATGGAAGGTGAATTCCGGACGCCGCTCGCGATCGAAGCATTCACATCGTCATTGCAGTTGCCGCGGCTCAGCAACTTGAGCGATAGCGCGGACCTGGAGACATCCATCGCCGAGCTCGACGAGCAATTTGCCAAGTGGAAGAAGGCCGAAAAAGACAAGAATGGTAAAATTTAAATCATTGATTATTTAAAATCAGCAAATTAGGGGAGACCAGTGCGGCGGGCTTAAGTTTTAACCCGGCCCTTGGATTGCCTGCCGATCCGCGGGTTTTTCAGTAGCGCGTTGTCCATTATATTTCACTCTTCTGGAAGTCGGAACCACGCGGACAAGTCTGGCGGGCCGCTCGCGCCGAACATCGCAATGTACCAGCACGGCAAGAAGATGAGCAAGAAAATCCCGCCCATCAACGCCTTGCCGCCCCACGATGCGAAGTGGGAAAAATACACGATGGCACCGATGAGGGAAACGCTTGGTGTAGTCATTCCTCCGCCTTGCACTGATCTTTCTTCACTTAGATCTTCAGTTATGGCTTGTACTATTGGGACATAAGAGGACCAGGTTACTCCCTTTTGCACTTGCT
>JAUQYW010000178.1 GCA_030587525.1 Candidatus Sigynarchaeota archaeon | reverse complement strand
TGAAGTTGGTGGCATTCGCGTTTCCCACATTCTTCACGGTCATTGAAACGTTCACGCTGTCTCCGACATCCACGGACTCATCGGCGATGCGCGCCCACGTTTTCAAGAGCGGGCTCGTGACGTTGCACGTGATGATCACGACAGCCCCGTCGATTTCATAACTGTCGTCGTATATGATCGGATTCGCGAGCCATTCCGAAGTGTCCGTGAACGTGCTTGGATCATACCGTACCTCGGGGAAACACGCGAAATACGAACCATTTGCAGCTGGATTGCAATGGATGGTCGCCGAGCAACTGACCGACGTGCCCGCCGAGATCTGGTTCCAGAAATAATCGATGTTGCCGTTCGTGTTGTTGTCACCTTGAGTGATTGCAAAACCTCCCGGGAGAAACAGAAATCCATCCACGAAGTCAACATCGTAAATGGATCCAGGCCCATGGTTTGTTACGTTGTAAGTGAGGCTTACATCATTCCCTGGAAGCAGTGTGTAATTATTCGCGGAGACATCTACTGTCACGACAGCTGGAACAAGGCCCTCCGTGAAGTTCAAGTGAGCGTCGAGTGGAAGCTGGTAATTCGCGCCCTCGCCGCTGTCCGCGAGCATGTCAAGGTTGTACTTCGACCGCTCGCGATTGCTGTTGATGAAATTTGGCCGCGCGCCGACGATCTCGCTGCCGTGATAGAGCGTGATGTGGAATGCGCTTTCATTCGCGCCGGGGCTACTGCCCATGGGTGTCGCGTAGGGAATCACGTCCTTGAAATTCAGCCGGTTCATTCCCCCCGGGTTGATGGATATTCGCCCCTGCTGATACTCCATGATGCCCGCTTGGTATTCCCAACGATAATCGTTGTGTTCCGCCACCCCGTTTACCCAGTAATCATCAACGCCATTCTCGCCCCATTGACCATCCCATTCGTTGTCCCAATCAGCAGAGATCTGGATGCTCGCGTGCCGGGCATTGAGGAAGGTATTCATATCAATCTGGAATAGACCATCGCCGGCATCCAAGGAATTGTCGAACAAGTATTGGAGCGCGTACTTCACGCGGTCGATCGCCGGGAATGCCCTGAATTGCATGGTGAGACGGCGCCTGCCGCCCCCGACACCCACGTCCGTATTCGAGTATAATTGATACGTCGTGCCATAACTAAGAACATTTTCTAAGGAATCCTTGTATGCCCGTATGACCGTGCGGGCAGACGCGACCTCGCTCGACGCGTTCACGAGAGCCTGGACCTCGACAAAAATTTGCGACACGATGCTCTCGTCATCATTGAAGATATAATCCGCGATACCTGGTAATGGATAATTGGTGATGGGCCCCCATTCCAAGGGAACCTTTTCATGCATGACTACAGCGACCCGGATGACCATATCGAGAATGACCCCGGTCGACGCGTTCGGCGGGGAAGATTCATTCCCGGGAAAGATGATTTTATTGGCACCGTTATCGAGCAAGTCCCACATTCGTATCACTGACCCGTCTTTAAGCACGAACACGTCCAGGTCCTCGGTATGTGCGATATTATCCGGCACTTTTGGAACCCACTGCGATGAACGAGCGCCCGTCCCGTTAAATTCGTCAGAGCTTGCCGGCAGCGATGCAGAAAGCAAAGGCACGGTAAGCATCGTGATCAGCAATATGATGCTGCATTTGATCTTCTTTTTCATGGTTTAACCTCCTTAGAGTAGGCGTAAGAAACTCGATCGAAAAACAAGTTGTTCATAGCTGATCTGAATATAAAAACTGATGCGGCGATTGGCGAGGACGCCGAAAAATTAAGCTATGCTGAAATTGTAATTGGTGTAACTATCCAATGCAATTATCAACATCTATGGTGACTTGATCCTTATGGCAATTGATAGTGATAGGAACGAGGCCACCGAACCACGCATTAATTGGAAGGAGAAACTCGCTTACTTTTCTGTCAATGTCGGCAACATTCCAATCATGACGTTGATCGGCGGTTTTTTGTTGATCTTCTATGTCGATGTCGTGGGGCTCGATCCCGCAGCTGTGGCGACGTTGTTCCTCATCACGAGGGTCCTCGATGGGCTCAACGACCCGATCATGGGATATATCATCGATCACTTGCCGAACACCAAGTGGGGCCGATTCCGCCCGTACATCGTGTTAGGCACAATTATTTGTGGTTTGAATTACCTCCTGCTATGGCTCGGGCCCAGCTTGGCTGCGTTCAACAAGCTCGTGATCGCGTACATCTCCTACATCCTGATCGGCATCACGTTTGATCTCATGGACGTGCCGCTGAACTCCCTCATTCCCGTGATGAGCACCAGCGAAAAGGAGCGCGGG
>JAUQYW010000136.1 GCA_030587525.1 Candidatus Sigynarchaeota archaeon | reverse complement strand
TCCTTCATACTCGCGCCTGAAATGCTGTACGCGCCGTCCCACGAGCCTTGCGTGAAATACTTGAAGCTCATATCGCCCGTGACCGCGGCCATATCGACGTATCCTGCATTACCCAGTTCGCCATACATCTGTGCCGTGAAATTTTCCTTTATCTCCGACTGCAATTGTTTCTTAACCTCGTCAAACTTGGCCGGATCCTTGATCTCCAGCTTTTTCGACCCAATGACAGAAATGGCCTTCACTTTCTTCGAGCCCATAACCGCGCCCATACCCGTACGACCCGCTGCCCTGCCATCATCGCTGATGATCGCAGCATACTTGACTAGCTTCTCGCCGGCGGGGCCAATACTGGAGATGTGGAGTTTCTTATCACCGAGCTCGGTTCGGATGGCATTTTCCGTGTCGGAAACCAGCTTCCCGACCAATGCCTTAGCATCCTTGATCTGCACGTCGCCGTCCTTGATGGCAATGTACACCCAATCCTTCGATGCGCCGGTCAACAGCACGCCGTCCCAGCCCGCGAGTTTGAGTTCGGCGCCCCATGTCCCGCCGCAGTTCGATTCCCCCCAGATGCCTGTCAGCGGCGATCGCGCGCACACGACGTGGCGGCCAAAGTTCGGCGCCAAGGTACCAGCAAGCGCTCCTGCCATGAATAGCAACGGATTCGCTGGAGAAAGTGGTTCCACCTTCGCGTTGAGCATCGGATACAAGATCCGCGCTGCCATTCCAGCGCCCCCGATGAATTGCTTGTACTCTTTTTGATCTATGGCGACTGAACTGGTTTTTTTTGCCGCCAGATCTATCTTCAAGATTTTGCCGTTGATGGACATGATCGTAACCCTTCCATTGTTGTATACCCTTCGACGTGGGCATAAAAAAAGGATAGGTATTCATCATTTAGTACCAAACGATTCGACGGGAACGATATATTTGAAAAGAAATGACGATGAATAAATCGATCGTCGCATCCTCAAGCAGAAAATCGCTCTTAGGAGCGAATATCGTTATTTTAATGCACGGCCATCGATATCGACAGTGATAATTTCATGCAATGCTAGGTCAAATGAACGTGAATATCTGGGTTCCTATGCCTTGCCGATATTGAATTTCGTGAAGAGTGTCCGGTCGGTTTTTTCAACCGTGTTTGCCAGCTCCATCGCAGCTGACGCGTATCGCATGGCGAGTTTCATGTCCCCTTCGAGTTTCATCTTGTTTTGCATAATCGCGGAGATCGGCTCGATTTCCTTGAATGCAACCTGTTTCCACATCCACAAGGGGCAACGCAAGGTCATGCCCGGTTTTCGCGGGGGATTTTCGCCAGGTGCTAGCAACCGAGCATCGAGACACTTCCCGTCTTTCAAGTCGATGAAGATATTGATATCCGTATCGACTTCGCCACTTTTTTCCATCACGAACATCAATGAACCATCGAAGCTCACACCCCATCCCTTTGCAGCTCGTGCATACTTCGCATTCTGGTTCAAGGCATTCGCGTATTCCTTTACCCATGCATCGGCGATTGGTTTTACGTCAGCAAATGAGACCTTCTTGGTTGTTGATTTTGCCTCGCTAACCGGCTTGGAGATTTTCTCACTTGGTTTCGTTGCAGGCTTTGCTGAGTTTGCCGGGCCAACCGGCTTGGTAGTTTTTGCACTTGGTTTCGCAGCAGGCTTTGCTTTCTTTCCCATGATTCTCTCTCCATAAATCTTGTTAGATCGAATTCAACCGGGACATTCAACGCAATTATCAGTTTCAGGTGCGGATCCCGATTTCATCGTTCTTCATTACATGGTAACCGAAGAACCATAAAAACCTTGTATCGAGATCGAAGTAATAATTAAGTGCAATTCGCCTTATTTCAATCTTTTGATCCAGAATTGCTTGATTTCATCGTCGGTGAAATCCCAATCCCGTCCCGACGGCGATGACTTTTCTTTTTTGAAAAAATCGGGTAACGTGTCGTCTTCTTTGGTAAATCCTGCTTTCATATTGAATTCCAGCTCCTTTTTGAGCATATCCTTGGCCTTGGAGATGATCTGGTCTGCCGTGATAACCACCCCGTACCGGGCCGTGATGAGTTTCGCGGCGCGATCTAGCGTGGCGATGCTTGGACCGACGAAGTAGCATAGCCCGAGCATGTCGCACGCCCCGATGAGCACCTGGAGCTCGAATGACAGATCCAACTTGCCTTTTTTCTCGAACACGTCGCCGTAATCTTGCTGGGGATTGATTCCCGGGCGCTTGTAAATGGCGGCACCGGCCGTGTGATCCGCACCCATGGGCGTGGTGCAAAAGGTGACGCCCATGCCCTTGTACGTGCGAGGGTCATATGCTGAGAGTCCTTGTTTTTTCACGGCTGGGATCCTGGCGATTCTTAGGTTCTTCCCGACGAGGTAGGTTCCTTTTCCGTACGTGATGCCAGTCTGGGTGCCTTTGCGAATCTCATCCAGCAAGTTAAAAACCGCCCCGGCATCGCCAAACTTGATCTTGCCAGCGTCCATGAGCATACCAACCATGCATCCAAACTCGATGGTATCAATGCCGATATCATCGCATTCGTGATCAATGCGCGCGATCGTATCGATATCATCGATTAACAAGTTGGACCCGTTCATGACGATTGTCTCGTATTCCAGAGACGAAGTCTCGTGCTTGCCGTCTGGGCCGATGACGAGGTTGGAGCATTGTATCGCACAACCGGGCATGCATGGAATCCCGAAACGACCCTTGCGTTGCACGATGATTTCATGCAGCCGATCCCCGCCGATCTTTTCCGCGCCGCCAAACGTGCCCTCGTGAAAGTCCTTGGTGGGCAATCCCTGGAGCGTTTGACTTATGCTCACGGTCATCGCCGTGCCAAGTTTGCTGAAACCAGCGCGGCTTATCTTGAGATCCTTGGACCACGACGCAACGATGCTTTTAAAAGTGGTGGCATCCGAATACTTCACGGTATACCCTTTTTTTGGTTCAATCACGATGGCCTTGAGACCCTTGCTACCCATGACTGCACCGGGGCCGCCGCGGGCAGCATGTCGTGTCGGGTATCCTTGCAAGTCTTGCACGGCGATCGATGCCATGGGCATACGGTTCACGCCTGCTGGGCCAATCGAAATCACGCTCGCGCTGCTGCCGTGCTTTTCCGTTAGAGCCTTGCACGTTGCATATGTTCCTGCTCTTACCAGCTGCCCGGCAAGCTCCCACGCGATGGAACCATCGTCCTTGATGATCAAGATGCGGAACTTGTCATCAACGATGGAGTTCTCGATAACGATGGCACGAATATTATATTGTCCCAAAGCAAAGCCCGCCTTGCCACCGACGTTTGCTTCCTTGATCCCGCCCGTTAATGGACTCTTGCAGCCCACCGAAACTCGCGAGAAATTGGGTGCGGGCGTCGCGGCGAGTAATCCCGTCGCGATCACGAGCTTGTTACCGGGGCCAAGTGGATCCGCTTTCGGGTCGATTTCATCGAGCAATATCGTGGAGGTCAACTCGCGCCCGCCCATCATCGTGTATTTTTCTGGCATTTCTTCGATGCTGGACTTCCGCGTCCTTGCATTGATACGCACTAGTTTTGCCACGTTATCACCCATCGGATTGTAATCAATATTTGGTCACGATACCACTTTATATCTTTTATAGAGAAGGTAGAAAATAAAAAACGATCATTGTTCCATAAATCAATCCGAGATGTCTTCAGATGAGCATAAAATCGAGCGACGACACGAAAAAACCAGTTTTTCCGCCAGAATTCTTGGATCTATTCAAGACCGATGCAAGTTATATGAACGTGGACCAGAACCTCACGATCGTCAAATATGACAAGATTAACTTCCAACAACTCATCGAATTGCCCGGCAAGGAGCGTGCCATCGTGCTCATCCCGATTAGCCCCATGGAAATCCACGGGAAATATCTCCCGCTTAGCTCCGATTACATCGAATGCTATCTTGCCCTCTCGCTGCTCAAGGATGTCTTGAAGAAAGAGCGTTCGAGCAACACGTACACGCTCGTGGAATTCCCGGGTATTCCACTCGGCACGGGAACGAATCGGGGCCATCCTGGGACCATTAACAATTCCCGCAGGACAATTTACGAGCTTTGCAAGCAAATCCTTGATGGCCTCGTACGAGCAGGTTTCCGTAAAGTTTTGCTCATGTCCGTCCACCACGGGATGACCCACTCCTTCGCCATAGAAGAAGCCGCGAACAAGATCATGCACAAGTACAAGCACCAGGATGTGCGCATCTTGTCCCCGAACCATTGGATCGCAAAAACAATATATATGGACGATCCAAAAGCAGTTTTTTCGAAATATATAGAAAGACTGGGCCAGCAGCCGCTTTCAGACGAGGAATTAAAGGCTATCAACATGGACCACCATGCGGGGCTTATGGAGATTGCGTTCGTGATGGCCATCAACAAGCAGCTCGTCGATCCTGTGTACAAAACGCTCGGGCCGAACGTGGAGAAGATGGACGCGCAGCTCAAGGGCTTGCTCGTCAGGAAATGGGCCGCTCATCCCCCGAAGGAACCGCTCGGTTGTGGATACAATGCTGATCCGTCATTCTTCGATAAAAGAGACTGGTTTGCATTGTTCTCCGAGATACTCAAGGACGTGGGCCTACTATACATAGACGCACTCGCCGGGGATAGCCGCGCCGCTATGGAGCCGTTCATAGAGATGCGGCCGTGGAAACAGAAAAAAGTAGTATTGGAGCTCGCCCGGCGATTTTTATTGCCCACCAACTCTTGCCGGAACTGTTGCATCATTCCCTTGCTAGTGCTGGCGATCATCATCCCGTGGTTGCTTTACTTGTCAACATAGACGTGCTATGGAAGCTGCAGTGTGTTCTGGAACAAGCAAGCCTTGGGATTGGGACCAACGATGCCTTCGATTTCGTGCAAGAGATCCCTGAAATCCTTCTTGAACAAGACATTTTTGCTGAAGAAATGATCTACGTCCGCCCTTGTCACGTTCGGGGAAAAGAGAGCCAAACGCCGCCGACCAATCATCTGCCAGAGCAGATTTGACTCGTCCATTCGCATTTGCAGTGCTGACCCCGTTTCTGCTTGCAAGACATGGTATCCCCGGCCTTCCGATGCCGCGGTCATGATGACGACGACTCCTTTCCGGTCGATGATGGGCGTGCAAAGCATGTATAAATTGAGGGCTTTCAAGAATTGCGAAAGCTCCGTGTCTTCAGGAAAAGCGTTGAAGAACCCAACGTCAAATTTCACTTTTTGCGGAATCTCCGTTTTATACACTATCCTTGCGAGGTCCATTGCCTTGCGGTGTGCTTGGACATAATGCCCCGCGAAAATGCCAGCATTCTTGCCGGCTGAATTGAATATCACGTTAATGCTGAAATCGAGCCCTGCTTGCGAGCAAACATCCTCGATGTCGAGCCTCAAATCAGTGACGCGCCCGATGCCGGCACCCGTGCCGGTTTTCAGCGCGCTGCTATGATTTGCCTCGAGAGTTTCAATCCCACAGATGCCAGGAAGGACTATTTTAGCGCCGCCACCAAAGCCAGCCAAAGGATGCGGGACAACACCACCAACGGCGATTTTCAAATCCGCATCGTGATATGTCTTGTTCACGATCACCGGCGTGCCGAGCTTCGAAACGCCGACTTTCACGAGATTCAAGAACGGGCTGTGATTGACCACGTTACACCTGTCCAAGATCTCCTTGCCTAGCTTCTTGACGAAGTCTTGTCTTACCATAGGCCGGTGGGAGCCCAGCGCGGCGATGATCGTTACCTTGTCGTCCGGGATGCCCGCATCGTTCAACCGCTTGAGCACCACCTTTAAAATGCTTTCCAACCGAGTTGATCGCGAAATATCGTCCACGGCGATGGCAACATTCCGCTTGCCTTTAGCTAACTCGGAAAGGGTGGGCGTCCCGATCGGGTTGTCGATGGCGTCCTCGATGACTTTCGTGCCCGTGATTTCCGGGGCATCCTTCATCGTGAGCGTGGTGATGTCCCAGTTGTCGGGGAACGAGAGCGTGCATTCGCCAGGTTCGTACCAGGCTCCAAAGGGAATCATGTAATTCTTCATTTCGCTGGCCTTCTCTCGATATCACGAGTCGATGTGATTATCGTCTCGTGAAATTAAAAGGATATAAATCAACCAGGAATCGTTATTTTTCCGAAAGCAAAAATAAGCAGCATTCACGCGACCAGGTTCTGTATCCGCTTGATGAAGGACTGAAAATCCTTGCTCAGGCTATAGACCCGGCGATCGATATCTTCACGGAACACGATGACATTCTTCGCAACGAGCTTGTTGACGTGGTATACGACAAGAGGATACGCCATGCCCGTCTTCTTGCTAATATCATGTAATAATGGCGGATTCGAGTCACCGTTTTGCAAGAACACGTCGATGATCTTGCGGGTTGGATCGAGCCGGAAGAAGAAATGGAACCACGAGTCCTCTTTCGATGCGGTCACGGGGAAGAAACAGCGCTTGCCGTTCATGGTTTCTTCGAAAACGAACCCGAACTCGGTCAGCACGGTCAGGTGGTGCTCCAGGATTTTGCTCCCCGACCCGGTCTTGACCTTGAGCAGGTTGAAGTAGGTGCCCGGGTATTTCACGATTTCTTGAAAAATGTTGTTGCGGCGCTCGTTTTCCAGGATCGTGGACTTCAGCAATGACGAGTTATCCTTGATAAAATGATTTCGCTCAAGATATTCCACGATTCTCAAGGCTAGCTGTGATTCCATCCCCGCACGGCGACGGATCTTGGAATAGAGCCGGGGAATCATGATCTTGCGGTGGAGTTGACATTCTTCCTGGATAATGGCGACGATTTTTCCAGCGACATCGTGCCAATCCCGGGTATCATTCCAGGGAGCATTGTCGCGGCAAACATTTGCAAGGCTATCGATGTCGATGGCGCTTTTTACAGCGCTTCCATCCCGCTCTTCCGGCGTGTATTTGGATGTGTCGAACATGACGATTGCCTCGTGATCATATTTTTTCTTGAAATGCTTGCCTTAGCTGTGCGAGGTCATCCATTATTTCATCGCTAACATCGCGATCGGACTCGCCGCTATCCCTCTGCCGCGCTTCCATCTGATCGATAATCGACGAGGGTGAATAAATACTTGTTACCCCGCTCCAGGGTAAATGCTCATCGAGCATGGCCGTGAGGATCGACACCCGGTTCTCGTCCCAGATCGCACCCATCGCATCCACGTGCTCGAGAATAGCGATAACTCGCGGTGGAACGATTGCAGGCATCGTCACGTGCTGATCGGTAACGAATGCTAGGGTGGTGCCCGTGTTCACGTTGAATAAGAAGAATTCCTTACCTATATCCGCGAAATGATGGGATCGCGCCTGCAAATTCTCGCTGGCTGGCTCGGCAGCGGTCTCCCCGGCTTGCTCGATGAAACACGTGATGAGCTCGACCAATGAATACTCGTCGCGCTCCAGCCCGCTGTAGTTCGGGTACAACGCGACCAGCACCTCGCCCGTGGCATCATCGATCAGGTATATGGCTTGCACTGCTTCTTGAAATGCAAAGTACTCGTCTACTTTTTCGGGGGAATCGAACGCCAGGTCGAATAGCATTTCCCGGGTTCCTTGATCGGTCACGTCCTTGTGATTTTTCAAGAATGCCCGGAGCTTGCTCTTGTGAACAAGTGCCATCGTCCCCGCGATCTGCTGCCGAGACCTGGCCACCTTCACCTTGTTCACGTACGCGGTTCCCGCGACGCTGACGGCCATAACCGAAGCCCCCGCAATGAGGACCAAAGGAGTCCACTGGAAGATGAGGAAAGACACGAGAACTCCCGCTAGAACGATGACCGGTGCGAGAATTACAGACCCGCGGATTGATCCGCGATGAAACTTGGCCATGATGCTTGAATTAGAAATGGTGAAACGGTCAAATAAAGCAGATGGGGATGTATTTACAAGGATTGCAGCTCGATCGATTTTAAAACATTTTTTAATCTCGCGGCCAAGATCAGTTCCGGCTCAGCATCTCTGATACAAATTCGTTTTTAGGTGACACTCGTGAGCGAAAAACCCGTTGATATGAAAAAACGCAGTAATCAGATATTTGACACGGTCAAACAGACATTGTTTTATTACGTGACCCACGGCATCTTGAACGGCCTCGGTTTTGACGAGAAAGAAATCATGAAAAAACCGCTGGTCGGCATCGCTTCAACTTGGAATGAAATCAACCCCGGCCATGCCCATCTAAACTGGCTTGCCGATGCGGTGAAGTACGGGATCATCGAATCCGGCGGGATTCCTATGCTATTCAACACGATCGCGCCGTGCGATGGCTATGCCAATGGCCATGACGGCATGCGCTTCATCCTTCCCCAGCGTGATATCATCGCGGACAGCATTGAGGCCATGGTCGAAGCGCACAAGTTCGATGCGCTCGTGACGCTGTCCTCTTGCGATAAAATCAATCCTGGCGTGTTGATGGCCGCCGTGCGCCTCGATATCCCAACGATCTGCGTTCCTGGCGGGCCTGGCATGTACGAAATCCAGTTTGGCCCTGAAAAAAACTATCAAGGCATCGAGACACGGTTTTACGAGAACGTCGAGTTGAAACAGCAATGCATCAAGTGCGCCACGTACGGGGCATGCTCGCTCATGGGCACGGCCAACACGACCCAGTGCCTCATGGAAGCGTTCGGTATGACTCTGCCTAACGCTGCAACGATACCAGCCATGTCAATGATGAAGTATCGCCTTGCCAAGGAATCTGGTCGCCGCGTCGTCGAAATGCTCAAGGAGGACTTGCGGCCGTCGAAAATCATGACCAAGGACTCGCTTGAAAATGCACTTGCGGTCGACGTCGCCATCGGGGGTTCCACGAACTCGGCGCTTCACTTGCCGGCCATCGCGCATGAAATGGGGATCGCGTTTGATCTCGAATGGTTTAACGAGTTTAGTAAGAAGATTCCCACGATCGTGAATGTCGCCCCGTCAGGACGTTATTCGATCGTCGATCTCTATCGTGCAGGCGGTATACCCGCGGTCATGAACCAGTTATCCAAGCACCTCCACCTCGATTGCATAACGGTATCGGGTAAAACCATCGGCAGGCTCATCAAGCGGGCAGCCGTGCTCGATGACCGTATCATCACACCGATGGACAAGCCGCTCTATCCCGAAGGCGGGACTGTCATCATCAAAGGAAACCTCGCACCGAATGGGGCCGTGATCAAGCAGTCTGCGGTCATAGACAAGTCGATGCTCACGTTCGAAGCCCCGGCAACCGTGTTCGAATCCGAAGCCGCGGCGATCAACGCGCTGGCAACGAACCAAATCAAGAACGGTTCGGTGGTCGTGATCCGCTACGAGGGCCCAAAAGGCGCTCCCGGGATGCCGGAATTGCTTGCGTTCACGACTGCGCTCATGGTCATGAAGGATCTTCCCAAGGTGGCCATGATCACAGATGGCCGCTTCTCGGGCGCCACGCAAGGCCCTTGCATCGGCCACGTGACTCCCGAAGCCTACGCCGGGGGACCCATCGCCGTTGTGCAGAACGGCGACATGATCCGGATCAACGTGCCGAAAAAGAAACTCGAGTTGCTCGTTTCGGATGCAGAGATCCAGCAACGTCTTTCGAAGTGGCAAGTTCCCGATGCCAATCGTGTTTTGAAGAGCCGCGTCCTCGCTAAATATCGAGCCCTGGTCGCTCCCGCAGACAAGGGCTGCATCCTGGACCCGAACGCGTGATCTGCATTCAAGCCCTTCTCAATATGCATTCTTTTTCCAGTTCTCGAGCTTGTTTCCTTTAGGCTTGTTTCTTTGCCAATAAGACCGGAACTCCGCCGCGGTCTTGATATCGCGAACACCGAGAATGGCCTTCAAGCACATAAGGGTATGCTGGGCAACAGCCGCATCCATGTCGAGGAACGGAATTATGGCCTCGATGGCTTCGACGCGCCCTGACTCGGAGAGCAGCATGCTGAGAATGTTGATCGCATAGCGAGCGAGCTCTTGAGCACTTTTCTTGACTGGTGGTGTTTTCACGAGCTTGCCTTGCTGGTAGACGCGAACACGCCCGGGCCCATTCACTTGTCCTTTCTTGACCATCTCTCGCCACGCCTGGACTGCCGACTTTTGAGAAGCTGGGTCTGCAAAGGCATCGAAGCGTGTAAGTATACCTGCTCCGCCGCTCATGGCCATCAGCTCGACGTGAGCCGCGTGACGAATCAGGAGGGATGAGCCAGATAAAAACTCGATGAGATGTTCTGCATCGCCTTCTGCTGCCAAATCTTGCACGCGCGCGAGATCCGCGAGCATTTGGTTCAATTGCTCCATCGAATCGACCCCAAGAACGATCTCATGTTGAATTAAACCGCAAAGGACTAACGTTTATATCACTATTTGAGCCAATATATAAATCGATACTTATGACAACACCGAATGAAATTTCTAAGGATACAGCTTTTCCCCAGGGAAAGGCAGTTTTATTTGGGTTACCCCGTTTCTCAACGTCGGTTTTGCTTGGCATCGAGTCCTTTGCAATTTTCACGCTATATGTATTGGGGTACGGCCTGGATGCTGGTTTAACATTGTTCTCCATAGCTGCGGGATACTTGAGCGTCGCGGCATCGCAGTTCCTGATGGGCTGGTTAAGTGATCACGTACAAACAAGTCTTGGCCACCGGAAGCCCTTCATTCTCATTTTCGCACCGTTACTGGCCATATCGTTTGTGTTTTTGATCCTACCACGCCTCGTGCTCCCGGACTTGAACGATAAAGCCTCCTTATTTGCCTGGATGTTGATCTGGGATGTGATATTCAGAGCAAGCTACGGATTCACGACTCCCTACCAGTCTTGGATGGCCGAGCTTTTTGTAACAAAGGACCGGCCAAGAGTATCCCAGATTCAAAATGTCTTCAACTATATCGGGAACGGCTTGATGGCGCTTCTCTCGATGCTCATCTTCACCCAAGCTGCAACCGAAATCGCTGCAGATGTCAACAATATTCCGGCTGTGTTATTGTGGGTAACGGTCATCTTCGCTATCATATTGGTCGCTTTCTATTATTTAACCGCATTTTTCCTCCCCATCGAACCCAAGCGCGAGATAAGGAATGACACGATCCAGAGTTTGAAGATCGCGGTCAAGAATAAAAATTACTTGCTTATCACGCTCATGCAAGGAATTTCTGGTTTCGGTTGGTCAATCATGACGACTCTCATGCTCACGTACACCAAGCTAGTGTTGGACCTCACAACAATGGAATATCTAGTCGTTTCAGTTTGTTTGTTACTTGGAATCTTCATATTCTTGCAAGTCTGGCGGGTATTTATTGAGAGAAAAGGAAAGAAAACAATGCTTTTAAGGGTCTTTCTCGCGGGTGCTATCTTCATGCCTGTCACGTTTCTAGGCATGATCCCGATGTCATCCTATCTCGTGATCGGAATCATTTTCATACTCGGCATCGGGGCGATACTAGGGGGATGGTACTTGTTCCCGTATATCATCTATGCTGATGTTGCCGAGGATGACGATAAGGGGACTGGTGAATTGCGAGCGGGCACCTATATAGGCTTCTCCAGCATCATCTTGAACATTTTCCAGGCAGTTGCCGCTCTCTTGCTCTCGCTAGTTCTCGCGTTGCCTCCACTCGCACCTATGACGTATTCCTTCGGATATATCTTGTGGGGACCAATAGTCTCGATAATTCTATTAATTTCGTGGATCTTCACTAAAAAGTTTGTCACGCTGGACTTTGCCTGGGAAAGCAAGCGATGAGCAAGGATTCCTTGCACCGCGAGCAATCTCTTCCACTTTTTTTAATGCACGATTTGGAACGTGATGCTTCACCATCTCGCTTGCAGCATGTATTCCCGGGACACACCTCGTGATGAAAGGGCGGCTTGAAGGTAGGGCAAGCAAATGAATAAAAATTCTCTAGTTGAGATAAAACAATATTATCATCAAGTAAAGGCGACTGTGGGTATGGAAAATCAGACCGTATTCTCACGCGTGGATGTTGACTTGAAGTCGTTGTTCAAAGAAATGGGACGGATCGTGTATTTGGCAGGGGCGGGGATATCAATGGATGCGCCCAGCAGCCTTCCATCTGCTGTACAGATCATGCGGGACCTCGTTGCGTATTGTGCACCTCCCGAAGCCACGAAAGATATCCTGGATTTGCCGGGGTTGCGGTATGAGTTCGTGGTCGAGAAGGTCAAGTCCATTTTCGATTATAAATTGCAATTCCTCAAGTATCTCGACACGGTGGTCGATCCGAACTTGATCCACGTGTTCCTGGCTCGCGAGATAACCGAGGGCAACGACGTCATCACGACGAATTTCGATTACTTGATCGAGCACGCATTGCTCAAGATGGTGCCGGAAACGCAGAAGGCATCGATCATCCCGATCATCACCCGGCAAGACTTTACCACGTACCAGCAAGAAATCGGACAGAAACTTGACACGCCGCGCTACCACGTCGTGAAGATCCACGGCTCTCGGGACAACTTGATCACGTCGCAAGAAACCACGGACACGCTGATCACGACGATATCGTCGCTCGGGCGGAACAAGGAGGACGGCGAGACCTTCGCCATCGAGCCGTTCAAGAAACCATTGATAACGAGCTTGCTGCACGACGCCTCCCTTGTCGTCATGGGGTATTCAGGCAGCGACGATTTCGACATCGGCCCGCTGCTGCGGGAGCTCCCCGCCATCAAGCGATTGATCTGGATCGAGCACGTGCAAGGTGACGACGTTGTGATCGAGGAGTTCCATCGTGTCGACTTCATGCCCTCGTCCGGGTTATCTCGTTCCGACTTGCTGCTCGGGGACATCAGGAGCCACCACGACTACCCCGTGTACCGCATCAAGGCGCACACGAGAAAGCTGATGGAACACCACTTGTGGGAAATCTTGAACCCCGGGATCCCGTTACCAGCCGTGCTCGATAAACCGAGTGCACCGCGCCTATCGTTCAAGGACTGGATCGCGCCGCTATTTGCCAACGCCCTCGAGTTGCGAAAATACCGATTTGCTGCTTATATCTTTACCACGTTTAGTCAGTACGAAAAATCGAGATTCTATATCGAGAAAGGATTGAGCCTGGCAAGCACGCTCAATGATCTCGTTGAAGAACTCAATTTTCGCATGGAAGCTGCGCAGATCGACGCGAACACCGACCATTTGGACAGTGGATTAAGCAACTCGCAGATCGCTATTGACCTCGCCATCAAGCTAGGTTCGGATAACGACGTTGCATTATCCTATAACTTACTCGGCATTATTTACAGGAGAAGGAATCAGCTCGAAAAAGCACTCGAATCCTATTTAAAGGCCCTTGAGTTTTTCAAGAAAGCGAAGCATGATCTAGGTGCTGGCAGTGTACTAGGAAATATTGGTGTGGTCTATACCAAGCTTAACCAGGGAGCACAAGCGCTCGAAAAATCCCTCGAGGCGCTGAAAATCGACGAAAAGAACGGGAATTTGGCGGGAAAATCAGCAAGATTGGGGAACATAGCCGGTATTTATATGACCTTTTTCTATGATCTTAAGAATTCTTTGAAATATCACGAAGAGGCCGTGCAAATTGCTCGTTTGCTCGGCATACCGAGCAAATTAGCTGCTGAGCTTCGTGAGATCGGGCATATCTTCGAAGCTTTAGAGAGGGAGGATGATGCTCGTCGATGCTTCCAGGAAGGTCTCGATATCGTCGAGAAGTCTGGGGACACCGCCGACCTGGAGGTTTATTACAACAATATGGCCATAAGCTGGAACCGCGCGCATGAATATTCAAAGGCATTGCTCGTGATAAATCGCGGCCTTTCCCGGGCCGAGCAAGGAAAGAAGGTGATGGAAAGAGCGAGCATGCTCGGCACGCGATCGGAAATCTACGACTCGATGAATATGCCCACCGAAGCCTTGCGAGACTTGCAAGAAGCCCTCGATCTTGCGAAAATGATCAATGGCCCTCCCCTTTTGGAAGGGATATACAATACCCTAGGGGAACATTTCCTGGAAGCCGATGATTTTGATGAGGCGTTGAAAAATTATAAGAAAGCCATCGAGATAGCCCGGAAATCCGGAGACGAGGTCCAACTAGCGGACTTCTTGAAAAGTCTCGGCAACTCTTTGCATAAATACAAAAAACTTGCCGATGCCATCCCGATCGTTGAGGAATCCCTAAAGCTTAGTAAGAAAATAAACAGGGCATACGCCGTGAGGGAAAACCTTTCTATTCTTGCCAACATTTACCTGGAGCAGGGTGATTCCGACAAAGCCATCGAATATTTCCAAAAAGCACTCGCGACCAGTCGAGATCTCAAGCTCAACCATTTTGTAATCCAGGATCTACTCGATATCGGCACTTGTTACTTGCAGAAGGGTCAAAAGGACGTTACGATCGAGTATTTCAATCAAATCAACGAGCCATTGAATGATCGCTCGAGCCTAGGTTTGTTAAATGCAATTTACATCGCTGCTGGGCTTAAGTTACTCGATTATGGCTTTATGGACGACGCCATGGTTTATATCAACAAGGGCATAGAAGCTACAAGATCACGTGATGACCTCCTCGAAGACTTTGCGTATTCCGTTTGTGCGCGTGCCCAGGTGCTGAGCAAGAAGGGAAATCAGCAAGATACCATTGCGGAATTCGAGCATGTCTTGGAGCTGGTTTCACAGCATGGATTAAAGGAACACGTGGCGGAATACCACGCAGAATATGGAAATTATCTCGAATCGATCGACAAGATCGAGAAGGCGATCTTGCATTACCGGGAGGCAATAGCACATCTTCCAAGGCAAGACATTCTCATGATGGGGTATGTCACGTATCTGGGAAGGGCCCTTGTGAAAGTAGGCCAATATGACGAGGCATTGATCACCTTGGAGAAGTCGCTCGCCTTGGCCGAAAAACAAGGGAATCCGAATTCAATTATTGGAATTCTCGTTTCCATTACCAAATGCTTGTTTAAACTGGAGAAGCATAAAAAAGCCATAACAACGCTGGAGCGGGTGATCCCCTTAGTCAAGAGCAAAAACGATTGGAAGGAGCTCGTGGCTGATTATCGCGCCGTGGGCGAGAACTATGAGCATCTCGGTAACGTTGCAGCAGCGGGCGAGAATTACGAGATAGCCATTGTATTGGTGAAGGAGCATAGCGTGAAAGACTACCTTGAAAAAACCGTATCCGAGTTTTACGCGGACTTGCTCGCATCGAACGGGAGAACTGATGATGCATTACGCGCTTTCCAGGATGCCATCGATTTCTGCGAGAAGCATTCCTGGAGGGATGTTGCTGCTCAATTAGAACACGACCAAGGTAAGCTGCTGGTAGAAAAGCTTGGCCAACCTGCTATTGCGATCAAGCATTTCGAGAAGGCTGCGACGATGCACGAGTCGCTCGGCAATTATACCGCGGCCGTCGAGGCTTGCAATGCCATTATTAAAGTATTCGAGATTGAGAAATCAGATGACAAAAAGATACCATATCTCCATCGAATCGCGGCGATGCTGGAAAAGTCCGGTGATCGCGTGGCGTTCATTGATGCCCTCATAGACATCAGTGTCGGATATCAAAATATCCGCCAAGTGGCCCCTTCTTTTGAATGGGCAAGCGAAGCCCTGGCCAACGCCAAGAAACTGGGAGGCATCCCATCGGAAGCAAATTGCCATTACAGGATTGGTTCCATCTATGATGTCATCGGTGCTGACACCAACGCCAAGAACGAGATAGAGCGCGCTAGTGCACTGTATAAACAAGCGGGAGATGATGAATCATCAAACTATGTTCTCAAGCGCATTAAAGGCAAACGGTGGATGGACATTAGCGCCCAGAGCAATAACGAGGAGCTCGCAAAGCAATGGATCGAGCAAGCGCGCCGACAGCTTTCCAAGGGAATCAAGCTAGAGATGGAAGGATGCTTGAAGCTCGCGGTTACTGCTGCAAGCAAAATCACTCCCATCGACACGGTTATGAGACTTTACCAAAGTATCTTCTTTATATTCGACGATGCGAAAGATTATGATAGTGCCCTCACGTGGCTTGGAAAAGCGTTCGATATCGCAGCCAAGCACGATGCCAAGGAATGGCAAGTGCAGATACTCTCCCTCAAGGCATCAGCCTTGAGCGATGCAGGATCGGTTGGCGAAGCCATCAAAGAATACGAAGCAGCGATTGATTTTACGAAGAATCTTGGATTTCCAGAAAAGCTTTCCGCTCTGTATAATGATTATGCCGTTATGCTCGTTGATCAAAAGGAATACGCAAAGGCACTGGTGTTGTATCGTGATGCGCTCAAGATCACGGAAGAAAATGGTCTCGTGCATAAAAATGCCATTTTTTACAGAAACTATGCCATTGCCTTGATAGCGAACGGCGATCTCGATGCCGCGGCTGAACACTTCAAGCGGATCTTGCCCTTTTTTCAAGGAGATCAAGATCAAGAGTCGTTATCTACCCTTTATATAAACGCTGCTAACTTGTACGAGAAACAAAATGATTACCAAAAGGCGATCGAGTTTTATTCCAAAGCGCGGGACATTCAAATAAAGCTCAACCACATTCAGGCCGCTGCACAATTCTCTTGTATGATCGGTTTCCAGCAACTTGAACTTAACCAATGGGCCCAAGCAAAGCAAACGTTTAATGATACACTTGCAAACCTTGGTAATGTTGGAAGCAAAAAATACATCGCGAAATGCAATCTTGGCTTGGGAAAGGCTTTACTACAGCTGAAGGATATAGTATCAGCGGAGAGTACCTTGAAAAAAGCCGCCGCCATCTTCAAGGCAATCAATGACGAAGTGGGGGCGCGTGATACAGATAACGCGTTAAAAGGGCTGGAGCAAATGCGATCCGCCTAAATCGCATTCAAGCCCCCGCTATTTGATTATTTCTTTAGCGTCGTTCATTCTTTATATTTCTCGATGGGTTTTACCCAATTCTATTACAAATCTGGTGAATAACTATGGCTTTGACTCTTACTATTAAGGTGGACAAAGTTGGACACTTCGCCTGGGCGGGTCGTAAGAGGAAACCCGCAGGCCCCGTCTCGCATACGAGATCGGAACTATATTGCTAGATTTCCATTAACATATTTAAAGCCGAGATTTCTCTCGTCAATTATTACAACACGCATCGAATAAATGACATCCTGGCACCCTCATAGCACGTTTAATTGGGTTGTCCAAGATCGTCCATGCTTTGTGTGATTAGTTATGACTGTTGAAGAAATCATCACGAAAATCGTCGTCAATCTCATCATCATGCTCATCGGCGCAGCCATCTTGAAAGGCTTGGCTGGCAGCATGATCAAGGGTAAAAGCACGAAATCCTATGGCACCGCGTTTGGCATCATGTTCATATGGTTCTTGCTCTCGCTAGCGCTTGAGTTTTTGCTGTTTCCTCTTCTAGTATTGGGCGGAGCGGGATTGATCATCCAATTGCTTATTTATTGGTTTGTCTTCGCGGCGCTGATCTCTGGGTTCTACAAATGCTCGTTTGGTAAAGGACTATTGGTAGCACTCGTCTTCGTTATCTTGATAATCATCTTGATTATCGTGCTCGGCTTCATTATTGGTATCATTGTTGTTGCTGTTTTAGTTCTTTTTCCATAAATGATTAAAGCATGCCAGATAACGAATCTCTACTATTCTTTTCTATTTTTCACGTATCTTAACCAATTATGGCCTGAGCTGAGCAAAAGAAATAGTTTCACGTTAGAAAAATTTCTTGCCTAATCCCCGGTAGGTCTTGTCTCGATCAACAATCTTTCCTTCAGATACTATCAGCACCTCGTTGAAGAACTCCATCGGTTCGCCGGCTTTCCCGAACCGGCACAAGGCCACGTCCCCGGGCGAGATGCTCATGCGACGTTGATCGAATTTCAAGGGGGTCTGCACCTCGCCGAATCCCTCCCGTTTCAATGGCACGACATTAGCAGGCGAATGGACGACCGGCAGTGCCCTCACGCCAGAAGAGACATAGCCTCCAGAAAAGGCGGTGGCAATGTTTTCGCAAGGTTTCCGGACGATCATAATCGCGAAAAACATCGATGGCGTGAATGGCCGGAGCGAGGCGAACCCGTCGAACATATGTGGTTTAAAAAGTAACGAACCGATGCCCAGCTCCGTCACCGCCGGCTCTGCCGCCGTGTCTTGAAAGCATCCAGATCCACCGCCATTCACGATCGAAGGTTTGTACCCAGCACGAGTCAAGGAATCGAAAATCTGCTGACGTTGCTTGTTCACATGTACCCGCGAGCGCTTCTTGATCCATCGCATGAAGCCTGAACGGTCATCGATCGACGCGTTCTGCGCCTCGTAGCCCATAATGCCCGCGTAATGCAAGTGCGTGCACCGCTGCTCGGCGATCTTGATGAGCGCGATGATGTCATCGGCATCCCTCAGTGGACTGCGGTATACCCCTACTTTGTTGCCCAGAAACGAGTCCGCCATATCGACATCCACGATGAAGTCCAAGATGACGCCATTCGTGGATGCGGCGGCCTCGATGACTTCCAGCTGCGCCGCGGCATCAACCATCGCGGATATCTTCGTGCCGGGTATCTTTTTCGCCGCGCAGAGATCGTTAGCATCGCTATCCGTCATGAGCGGATACCCGAGCATAATATCCTTGATCTTGATGACCTCGGCGCAATACAACGCTTCAGCAGCGCTGGACACGAACACCCCATTCACGAAATCTTGCTCGGTAACGCGCTTCACGAGGTCAGGAACGCGGACTGACTTCGTGCAGAGGCGCATCGACTTGCCAGCGCGGCGGAGATGATCCCCGATCGTCTTGAGATTCTTGTCGAAGTTGTCGATGTCGAGCAATGCACATGGAAACTTCTCGTTCGCGAGGATCGCTTTCAAGTCCTTGGTCGAGTATGATTCGAGCATTGCGTATAATCTTCGTTATTGTGTTTGTGATCCTCTTAAAGAACGCCAGTGAAGATTTAAACATACTACCGGCTTCTGAAGGGTCGAACTACCACGGCGAAAAAATTCATCATCATCAACCCAGAGAAGGACAACGTGGCCACGGCGCTCGCAAACCTCGACAAGGGCGAGGCAATCAAGCTCGATGATGGCACGCAACTCACGCTAAACAAGGCTGTAGAGCTAGGCCACAAGTTTGCCTTGAAAAAGATTTTAAAAGATGAAAAGGTCATCAAATATGGTGAAATCATCGGTCTTGCCCGGAAAGACATCATGCCCGGCGACAAGGTCAACGAGAACAACATCCGAAGCCAAGATCTCGGGGGCAAATCGTAATGGCCAAAATTCAAGAATTCATGGGCTACCCGCGGCCCGATGGCACCGCGGGGATCCGCAATAAAATCGCTGTTATATCGAGCGTTGAATGTTCGGCAGTCATCGCGAAGAAGATTGCCGAGAAAGTCGATAATGCGGTTGCCATCACCCATACAGGTGGTTGCGGGCAGCTCGGCATGGACTTCCAGGTCACGATCAACACGCTTGTCAACCTTGCCTTGAATCCAAATGTGTTCGGAACGCTCGTCGTGGGACTTGGGTGCGAGAACATGACAAGCGAGATGATCCGAAAACGCATCGAAAAATCGAGCAAACCTGTCCAAAGTTTCGATATGCAAGACGTGAAGGGAGGCACGCCGGGTGCGATCGAGAAAGGCGTTGCTATCGTGAAGAAGATGGCGGAAGATGCTGCAAAGATCAAGAAGGAACCATTTGATTTTTCCAAGCTCGTCCTCGGCATAAAATGTGGCGGATCCGACGGCCTGTCTGGCGTGACTTCAAATCCCGCGGTCGGCATCGTGTCGGATCGCGTCGTCTCGAGTGGTGGAACGTCGATTATGCCCGAGTTCACGGAATGGGTAGGTGGTGAACATTTGCTTGCAAAGCGAGCTGCAACGCCTGAAGCGGGCCAGCGTATCCTCGATGGAATCAACATGTTCATCAGTGAGATGCTCAATAAAGGGCTTGATTTCCGCGTCACGCAACCAACATTAGGTAATAAGAAAGGTGGTCTGTCCACGATCGAGGAGAAGTCGCTCGGCACGATCGCCAAGACCGGCAAGGCCCCCATCCAAGGCTTGTTCCTCTACTCGGAAAAGGTTCCTGGCAAAGGTATGTGGCTGTTATTCGAACCCGGCCACGATATCGAGGCTATGACGGGCTTGGCTGCAGCGGGTGCTCAAGCGATCCTATTCACGACTGGCCGTGGAAGCCCGTGCGGTAATATTTTAGCGCCGGTCATTAAAATATGCGCGAATCCGGAGACTTCCGATTTTATGGCCGAAAACCTCGACGTGGACGCCAGCACGATCGTGAAAGGTACGCAGACCGTCGAGGACATTGGGGAATTGATTTGGCATAAACTTGTCGCGGTCACGAACGGCGAAAAAACCAAAGCTGAGCTGCTAGGCCACAATGAAATGGCCATCTGGCGTGGTCCGGAGTTGACACTGGGTTATTTCGAGAAATTTGCAAAAAGGGAATGACTCGGAACAAGATTTTCACAATTCAACTATTCCTTTCCAAAATATATTCGCTTTATACGGTTAATCGAAATTTCACTTGGTCTCTAGGAACTCATCAATTTCAAGGATGGAAAGTATTGTAGCATAGAATGATGATGCAATAATATATGATATCGATACAAAAACCGGAGGGCTGTAGTCATTCATATAGGTCGAACTGTATCATGCATGCATTACGACGGGTGAAAAATGATTGATCATAAGTGAAAATCGTGCCATTTACATGTTTGCTGGTCTCATGATAGTGATTGCTGCAATTGCAGCCATTCAAGAGATAAACACGGGATTTCCGGGATCAACCAGCTCGTTGTTGCGATCTGAACCGCATTACAAGATCCTCATCAACGGCAATGCGCAGATGGACGCATTTTTTGCAGGGAACCTCACCCAAGACGGATTGTCGTGGTCTACTGCCTACATCATGAAAGACTTTGAAGTCGATGCGATGGGCATAGGCTCGGCAATTCGCATTTGGAATACCACCAGGTACCTGGTCATCACGAACTGTTCCGTCAACAATTCCCGCAACCAGCACGACGGTGGCATCGAGCTCAACAATTGTATCAACATCAACATCACCAATTGCCACGTGTATAACAACGAGCGCGGTTTATACCTTGAACGAGCAAACCAGTGCCACGTCATCCAAAACAACATATCCGGCAACTTGTACGGGGTCATGACCTATCTGTCGAACGATACCGTGTTCGTGCTGAACAATTTCACGTTAAACACGATTGGTTTGGAGATCGGTTATTCCACGAGAAACAATGTCACGTTCAACAATTTTTCCCATAACGATGGTAACGGGGTTACCCTCTCGTATTCTAACGATTGCCTGGTCGAGAATAACGTGCTTCTTAACAACACCGACGCGGGAATTTATTCATTTTGGGGAGTGTCAAACCGGATTTTCTCAAATAATCTCACGCAACTCTTGAATGAAGCGGGCATTTATCTGTATGGGAGCAGGGGCTGCACTCTCACCAATAACTTGATGGCGGGCACGGGCATCCTCGTCGAGGCATTGCTCCCCGCCTACTTGAACACGCACTCGATCGACACGTCGAATAAGGTGAATGGTAAAAACGTGTATTATATGGTGAACCAGGCCAACATCACGCCTGCACAGCTCACGAACGCGGGCCAGATCGTGCTGGTGAATTGCACCAACGCTTCGATATATGGGATGGATATATCGAACTCGAGCGTAGGGCTTTGCATGGTATATTGCAACTTCGGGAACGTTACTGGGAACAATTTCACTCACAACCGAATCGGCTTTATTTTAGCGAATTTCGGACAAAATAACAGCATCACATCGAACAATGCTTCCTATAACCTACAATTCGGCATGGAATCATACGCCTCATCCAACAACACATTCGTGAACAATACCATCAGTAATAATGATAATGCTGGATTGGTGCTCCGCTATTCCAGTACAACGCTACTCGATTCAAATAACGTGTCTAGCAACATGTACGGCATCGTCCTGGAAAACACCAACCAGTACAACACATTGTATCGAAACGATATCCACGAAAACCAGTATGGGTGCTTCGTAGACGCGTGGAGCCCGTATAACACCATCTATTTAAACCGGTTCGGGGGAAACACGGTGTTCCAGGCATATTCCCAGAATCAGACGACCATGTGGGACAACAACACGGCCGGCAATTATTGGAGCGATTACACGGTGCGATATCCTGCCGCTCCGAATAACAACAACACGTGGGGCACGCCGTATCAAGTAAGCGGGACCATGCCTGGTTTTGATCGTTACCCGCTCGTTCACGCGTTTTTGTTCGACTTGCTACCAAGGGCCGATTTCGCGGCGAACGTCACGTCCATAATCGCAGGGCAGCGCGTCCAATTCTGGTTCACGGGGATGGAGGGTCGCGGGCCAGCAACGTACGAGTGGAATTTCGGCGATGGCAGTGGCAACCAAACGGAACGAGACCCGTCCCACAAGTTCACGTCCGTGCAGAATTGCACGGTCACGCTCACGATCAATGACGCGCAAGGCCGTGCTTCCACGTATTTCATATCTGACTACATTAAAGTCGAGACCGATCTGTTACCTTCTGCTACCTTCAACCAGGACCGGACATATATCATCGCGGGGCAGTCGATCCGATTCAATTTCACAGGGAATCCCGGAAACTTGCCATCGACGCTCACGTGGGATTTCGGGGATAGTAGCCCGGTTTCACATGCCACGAACCCGTCACACCAATATAGCACACCTGGAAACTTCACGGTCTCGCTCGCGGTCATCGACCGGAACGGGAATAGCAGCACGATCTCGGTGCCGAGCTTGATCGACGTGGGCGTGGAGATTACCCCGGTAGCAAGCTTCATCACCAATGGCTCGGCAATCGTGGTCGGACAACGTGTCCAGTTCATATTCATGGGTGATCTTGGCAATTTACCATCGACCATCGAATGGAGTTTCGGGGATGGCACCGCGAACTCGACCCAGGTGCAACCATTGCACCAGTTCTCGGCATCCGGTAACTTCACTATTCGTGTTAGGATCGTCGACTGGGACGGCGATGCGGTCTTGCTCACGAGAAGCAGTTGCATCCAGGTTCAAGCAAACACAGTCCCGATTGCCAGGTTCACCGTCAATTCGACGCTGCTCGTCGAGGGTCAATTCGCCATGTTTATGTTCACAGGTGAAGAGGGCAATTATAACGCAACGTTCCAATGGGATTTCGGCGACGGTACGCCCGTGTCGACCGTTAGAAATCCATTGCACCGATATGTATCTCCCGGGAACTACAACGTGAGCTTGATCGTCCGCGATTACAATGGCGACATTGCATCGAACATTTCAGCGAGCATAATCCTCGTGGAAATGGATCTCGTGCCATCGGCATCCTTCGTGCCGAGCGCGACAACCATCGTCCAAGGATCGTCAGTCAATTTCACATACACTGGCTCCGGCGGCAATTTGCCCGTTACCATCAGCTGGAATTTCAACGACGGGAGCCCGGCATCCAGCGAGTTGAACCCGAACCATCAATTCACAGCGCCAGGCGCTTATTACGTCACGCTGACGGTCTTCGACCGTGACGGGAGTAGGGATGTACACACAGTGATCATCACGGTTTCGAGTGGAGGAAACGGTGGCGATTCCTTCCTCATCCTCATCATCCTATTGGTGATGCTTGGGAGCGTTGTTGGCATCATCGTCCCGTTCGGGTACAAGCGAATTCGGTCTCGAACAGGGCGAATTGAAGCGGCAAGAATGGCAAGCCCCAGAACAAGCCTGAACCGCATGCAGATCGCGGCCGAAGTAACAGTTTTTTCCGTAGAGTTACTGCAAACTATCAACCAGCTAGGCATTGATGAAGACTTCAAGGATGAAATACTGTCCGTCCTCAAGAATGTTCCGCCGAAAGAGAGGCGCGGCGTGCTCGATGCCATGCTAAAGGAAACGAGAGACTTTAACGACGATTTCTAGGTGGAGATGGAGAATGGCGAAGAAAAACGTTACGGAAGGCAAGTTTCTGGGAACCGAAGCACCTGGAAACGAGGAAGTGTCTTCCGGCGCATCGTCAATCACCTTGATCGAGCTGGAGCTCTCGCCCCTGGAAACCCAAGTACTCGAACTAGCCCACGAGTTGATGGAAGCGCATTACATCATCATCATTCGCAACCTGTACAGCGAATCGG
>JAUQYW010000120.1 GCA_030587525.1 Candidatus Sigynarchaeota archaeon | reverse complement strand
AGTTACAATAATGCCTTCAGGAAGATGAAAACACGTATCATCGTGTGATATTACATCCCAATGGATTCTATATTGACAAAGTGGCGGTAATTCAACGATTAAAAGGGCGGCAATTCGGTCACTTTCTGTTTCAATTGCTTGATACCTTAATCCACGTCCAAAGCCAGACGCGTTTAATTCGTAAGGTACGCCCTTTTTTCTAAATCGATTTCCAGAAATTTCAACAACATCGGATTTTGGCGAAAAATCAAAACTTCCAAGGAAAGACAATTCACCCGGCTTTCGTTTAGATGATGATAAATCTAGAAGATGTTCTTCTTCGAATCGTACTGGTTTTTTACGATGAGCCCTATCGCAAAGGAATTTGATACCGTCTTCTTGAATAAAATAGATTTGATTGTATTCGCCAAAGATATTTTGCATATATAATCCCACACTTCGAGGTGTAATCGGGGCATGCCCGAAATACCACTTTTTTGAATGTAACCAAATGGAGTAATTAGTTACATACAAAAAAAAAGTTGCGCCTTTTTTTTACCCGCAAAAAAAAAAAGTTGCGTGGCTTTCCTCGAATCAAGCCACGTAGATGCCTTAAACGAAGAAGTGAGAGAAAGAGTTCAAGGAAAATAACAAAAAAATTACGATTTCAGTCCAGCTCGGTCTTTCCTTCCCGCAAGACGCGGTGCAAGATCTTTCCAATACGACTTTTTGGGATTTCCTCAATTATCTCCACAATATGAGGAACTTTATAGCCAGCGATGTTTTTCTTGGCCCATTCGATGATCTCTTTTTCGGTGATTTTTCCCACGTAATTATCCTTGAGCACGACGTAAGCCTTGATGTTTTCGCCGACCTGGGGGTCCTTGATGCCGATGACGGCGCACTCGAGGATGGCGGGATTCTCGTAGAGCAGCGCCTCGACCTCCGTGGGATAGACCGAATGTCCCTTGTACTTGAGCATGTTCTTCAAGCGTTCCTTGATGACCGTGTATCCCTCGTCGTCGATGATCGCTGCATCTCCCGTGTACAACCATCCATCACGGATGGTCTTTTTGGTTTCCTCTGGCTTTTTATAGTATCCCTGGAACACTTGCGGCCCCTTGACGCACAGCTCGCCCACCTCGTTGATACCCAGCACCTTCGTGCCTGTTTCCACGTCAACGATCTTCAGCTCCGTGTCTGGCAGCGGCAGCCCGACGGTCCCGTTCTTGAAGCGGCCTTGCAGCGGGTTGACGCTCACGAACGGAGAAGCCTCCGTGAGGCCATAACCTTCCCTCAACTTTGCACCCGTGAGCTTCTCGAACTTGTCTTGCACTTCCTTGGGCAAGGGCCCCGCACCGGACGTGCAATACTTGATGGACTTCATGTTCACCTTCTCGATGCCCTCGTGGTTGTTGAGCATGTTGAACATCGCCGCAACGCCGGGGAATATCGTGATCTTGTGCTTCTCGATGGCCTCGATCAGCTCGTCTGCTTCCCTCGGGTTCCCCACGAGCACGTTATTCGCGCCGATGAGCGTCCCGAAGTTCATGCACGCGCATTGCGCGTAGATGTGGTATAACGGCAGTGCCATCATCATGACCTCCTTCCCTGGCTCACATTCTGGAAATATTGCCTTGATCTGCAATATATTCGTGAGAATGTTGTAATGCGTGATCATTCCGCCTTTTGGCATACCAGTGGTTCCACCCGTGTATTGCAGGATCGCAAGGTCTTCCTTGGGATTGATGCTGACCTTTGGCGGCTTGGGCTCGTTGGTCCGGATCAGGTCTTCGAGGTAGAGGGTCGTGCCGTCGGTGGAAACGGCGTCCGAGGCGACCGGATCTGGATTGAACCAGTTACCCAACGAGCTATGGATAATCACGCGCACGCCAGTTTCGTTCGGTAAAGCATCGTAGTCGTACAACCCATCGAAGCCCTCCCACACCACGAGAAACTTGGCATCGCTGTCCTTCAGTTGATACTTGATCTCCATCTTCTTAAACAATGGGGAGATGAGCGTCGCGATACCGCCCGCACGCAAGACGCCGAAATAAGACGCGATGCACGGCGGCACGTTGGTGAAATGCAAGGCAACCACATCTCCTTTTTTAACGCCCAGCTTCACGAGGCCTGCAGCGACGCGATCGGAGATATCGTCGAGCTTCTTGTAGGTCATCTGGGAATCGTAATAGGAGTACGCGATCGAATCTGGATATTTTTTCGCTGCATCCCTCAATATCGAATCTAACGGCACGACCGGGTACTTAATCGTTTTTGGAACGCCCGGCGGCCAAAACTTGAACCACGGCTTCTCTTGCCCCGCTTGTCCCGCTGGCTTGGATTCCGCGGGCTTCTTCTGCGGGGCTGCTTCTTTCTTTCCCATGATCGTTTCAGCTTCCAGTTTAAGATTTAGATGCTATTGTGCACTGCGGGTTTTTGAAGTTGTTGCCAGAAAAGGAAAAAAAAGAAGATTGTTCACGGAGCAACGATCCGGCAAATTTCACTTGGTGACCTTCTTAACGTTCTGGAGCATCAAGCCGAAAAACTTGTCGCTTTTCAACTTGCCGTTGAACGTGATCTTGTCACCCGGGACGATCTTGAGCTCATCCATAATCTTATCGCTCACGCGCACCTTGATCTCGGAAAATTTCTTGTGCTCCGTGCTTTTTTTCGTGTCGGGTGCCGCTTCGCCATCTTTGACGTGGACCATGTAGAAGATCGTAACTTCCTCCTGGAAATGAGTCTCGTGTTGCTCGGCATCGATAACCTCGGCGTTGAATATGCACACGCTGCCATTATTGCCGTCCGCGATTGCCTGGATCACGGGCTCCGCCGCGATCTTGGCCACTTTCGCGGCTGCCGGGGATGCAAGCTTTGAAGAAGTAGCAGCGCCGCGCGCGAGCGGGACGAGCTGGTACGGGTTGTCCAGGATGCTCTCGCGCTGGAGAAAAGTTTGCACGTCATCGATGCCGTGCTGCTTCGGGTCGACCTTCAAGGCGTAGTTATCCCATTGCGTAGGCGTGTAATCCACCTGCGCGGCCCCGTTCTTGAACAGCTTCGTGAACTTGCACGCGAACGGCAATTTGCTATTCGCCTTCACGAAGGTAACGAGCTTGCCCGCCAGCAAATCCTTCATCTCTTGATTCGTCATTGCCTTGGTGCCGGTGCTCGTGACGACGTGATATCGAATCGCGGGGAAGCGTTCGCCTTCTAGGACTTTTTTATGGATGAGCACGTCATCCATCTCGACATCGTGGCTCATTTGATCCTGAATTTTTTCGATGAACGCAAAATCTTTGGATTGGATGTGGTGCCACCAGTTGCCATCGATGTCGTCCTTGATAGTTGATAGATCGATTTTCATGATCGAATCACTAGTTTACACATCCATATCCATAGAATGACTTAAAATCTCTATTTAAAGCCGGCATGCAGGGCGAAGCCACTCACGAATGCTTCTTCTTCAAGGTCATTCTCTCATATAACTGGAGTGCATTCGAAGCATAATAGCCAGCTTTGGAGTACGGGTCATACCGGGCTATCTGGCGCTTGAGCATTGCCATCACGGCGTCCACCTTTTCGCCAGATACCTTCTGATGATTAAGGAGATCCCCGAGGTCTATCGTGGCCACGATCCTCAAGTCCTCGTTCTCCTCCTCAGAGAATCCAAGGAGCGTCCCTACGACATTGTTGAGCTGGTCGCCGGGAATCAGGTCGCTCAGGCCATAAAGGGCGGACGGCTCGAATTCATTCCATACCTGGGTATAGATGTGTTCGTCGTCTTCTTCCCACGGCTTGAGCTCCACCGTGGATCTGTAGAGCGCGAGGAGGCGATCGATGACAGCATGCCGCCGGTCTGGCGGGATAGTACACCCCAGCCGTCTCAGGTTGTGGGCAGCCTCGCGTCCGGCCGTTATCGCATCGTCGATATCTCTTTCTCGGATCACCCGCCCGCCGAGTTCGGCCAATGCCCGGCCACTCTGCTCCATCAACTTGTCCACGGCCATCCCGCGGAGGTCCGGTGGAATCGCGTCGGCGCGTAGGGCCAATATTTTGGCAGCAGCTGCAGAAACATCATTATCCCCGATGAGCTCGATAAGCCGATCCACGATCGCCTTGTTCTGCGCTTCCTGGACATCTTTCTTGACCGTTCCGAGGGCTTCCACCGCGCCCTTCTTCAAGGCGGGGGAACGGGTCATCTCCAGGATAATAGCCAAGCCATCATCGGTCGACCATAACGCGGAAAAAGCTGGCAGCAGCGAGGCATATTCAACGGCGCTCCAGTTGTCGGTGGCCTTTATCCAGGAATGCCATTGATGATACAAGAAGTGTCCCATCGCCGCGAGATCGAGGACTTGCTTGAGCACGTCAGGCCATTGTGACCTGGGAATGGCACCGACAATGTCCAGGTCCCTGCCCAGCCAGTAGAGGGCCGTGCAGGCAAAACCAAAAAGATCGTTGTCCGCGCACGCGTCCAATAAACTCCTGATGGCCGGAACGCGACAATCCTCCTGGAGGCGTTTTCCAGATTTCTCAAGGGCCTCGATGGCTTGTTTTCGGACCTTCTTGTCCGGGTCCTGCAGCTTCCGTAATAACTCCGGTATAGGTTCCTCTTCCCCTTTCTTCGAGCTCATTTCTATCGCTTCCCGTCGGATGCTAGATATGGTCTGTATCTGTATCTTTTTATAATAATTCTTCCCTTGCTGCTGGAAGTTTTTTAACCAGCCACGCTGGATCGATCACGGAACAGCGACGGGTTTATATGACCATGGAACGGCGCAAGTTTTTTTGCAGCATCTGCGATGCATCGTGCGGACTGATCGCGATCGTGGAAAACGGACGTGTCGTCAACGTGATGCCAGATAAACATCACCCGGTGAGCAAAGGCTATTGCTGCCCGAAAGGTCTGGCGATCCACCATGTCGCCAACGATCCCGATCGCATTCTCCACCCCTTGAAGTATGATAATGGCACATGGACGTGCATCTCGTGGAAGCAGGCAATTTGCGAGATCGCGGGAAAATTAACCGAGATTCGCAAAAAACATGGCCCCCACGCTATCGCGACGCATATGGGCACGAATGGCGGCCATTGCTTTTCCTTCTCCATGTATTGGAAAGGGTTTAACGATGCACTGGGAACGCGCAATAGCTTCAATGCTGGTTCCGTCGACAACAACAACAAGTTCGCCGTACAGTACTTAATGTATGGTAATTCAACGATCATGCCAATTCCGGACTTGATCAATGCGGATTTTTTGATTTTAATTGGCACGAACCCAGCCGAAACGAACTTGAGCCTTGCCAAGTGCAGTAACGTCATGGAGAAGATCTCGGCGATTGCAAAACGTGGTAAAGTTGTCATCATCGACCCGCGGCGGAATGAAACTGTGAAAAATCTCGAGAACATCGAAATGACTCATGTTACCCATCACTTCATAAGACCGGGCACTGACACGTGGTTGCTGGCGGCGATGCTGAACGTTATCCTCACCGAGAACCTGACCGATAAAGAGTTCATCGATCGAAACACCACGGGCTTCGCGCAAATCAAGGATCGTGTTGCTCCTTGCACCCCCGCGATTGCATCCTGCATCACCGGCATCCCCGAGGAAGCCATCACGAGACTGGCACGCGATTTCGCAATGACGAGACGAGCAATCATCTATGCACGGCTTGGCACGTGCTTGGTTCCGCATCCAACGCTCAATGCGTGGGCAATAGAAGCACTTCACGTGATCACGGGGCATTTTGATAGAGAAGGCTGTGTCATCTTCGGTCACGGCCCGTTTAACGTTGCAAAAATTGGACGTATCATCAAGCTCGGTGAATATGACGAGTGGCGTAGCAGGATAGGTCATTATCCATCGGTCATGGGTGCGCTCCCGCTCGGCATCTTGGCACGAGAGATCACTACGCCGGGCGAGGGCCAAGTGAAAGCTTTGATCGAATCGGGCGGAAACATCGCTCTCACGGGTCCAGATTCGAATTCCATCACCGACGCGTTGAAGCATCTGGAGATTTTCGTGAGCACCGATTTCTATCGAAACGAAACAACGACGCTGGCCGCGGAAATCGCCAAGATCCCGGCGGTCTACATCTTGCCCGCGACCACACCACTTGAACAAGAAAATATCCACATCACGCATTTAAATTACAATGTCGTGCCCAACGTGGAATATCACGATGCCGTGAACGTGCCACCGCGAACGGGTCCGAAACAAGAATGGCAGATTTATCTCGCACTCATACGGAAGATGCAATTAGTACCTTTTGGTAACAAGATGTTCGGGATGCTCGCCAAGATCTTGAAACTCGTGCATAAGGAATTAAGTCCCGGATTCATCCTTGGCTTGCTCGCCATCATTGGCAATATCATGGCCAAGCACCCGCCATTTTTATCGAGCCAAGCTATCACGTTCGGAGCCATCAAGAGGAAGAAACTGATCGTGTGGAAACGACATCGGTACGGGGTGCTCCAGGAATGCTTGCTCACGGATGACAAGAAAGTCCATCTCGCCGATCCGAGAATCGTGCGAGATCTCGACCAGTTCATGGCATCGATTAAGGATTCCTCACCCACAGATAACCGTACAAGCGACGAATTCTGCTTGATCGGGCGACGTTATCGAAAGACCATGAACTCCTGGCTCCACAACATTCCCGCGCTGTGGAAAGAACGGACATACCCGCGTTTACTCGTGAATGACAAGGATGCAGCCCGATTGAGCATAGCAGACTCGGAGATCGTCATAGTTATCAATAAAACGGGAGAAATACGTGTGCCCGTAGAAATTACTCCAGATATCATGCAAGGTGTCGTGTGCTACCCGCACGGCTGGGGCCACGACAAGAATGGACTTGCCTTTGCCCGCGAGAATGCGGGTCAGAATTACAATCGCTTGACCTCCACGCCTTCCCTTGATCCATTATCAGGGATGCCGTGCTTCAATGGAATACAGGTGCATCTTAAAAAAATGAAAGATAAAGGGCTTTATTATGGAAATGAACTTGATTGAAAAAATCGCGGGCGCCATCGTGAATGGGGACTCAGTTCTAGCGGTTATGCTCGCCAAGCAAATCGTCGCGGCAAATATGGATCTGAATGATGTCATTTTACGCGGCTTAAATCAAGGCATGCACGTCGTGGGTGAGCTGTACGAGAAGCGGGAATATTTTCTTCCCAATATCATCGTTGCGGCGGATGCATTATACGAGACGCTTGCTATCTTCAAACCATACTTGAAACAAGCTCCGTCATACAAGGCGACCGTCGTGATCGGGGTTGTGCGGGGCGATATCCACGATATCGGCAAAAATATTACGAAATTATTTCTCGAGACCGCAGGTTATAAAGTCGTGGATTGCGGCCGGAACGTGCCCGCGGAACAATTCATCGAGGCGCTTGTAACACACGATGCTCAAGTCCTCGCCCTCTCAACGCTGATGAGCCCAACGCTCCAGAGCATTTATGATGTGGTGAAATTATTAGAACAACGAAGTCTCCGGGAAAACGTATTCGTGATGATAGGAGGCGCTGCAACAAGTGAAGAGTTTGCCAAGGAGATAGGCGTCTTCTATTTCAAAGACGGCTTCGCAGCCATCAAGCTCCTCGACGAGCACTTTGGAGTGGTAAAACCAGAAGTACAAGGTAAGGTGGAACAATGACGGGCCTATTCGAGGCTATCCCGCCAGCAATCCTGGATGGATTGATGGGGGTGCCCGGGGCAGCAGTGCCTACATTTCCGGTTATATTAGGCTATTCGATCAACGCATATCACCTAGCCACTGGCATCCTTGCATCAGATATTCTACGGGACGGTAAAAAGATTGCACAAGCGCAGATTTACGTGGCGCGCAAATATCGCATTCCGTTCGTCATTTCCGTGGTGGATTTGAATGTTATCGGAGAAGCATTTGGTGCACGTCTTACTTATATGCCAGACGTGATCCCTGTGCACGAGGTGCCCGCCATTAGACAGCTTGTTGACATCGATCACCTAGAACCCAAGGACCCCCACAGGGACGGACGCATGCCAGAAGTGTTGAAAGTCGCCCGCACGTTCAAAGAAAAATTCCGATCGTCCACCAAATTTTGCTTTGGGGGATCCGAGGGGCCGATCACCGCTGCGGGATCTGTGTGGGGGGTGGAAAATCTCCTCCGGAATATGATCAAGAACCCGCCCCTGGTACACAAGGTTTTGACTGCCGTGACAGACACGATTATTGACTTCTGCAACGCCCAGCTCGAGGAAGGGGTCGACGCCGTCGGGTTTGCTGATCCCACGGCTTCCTCGACATGCATTTCCCCCCAGTTTTTCCACGAGTTCGCGATGCCCTACTTGAAGAAAATCGTCCGGAAGGTGAATTCCCCGGGATTCTTACTACATATCTGCGGGGAATCACTCGGCATCACGGACGACGTGTGCCGGCTTGGTGCATCACACGTCGCAGATCTCCTCCAGGCATACCCCGTGCGTCGAACAGTATTGTGGAAGCGACCCGTGCGGATGTCATTGATGAAAATTCTCGAGGATGTGTCGATGATGCCGAAGATTTCCATCTTCAGTGTTGATCAAGTTGATCTCAAAGCCGCGAAGCGAGTGATTGGGAAGCGTTTCGTGATCCTCCTCGGAAACGTTTCTACGTCGATCTTGCGATTCGGCACGCCGGCGGACGTGGAACGCGAGGCTCGTGCGTGCATTCGTGCCGGGGCTCCTGGTGGTAATTATATCCTCAGTTCGGGATGTGACATCGCCCCGGGAACGCCACCGGCCAACATCGAGGCGCTCATGAAGGCTGGTCGAACTGCTCGATATCCCATCGATGGAACAAAATAGGTTAAAAGGAAAAAGCATCACTCGCGTTCCAGCAAGATGGCTGCGCCTTGCCCCGCACCCACGCACAGCGTCGCGATGCCGTACCGCGCTTTCTTCTCGTTCAAGATGCGAGCGAGCGTGCCTGTGACGCGGGCACCGGATGCGCCGAGGGGATGCCCGATCGCGATAGCACCGCCCTTGATGTTGACACGCTCGGGGTCGAGCTTGAGCATCTTGATGGCATAAAGCGGGACGATGGCGAAGGCCTCGTTGATCTCCCAGTAATCGATGTCTTTCGGCTGAAGCCTTGCTTTTTCGAGTAACTTTATCGATGCCGGGACGGGACCTTTCCCCATCACGGTCGGATCGACGCCCGCGACGCTCATAGCCTTGATGGTCGCCAGTGGCTTCAACTTGTACTGCTTCGCAGCGGTCTTGCTGGCCAGCAATGTAAACGCCGCGCCGGCGTTGAGCGGGGATGCGTTTCCAGCTGTAATGGCGCCGTCATCCTTGAAAGCGGGCTTCAACGACGCGATTTTCTCCAGCGTCGTGTCACCACGAACGGACTGGTCATCCTTGATGGTCTTCTTGCCATCCGGCAACATCACGTCGACCGGCAAGATCTCGCTAGCGAAATATCCTTCCTTTTGCGCCTTGGCAGCGCGCTGGTGGCTTTTCAACGACCACGCGTCCATATCGGTCTTGGTGAGGCCGGATTCCGCGAAGAGTTTTTCCGCTGTTAAACCCATGCTGAGGGCTGTTTTTGAATCGAATCGCGGGTCGGAAAGGAAGGTATCATTCAGCTTGAAGCTCCCGATGAGTGACATTGGGACACGGGTCATGTGTTCCATACCTCCCGCTAAAACGAGACCGTTGATGGCCATGCCGGTCATAATCTCCATGGCCCCGGTCTGGATGGTTGTCATTGATGAAGCGCATTGCCGGTCTATCGCGACTGCAGGTACCTCGAAGGGTAAGCCAGCGAGAAGACTCACGAGCCTGCCTCCATCGGACCAATTTTCGTTTACCGGGAATGCGCAGCCGATCACGCAATCGTCGATCTTGTCCGCGGGCACCTTGGAGCGCTTGACCAATTCCTTGATGACGAGTGCCGCGAGCTCATCGGCGCGCATCGAACCGAAAACATCTTTTTCCGGGGCATCCGGCCTCGACCGGGAAATGGGCGTGCGGGCATAATCCACGATGACTGCTTGTTCCATATGCATCGCCCTAGGCGCCCATGTACCGGTAGACCACGGCTGCAGCGCACGCCGGCTTAGTACCGCCCTCGATCTCGACCGTGACCTGGAGTTCCACTTCGACCCCGCCCTCGATGTCCTTGACTTCGACGACGGTCGCCTTAGCCCGGACTTTCTTGCCTACAGCGACAGGTGACGGGAACCGGACTTTATTCAATCCGTAATTGATCACGAGCTTGGTCTTCTTGACCTCGTAAAGCTCGAACAGCAATGCCGCGATCATTGACAGCGTGAGATACCCGTGCGCGATGGGACCGCCAAATGGGGACTCCTTCTTCGCCCGAGCGACGTCCACGTGGATCCACTGGTGATCGCCCGTCGCATCTGCAAACTTGTTTATCTTGTCTTGCGAAACAGTCACCCAATCAGAAACGCCAAGCTCTTTACCGACGTACTGCTTGAATGCTTGTACGCCATCCAACACTAATTTTGCCATGTCAATGCAACTTTGCCATGTTTTTTCCATAAAGGAATGGATGAATCTCTCGGCAGCGATCCTAAAAAGTCTTCCGGCTTTTTAGCAAATATGCCAGGCGAGATCATCCGGGTAGGCGCGTGTTCAATGGCCGCCATCCCCGGGAACACGGACGAAAACCTACAGAAAATCAAGCAATGGACCAAGAAGGCGATCGAGGAGAAGATTGAGCTGCTGTTGTTTCCGGAACTGAGCCTTTCCGGATATTGGCTCAGCACGGAGCTCTATTTCGAAGCTCAGGCCCGCGATGGCCCCGCGGTGAAGGAATTGATCGCGTTCTTGAACGAGCTGGATTCGGACATCGTGATATCCGTCGGGCTAGCAGAAAAGTATGGCGGGTGCATCTACAACTGCCAGGTCTTGCTCGACCGCCACGGCGAGCGATATTATTATCGTAAATCCCATTGGCCACACGCGGAAATGGGTACATGGAGCTGCGGCGACCGGTATCCCGTGCACCGCTTTCAAGATTTCAACATCGGGACTTGCATCTGTTACGATAACAACTTCCCTGAGATCCACCGGATCTACGCGCTGGAGGGAGCCGATCTCTTGCTCTGCCCGTACGCCTATGGTGGAAAGTATGATGTCGCGGATCCAGCGACCGTGAAAAAAGCCATCTTCGATTGGAAGGACAAGGAGCGCGTTTTCTTGCGCTGCGCTGCATCATCCAATTATGTCTGGATCGTCTCGTGCGTCGGGGGTGGGCACGTGAAGGACTACCACGTGGAAGCAGGGCAAAAAAATGGGCAGGAGTACTATTTCCCGGGCGTCATCTTCTTCGTCTCGCCGGATGGCAAGATCGTAAAGGAATCCCCCGACGACGAGATCACCGAGCGGCTTATGTGGCAAGACGTGAGTCTCCTCGCGAACTTGGAGCAGCGCCGGGGCAATTACAATCATTTCAAGGACCGGCGCACGGCAACCTACGGGCGCTTGTGCGAGCTGCCATAATCGAGGTTTCCATCGCTTCCCTCTATGGCCTTTCATTTTTTTATGACGATCACGGATACGTGGCCCGGGTCGTAATGAATTGCCTCGTCGATGGTTTCCGTTCAGCCCAGAGCCGCTCTGCCTTTCCACGCCAGGCATCGAAGCCGCCTGGATGCCCGGGGTAAGATTGATAGAGTTTCTTGGCCTTCCCCGCGAGGGAGAGTGCCTTAACGAACTTCACAAGCGACTTGAAGCTCACCTTCCTCGCGAGCAGCGCGCCGAGCACCTTGAACGTGGCCGCGGCGACCAAGCCCGGCGAGAGCGTGATCTCCTGGCCCCCACCTTCTCCATTGTCCGCCGCCAGCCCTTGTAGTTCCTTCGCCTTCCCCGGATCCGCGACCGCTCCATCAGCGCGAGCCCTTGCACTCCCGGGGTCGATGAGCGGCCGGAGCTTGTCCAGTAGAAAGTCAATTTCCTTTTCGGAAAGGCCATGGACGGCCGGGCTCAGCATGTACATGTATGCTAGCTCGGCGCCCTCGTTCCTGAAATGCCTGGCATTCACTGCCCAGAGGATGTCCCTGGACAAGTATGCCTCTGACTTCAAAGCAGCGTCGACGACCTTCCCCGCGATCTTGCAGATGCGCCAGGTCTCCGGGATGGCGCGGGATGCGACGTAATTGACCGTCGACGCGGCGTCTCCAACACACAAGAAGCCGTCACCGACGAGCGAGTAGGGGGGCCGGGAATATGCGAAATACCCGAACTCCTTCTTCTTCAGCTCGAATGGTGGGTACTTGAACCGGTCGATGATCTCCTTCATGAGCAGTGCGGCCTTCTCGAACGATTCGGGCCCCGCGATGCCCATAATAGCCTCGTCCCGCGTGTATCCCGGGTCGAAGAACTGGTAATAGTAAGCGCGCACGTCGCCCCATTCCGGGTGCGGCTCACCCGGATTCGACCACTTGATGTAATGCAAGATCACGTAAAATTGGTTGGTCGAATCGAACCTCCATGTGTCCACGCCGTAATCGTCCGGGAGCCGGGAGCGGACGACGCACGCGGTGCCCGACGCATCGATCACGAGCCTGGTCTTGATCTCGACTTCCGCGCCCTGCTTCAGGACCTTCGCACCCGCGATTCTCCCGCCCTCCATAACGAGCTCCTTGAACTCGCACCCGAACTCGAGCTTGGCGCCATCAGCTTCAAGAATTTTGTACATTCGCTGCAAGAATAATGGTAGCCGGGAAACGAGTATACCTTTCCACGGGAAGAGCAGTTCCGGCGGATCGCTCGTTATCGGGATGCCAAGCTCCCGCATAACCCGGGGATTGAAATGGATGATCTCCAGCCGTGTCCCTACCTTGTCACGCGCTTCCTTGTCGATGATGATGACATTATGGCCTTTCTTCGCCAGGATATAGCCGAGATACACTCCCGTGGTCGCCGCACCGACCACCAGCACGTCGCACCGGAGCATCATCCGCTCGCCGCCATTATCGTTCTGATCATGGTTCATCGTTAACTTGTGTGCACGTTTATATTAAAAAACAGCTCTAGGTAATCACTTGACGAGATATGGTCATCGATTGCCACGTACACTTATGTCCCCCAGGGTCCGATCCGGACGAATATTTCTGGGCCACTGCGAAATTCGCCGCCACGAGCACCTCGACCGAGACCGCACCCGCCAGGAATAATCGCGAGAAAATACAAGAAATGCACGACGCGATCATCTCGCTGATGAGCGATGCAAACGGAAAAAAATTATTGCGAGCCATGCGGCAAGCATCCATCGAGCGATCTATCTTGCTACCACTCGACATCTGGCCGATGGTTCCCGGCTCGGAGGCACGGCCCGGGGCCCTCGGCATCAAGGAGAAAAACTTGCTCTATCACGAGCTAGCCAAGGAACATCCGGATACCATCTCGATGATGGTCGGCATCGATCCACGGCGGGACGGGGCTCTCGACTTCTTCAACCACGTGATGGGCATGGATCCGTCGCCGGTTGGCTTGAAATTGCATCCCGCCGCTGCCGGGTTTTACCCGGACGAGCCTGCTTGCTATCCCTTTTACAAGGCCTGCATGGACTGGGGGGTTCCCGTGCTCTTCCACGCAGGCGGCGATCCCGCACCCTTCAAGGCAAAATACGCACATCCACTCTACATCGACACGGTCGCGGCTGACTTCCCGGACCTCGATGTAGTCATCGCACATTGCGGTGGAAACTTGTGGCGGGATGCCATCGAGGTAGCGGCGTTCAAGCCGAACGTGTACGTAGATTTTTCCAACTGGCAGATGGCGTTCAAGGCAAATCAAGATTATTTTTGGGAACCATTGCGTCGCGCCATCGATGCGATAGGGCCGTGGCGCGTAATGTTTGGCACGGACTCTCCGTTTTCCAGCGCCATCATTCCCACCAACGCGTGGATCGAACAAATCCGGCAGCGCCGCTCGCCACGTGGTTTCAGCTTCAACGACCGGGAAATCGAGATATTCCTCGGGGAGGCTGCCAAGCACTTGTTCCAACTATGAGATCAATATTTCACCCCGCGAGCTTCTTATTTTTCCCCGCAAGCTTCCAGGAACTAGATGAGACCATCACGGCCTGGGGCATCGCGTTCACTCCTCCCCGTTTACATCGCCGAGGCGTGCCAAACGGGAGGGCGGACGATCTACGCGATCGCGCTCATCAATTACTTGCTGTTCGAGCGCGGGTTCGGCGCCGGGGAAACCGGCATCATCTCGTCGTTTTACAATCTTGGATTCTTGGCATGCACGTTCCTGGCCGGCGTGGCGATTGATCGCCTCGGGCGCGAGCGGTTGCTCGCGATCGTGACCGCGATCGTCTTTAGTTGCTCCGCGTACTACCTGCTGCCCATCGAGCGTGGCGTGTCGATCGTGATCCTGGTGATCGTCCGGGGGATCGACGGCGGGGCGACCGGCATCTTCTGGTCTGCGGTGCAATCGTACGCGAAAAAGCTCGCCGATATCGACGTGGCAGCGCGGGATACGTTCACGAGCAAGTACAACTTCTCGTGGAATGCTGGCGTTATCGCCGGCACGGTCGCGGGATGGCTGGTGACCGCCGAGACGAGCACGAACGTGATCGGGTTTTATATGAGCTTCGCGATTGCCGGCATCCAGCTCGTTGCCGTCTTGTGCATGCGCCG
>JAUQYW010000092.1 GCA_030587525.1 Candidatus Sigynarchaeota archaeon | reverse complement strand
CGACGTTCTATACCACTTTGAGCGTGGCATTCACCGATGCGAGCACGCTCGGCTTCGGCCAAGCAATATCATGGATATGGGATTTCGGCGATAGCACTTCCGCCGTGACCGGCCAGAATGCCACTCATGTATTCACCACGGCAGGCATTTTCACGATCACGCTTACCATAACAACGGATTACAACGTCACCTCCTCAACGAGCCAAACTATAAACATCCTTTCTGCATCAGGCGACGAGGATAATGACGGGCTGTTCAATTTGACCGAGCTGGAGATTGGTACATCAATCTTCAATCCCGATACGGATGGCGATGGCATCCCAGACGGTTGGGAATTCGACAACACACTCGACCCGCTCGTCGACGATGCACACCATGATGAGGATAATGATCACCTTTCCAACATTGACGAGTTCCTTTATGGAACCGATCCATCCAACGCTGACTCGGACGGCGACGGATTTCAGGACGGCGATGAGGTCTTGTTTGGTACAGATCCACGAAATATGCACAGAAGTCCGATTTTGTACCTGACGCTGATTGCAAGTGCTACGTTTTTTCTCATAGCTTTGATGCTATTAGCTAGGAAAAGACAATTAAGAAAGGTTCCAAGTGGAAGAGACGACTAAGGAAGAGCAACGACAAGGAATGGACACCATTACATCGCCAAGTTAAAAAAGGGGAAAAAACGTCCAGTATACGCAAAAACAAGGTTAACGACGGGGGCAACAAGAGATGTCGAGAGATGTTCTTCATAGTTGGAGAGATCCGCGGGTACAAGCGCGTTTTCCACATTATCGGAATCTCCTGGATGGAAAAGCGGTCGCGTTCTACAAGATCGCAAAAAGTATCGCAGTTCCCACCATAGATGCTACCCAGAGCATCGACGAGCTCGTGCGGATGCACGACGCCGCCCGGGTGCTATTCAAGGACGAAGTGGCGAGAGGGCAAACCCCGAATGATTTCGAGCAAACCACCGTCAAGGCCAATCCATCATTCCTTGACCTGAAAGTGCGCCTCGCGAAGGAATACTTGAAGCACTGCAATTTTTGCGAGAATCTCTGTGGCGTCGATCGTACCCGAGGGCAAATCGGAAAATGTGGTATGCCCGCGGAGGCGTGCATCTTCGACGCTATCCGCCATGAAGGGGAGGAACCAATTCTCGTGCCGTCGGGGTGCATATTCTTCTACGGGTGCACGTTCAAGTGCGTCTTCTGCGCGAATTTCGAAATTGCCCATGAATGGCGAAAAAAAGACCTGCCGCCTCTTGGTTTACAAGCCCGGAGCATGTGGCTGAAAAAACCTGCCTCTTGGTTTAATAGCCCGGAGGATGTGGCGGATCTCGTGGCAGAATTATTCAAGCAAAAAGTAAAGAACATCAATTATGTCGGCGGGGATCCAACGAGCGACTTGCACGTAATCTTGGAGGCGATGGAGCACCACGACATGAACATTTGTCTCTTGTGGAACAGCAATTTCTACAACTCCGCCCCAGCCCTCGATCTGCTGCTGGACGTGATGGACATCTGGCTGCCGGATTGGAAGTACGGCAACGACGCATGTGCCTTGAAATACTCGCGCGCTCCGAATTATATGGCGATAATGCAGCGGAATTTCCAACGTATCAACGACGAAGGGTCTGGCGAGATCATCATCCGACACTTGGTGATGCCCGGGCACGTGGAATGCTGTTCGAAGCCTGCCCTCGAATGGATCGCTAGACACCTCCCCAAGGCCGTCGTCAATATAATGGAGCAATATCACCCGGCGTATCACGCGTCAGAATATCCCGAGATCAATCGCCTGCCGACCAAGGAAGAGATCGATGCAGCTCGTCGATATGCGACTGACTTGGGGATCGTTTGGGAACCCGTGACGTACACGGCTGCTTGGAATCCAAATAACCGATCTTGGGACGTGAGTGACATGTAGGATGTCATTTGTCGTTCAAATGACAAATGGCCATTACTTGACGAAACCCGGCACGATCGAAGGCGACAATGCCGCGCCATTGTAAATGGCATTGCCCGGGGGAACGATTCCTTCCAATCCTTGCGGGTGGTGCGTTGTTGCCCTTGAAACGCCCGGATAGGTCGCCGGACCACGTGATATCCAATGGTTAACTACCACCTTTATTTAGTTGTATTTGTATATTTGAAATAGTTACAACACGTGTGGATTGAGCACATATGGGATTAATCGATTCGCTTAAATCTTGGCTGTTCAAGAAAGAAGACCCCCGCAAAGCAATGCGGCGCGCCAAAGTCAAGTTAAAGCTGTTCATTTCGAGGTTGGAACGACAGCGGGCGAAAATGGAAGCTCAATCCAATGCTGCGAAGAAGCGCGCCATCGAAGCAAGGAAAAAAGGCGATAATGAGACCGCAGCCAATTACGCGAAATCCTTCTTGCAGTTCAAGACATGGACGCGTGGTATCGAGAAGTTCAAGCTACAGCTTGACGCGCTCGCTTTTAAGGTCGAAACCGCTGCGAACGTCACCGATTTGAATGATACGCTGGTAGGCGTCGGCCAGGCCCTTGCTGGTTTGAGCTCCCTTAAAATGCCTAATATGGAAGACGTGCTCTCGTCGATCGATATGAACTTGGAGGAATTCAACCTCATGTTCGAATCTGCAGGGGAATCCATGGAAATGATGGGCGCCACGGACGAGAACGTCACCGACAAGCAGATCAACGAGGTTCTCGAGGAAATTGACTCCGAGATCATGGTCGAGACGACCGACCAGCTTCCTTCTGCCGCTGGCCAAAAAGTCTCGGGTGGGCTGCAAGACGAGCTGGAACGGCTGCGGGACAAGAAATGATCATTTATCTTAAGCAAAGAAAATCTTGATCCAAGAAAACAGGGAAGAGATGTCAATATACGACCAAAATGACAGAATTTCTAGGATGGCTTTCTGGCGAAGATGACAGCGGCGGGAAATCTGGCAAAAGCACGTTCTCGCCCTCATCATCGGGCAAGGGAAAGAAGGGCGCGCAGGCGGCCCAGGCGAGGACGCGGAAAATGCTGTTCAGGCTCAAGCTGCAAGTCAAGCGAATGCAAGGCCAGCAACGTAAACTGGAGTTTCAGGCCGACAAGTCCAAGAAGAAAGCCATCGACATGAAGAAGAACGGCGACGATACCGGCGCCAAGATGTACGCCAAGGAGATGCTCAAGTATCGAAAGATGTCCGGAAACATGGTGAAGTTCGTCACGAATCTCCAGGCAATGCAATTCAAGCTCGAAGCGGTCGCGGAAACGCAGAAGATGGCCGACATGTTCCAGTCCATCGACACGTCGCTGCAAGACTTGAAGGGAACGGTCTCGGTCCCCGAGCTGCAAGGCACGCTGGAATCGATCAACAGCACGATCGTCGACATGGACGCGAACCTCGAAATCACGGCCGAGGGCCTCGAGCTGTCGAACGAGGCCGACGTCAAGGTGTCCGACAAGGAGCTCAATACGGCACTGGAAGAGATCGACGCGGGGTTGGCGACCGAGGGTATGGAGCTGCCATCGGCCGAGCTGACGCCCGAGGAGAACGAGAAGATCAAGGATTACAAGTCACGCATCGATTCCCTCAAATCCGGTTGAGCCCGGGTCAATCTGCAAACTTGTTTGCAATAAAAAAGCGTTTAAAAGGTTCTCTTTTTATTCTTACGTCACTATGGTTCATTAAATCAATTGTATCACCACAAGTATAATGACCATAATGAAACTACCAGAACAAATCGAGACCC
>JAUQYW010000057.1 GCA_030587525.1 Candidatus Sigynarchaeota archaeon | reverse complement strand
CATTGGCTTTTCAGCATTCATCTCGCTCGGAAATAAAGCCGACGTTGATGAATCAGACATCATCGAATACCTCGCGGATGATCCCAACACCAAGATCATTGTTTGTTACCTTGAAGCGATCAACAACGGCATCCGGTTCATCGACGTCGTATCAAGAGCATCCAAGAAAAAGCCCATCATCATTCTCAAGTCTGGTGTTTCGGAAGCGGGCGCTCGCGCGGCATCGAGCCACACTGGCAGCTTGGCCGGTTCCGACATCGCCTACGAGCTCGCGTTCGCGAAAGCCGGCGTCATCCGGGCGAAAACGATATACGAGCTCTTCTCCTACAGCAAGACCTTCACGATGACTAAGTTTCCAAAGTCGGAAAACTTCGCGATCGTGACCAACGCAGGCGGGCCGGGCATCGTCTCGACCGACGCGTTCGCGTCCGAGGGCGTAGGCATCGCCAGGTTCTCGCCCGCCATCATCAAAGAGCTGCATGAAAAACTACCCGCCGAAGCAGCGGTGTACAACCCGGTCGACATCGTCGGGGATGCACCACCCGAGCGGTATGACCTGGCCTTGCGAACCGTCTTCCAAGACACCTTTGAAAATTGCGCCGGGGCCCTTATCCTTCTCACGCCGCAAGCAAACACCCAGGTCCCGCGAGCTGCCGATATTATGGTCAAAATTCATGAAGATTTTCCCGATCACGTTATGCTCGCGGCATTCATCGGGGGTAAAAACGTGATGGAAGGCGCGCAGAAGCTCCGTGAGGCCGGCATCCCGTGCTACGATTTTCCCGAGGAGGCTATCAAGAACATCGCGGGCTTGATAAAATATTCTCGCATTCAAAAGAAGACCGAGGAAATGGCCATCCCCGAGGTCAAGGTGAACAAGAAAAAGCTGCAAGGCATCATCGACGGGGCACGCAAGGAAGGACGCCCCATGCTCTTGAATTACGAGTGCAGCGAGGTCTTCGCGGAGTACGGTATCCCTCATCCCAAGACCAAGCTTTCCCATGGCCAGAACGAGGCCCGGCAGTTCGCCAAGGAAATCGGCTTCCCCGTGGTCATGAAAATCGTGTCACCGCAAATCGTGCATAAGTCCGATGTCGGCGGGGTCATCCTCAACATCAAGTCCGAGGATGAAGCGGAGCAAGCCTTTGTCAAGATTCTATCGTCGGTCATGCAACTGCGTCCCGACGCGACCGTCCATGGCATCGAGGTGCAGGAGATGATCGACCGGGCCGCCAAGAAAAAGACGACCGAGCTCATCATCGGCATGTCCCGGGACCCGCAGTTTGGCCCGCTCATCATGTTCGGCATGGGAGGGATCTATGTCAACTTCCTCAAGGACGTGTCCTTCCGGCTCGGCAAGTTCATGAGCGTCGAGGACTCGAAGAAGATGATCCAGGAAACGAAGACTTTTGCCCTCTTGCGAGGCGTGCGGGGCGAGCCACCATCAGACATCGACCAAGTGGAAACCGTCATCCAGAAAGTCGCGAAACTCGTTTCCGATTTCCCCGACATTGTGGAGCTCGACATCAACCCCTTGCTCGCGTTTGCCAAGGGCGAGGGCGTGTCGGCCGTCGACATCAAGATTACCGTTAAACACTAAAATATCCGAAAAAACATTCTCCTCACGAAACAACCACGACAACAAGGTTGAAAGCAAATGAAGAAATTGAAAAACTTGTACTTGAGTTCCGTGCATACGAGCTCTGGAAAGACCGAGGTTGCTCTCGGGCTGGGCTTGATGCTTCAAGACAAAGGCTACAAGGTGGGCTATTTCAAGCCTTTTAGCCGGCGAAAGGGAAAGGCAGATTATGATACGGAAGTCCAGATCGTTGCAAAATCCCTCAATCTGGACGAGTCCTTAGTCAGTCCTGTATTCCTCGATCCCGTTTACTTCGAGACAATGAACAAGCAAAAGGATGAATTTCGCAAAAAAATTCTTGCCGGATACAAGAAGATCAAGGATTGCTGCGACGTGGTCATCATCGAGGGCGCGAAAAAATTCAACAACTTCATGTCCTTTGACCTGGACGACGCGACCCTCGCGTTCCTGATGGATAACAGCGCAGTCATGTCCGTGAACACGTTCGAGAAGGACGAGGACATCTGCGATTTGCTCATGCAAAAAGACATGATCACGCGGCGGAAAGCAAGTTACATCGGGTGCATGCTGACCCACGTGACCAAGATCATGGCCTCACGCGCCGTTCAAGAATTCATCCCGTACCTCAAGAACGCGGGCATCAAGTGTTTCGGCGTGGTCGAAAAAGATGATCGGCTCACGTCACCAACGTTCCGAGAGGTTATGGAGAATCTAGGCGGGAAATTGCTCGACGAGGATTGTGAATGCTATGACATTGACGTGCTCGTCAAGCAAGTGCTCATCGGTGCGATGTCCGCGCATTCGGCATTGTCATATTTCCGGTCCAGCGGTCAAAACGCCGTCGTGATCACCGGCGGGGACCGGTCGGACATCGTGCTCACGGCACTGGAGACAAACATATCGGGGATTATTCTGACCGGCAATCTCTATCCCGATTCCCATGTCATATCCGCCGCGCGCGAGAAGCGAGTTCCCATCATCCTCGTACCCGGTGACACGTTCACGACGGCGACCCGGGTCGAGACGACGGCCGCTGAACTACAGT
>JAUQYW010000019.1 GCA_030587525.1 Candidatus Sigynarchaeota archaeon | reverse complement strand
TCATGCTCTCTGCCGAGGCACTGCTCGTGACCGCCTATGTCACGATTCCATTGGCGTATTTCCTGGTCATGTTCCTCGATTGCATCGCGCGGGAGGAAATCGACCCGAAAAAGCTCATGATGGTCACTGCCCTCGTGGCGGTGAAGGTCGTGCTCGCGCTGGAACCCGATGCCATATGGTGGCACAGCAACCCCGAGGGGGCGAGCGAGCCCGCCATGAAAGCGTCGCTCTTGCTCGCGGGCTCGGCGCTCATGCTCATGCTCGTGTAATGTAGCCCAAACCTAGACCGAACTAGCAAATCTCCTCGTCGATACAAATACTCAAGGTGGAATCCAATCGATCCTGGACGGCGTCCATGAATGCCCCGTTATCGCTCTCGAAACTGTCGGTCAAGTCCTCGGCAGGAACCACGCCTTGCCAAAGGCGTGGGATGCCAATAGGCCCGGCACAATATCCTGTAAGTATTGTTGTAAAAAAACAAATGTAGAATCTCCCAAACCTAGACAAACCTAGGTGTAACTCTTATCGATACACGATGCCAGAGTGCGACCTAATCGATCCTCGACGGCGTCCATGAATGCCCCGTTATCGCTCTCGAAACTGTCGATCAAGTCCTCGGCAGGAACCACGCCTTGCCAAACGCTGCTTAACACTATGTACGAGGAGGTGAGCTGTCTTTGCTCGTACGGGGCGAAAGGATCATCATCTTCACCCAACCTTCGATAATCGAAAATGCTGGTCTTAATCCCGAAATCAGTGAAGCCCGAGCGCCAGGTTATGATCGACTCGCGTTTTTCCCGCTCCTTTTCAGCGGGGCTTATCAAATCGCGCATGGCCTTGTTAACCGGCAACTTGACGCTAAAGTAGTCGTTTTGCTTGACATTTTTCCAATCATGCGCCTGGATTTTTAACCATGAACTCCGGAATCGTTCAGGAACCTCCGTGGACTCGAGAACTGCGCGAACCTTCAGTCCCTTCCCCTGGTCACCGGGCGCCTCTGCATCCACCATCGTGCTGAATCCAGCGCTTATCAGCGCTGCGACCGCCTTCTTACTCAGCGCCTCGGAAGGATACGCCACGGCCGTGATACCGTGCGTGTTCATTAAGCGAATCACGTCCTCGAACTCCGCTTTCGTGGGAATGAACTCGGGCTCTTCGACAAAAAAATGAAAAACGAAAATCTCGTTCATGGGTAAAACCTCGGAAAGGGAGGTGGTTTCTATAAAAAGAAAAAGAAAAAGCACGGACTTAAACTTATGGTGCCGGCGGAATCCACGAAGGCGGGGCGGCGGGCTGCGTCGCCGTCCTGAACACGTTCCACAAGTTATTCGTCACGACATTGTGCTGGCACCATTCCAAGAACATCGAAAGCATACCATTCTGGTGCGCGGCCATAAAGGTTTCCCACGTCGCGCTCCTCGACGTGAAGACCCCGCTCGCATCCGTGTTCCAGAAAATTTCGACTCCATCTCGCACGATGGTCATCGAGTGCCGATTGGCCCGGCACAGCATCTTATAATTCTTATTGTATAGATTATCAAGAATTTTCGACATCCTAGCAATGCCGTCCGTGACCCCGGCGAACCTTTAATAAAGCGCACGCTAAACCTCACGTAGGTTATGCCGGGACAGCTGCGAGATCATGCCCCGTGCGAATCATGCCACGAAATAACGAAGTTCCGGGGATGAACACGAGAACCATTGCAAGAACCGTGGAGCACGCGCGGCGCGGGAGGCGTTGATCGTTTCGATCATGATGACCTCATGGGAGCGAGATGGCTTATTTTACTTGTTATGCACCATACCCATGGGCATCGCTGTCTTCA
>JAUQYW010000784.1 GCA_030587525.1 Candidatus Sigynarchaeota archaeon | reverse complement strand
CGCATCATCGCACCCGGCTGCGACATGCCATACGACGTGCCCTTGGAAAACGTCATCGGCGTTGACCAGGCCATCCACGAGCCCGGGAGCGTGCGGACCATGCTGGAAAATTACAAGGTCGTCAGCAAGGTCGAAAACGTGCAGTTGCCCGACTACGATAACCTGAAAAAACCGCTGGTCGAAGTATTCACCATCGACTCGGCGCAATGCGCGGCGTGCGGCTACATGAAAAACCTCGCCATGACGGCCAATGCCCACTATCGCGGCGAAGTGGACATCGTAGAATACAAATCTATCGAACTCGGCAACATAAAGCGAGCCCAATTGCTTGGTATCAAGCATTTACCATGCATCTTTATCAATGGCAAGTTGAAGTACTCGTCCATCATCCCGAGCCAAGCTGACTATTTCAAGGAGATTGATTTGTGCTTGAAAAAGGGCAAAAAAACGTCAAAATAACTTCGTCGGTTCTCCTGGCATTTTTATGAGCTCTGGGATACACAAGAATACATGAGCGAAGCAGCCGGGAACCTCGAAAAAACAGAAACTAGCAACCTCGAAAAACGATTCGCTGGGGTGGATCCTTGGCAAAAGGTGGGTTTTTCACGGACGCTCGGCGGTTTTTTTTATCGGTATATGCTCTTTCTCCTTGAAATGGTCATCGGTGCACTATTAGTGGGTTTTTTGCTTAATATCTTCTATCCATGGCCTGAAGCTGAAGGATACCGCAACATCGTGGGCCAATTGTTCGTGCTGCTTTTTTCTGTGTTTGACATCGGAACCGCGTACGGGATCGAGCGGTTTCTAGCGGAGTGGCGCGTGAAAGATCCGAGAAAGATGCTGTATTACTTGCAATTCTTTATATGGTATCAAATGATGACCGGATTGATACAAACAACGCTCGTTTCGATGTGGGGATTGTTTATGGTACCCAGTACCAATCTCGCGCATCTCATCTGGCTGATCTTGGTCACGTCGACCACCCAGTACCCCGGAATGCTCGGATATTTTGCTGCGACGCTGAAAGGCCTGCAAAGATTTGATAAAGCGCAATGGTTGCAATTCATCCACGGGCAGTTTTTCCAGATGGCCACCAACGTTCTTTTCATCCTTGTGGGCCGGTATCTGGGAGCGATGTTCACGCCGGTGGGCGAGCTCATGGGCCTTGCGATCGGCGCTGCGATTGGCTCCTACGTGGACGATTTCTTCGCCATGTTCCTCGGCGGGTATTTCTTCAAGAAAGCGGTCAAGGACATTTTTCCCGATTTGCAGCTCCGTGATTGTTTCCGGCACGAGTTCGATCGCAAGCTGGTGAAGGAATGCTTGTGGTTTGGCCTCCAAGTCTCCGCGGGGCCCTTGTTCGGAGTCTTTGTCGGCCAGATGATCGCGCTGTATTGGATCAACCTGGTTCCACAATATAGCACCTGGATTCAGCTCGCGAGCGTTGCCTCCGGGCTCGCGAACGTGGTTCAATGGGGCACCGGCTTGGAACTCGTGCCCGCCATTTCGGAATCCTTCCTCAACGGGAAGAAAAAACTGGCGCAGTTCTACATCACGCAAGGCTTCCGCTGGAACTTGTACCTCGCAGTCCCGCTGCTCGTCATGATCCTCGTGTACCTGCCCCTCATCCTGACCGTGGCACTCTCCGTAGCGAACGTGAGCATCTACCTGCTCGCCGTGGCCTTCTTGTTCCCCTACATCATCGCCAAGCTGCTGGAGCCATTCGCCGGCTTCGCCGACCAGGTTATCGTCGGCGCGTCGAAGCCGAGTTTTTTAACGGTCGTCCGGTTGCTTGAAGAAGCGGGAAAGCTGTTTTTCATGACGCTGTGGATCCCGTGGCTCCGCGTGACAGATGTCGGGTTACCTGCCGTCGTCTGGGTCATGCCGCTCGGCACCTTCATCCCCACGTTCCTCAAGACGCTCGCTTGCTGGGTCTACATCCACAAAAAGATCGTGCCCGTGAAATTCCCCATCGGGCAAGCGCTGATCGCCCCCGGACTTAGCTCGATCTTCGTCTTCTTCATTTCCTGGATATACATCAATTTTATCTGGCCGCCCATGCTCCTTTCCCTCACGTTAATTCCCGCAGCACTGTTAACCGTCCTTTGGATGCTCGTCGGCACGCTCGGGATCTACATGTTCGCGTACGGCTTCTTTGGTGGCTTCGATGATTTCGGCGTGAAGATCATGGGCGAGGCAGTGGCGATATCCGGCCCGAGCAAGCCGCTCATGAAATTCCTGATGGCTTTCTTGAAGCTTGGCATCAAGATCTCGCCATTGCACAACAAGTTCCCGATTCCCGCCGAGGATGCGCACAGGGAGGCGCTCGAATTGATGGCCATCCGCGAAGCGAATCAAAAGGAGATGGAACGGAAGGGAACATAGCGCCGATCTTCTGATTTAAATTTTCGACGCCAGCACGTCCTGGATCGTCTTCAGCATTTTTTGAGTCGTGTAGGGCTTGCTGATGAATGTATTTGCAATCTCCGAACCATCAATGCTTTTGTTGCCTTTGTTTAATCCGCTGATGGCAATAATTTTTATCTTTGGGTCGATCTTGCGCAAGGCTCGGATGGTCGCTGGTCCATCCATGATCGGCATCAACATGTCAAGGATAACAAGTGAAATTTCACGTTGTCGTTGTGCATATAAGGCGACTGCTTCCGAGCCATCGGAAGCACCGAGCGTTTTGAACCCGTATTCTTCGAGTGCAGTAACGGCCATTTTACGGATCAATTCCTCGTCATCGACGAAGAGGACTAACTCGCCATGTCCCTTGAGCAATTCCAATTGCACCTTTTCCGCGTCCTTGGTTTCTTGAGAAGTAATTGCCGGCAGATAGACCTTGAACGTCGTGCCTTTTCCGAATTCAGTATATACTTGGATGAACCCGCCGTGGCTATTAACGATGGCCAAGGACGTTGACAAGCCGAGGCCGGTGCCTTCACCTTGCCGCTTCGTGGTGTAAAAGGGCTCGAACAGGTGTTCCATCACCTTGGGGGAGATGCCGGTTCCGTTATCCGTGACAGAAATAATGACGTGAGGCCCAGTTTTTGCTTCGATGTTCATTCGAGCGTAGTTTTCGTCGATGGAGTAATTATTTGCCGAAATCGTTAACATGCCGCCATAGGGCATTGCATCTCTTGCATTCAAGCATAGATTCATCAACACCTGGTGCACCTGCGTGGCGTCCCCGGTGATGCCCCAGAGATCAGGGGCTATATTCGTGCGAATAGAAACGAGTTTCGGGAAGGTTTCTTTCAAGGTTCTCTCGATATCTGTTATGAGGCGACTCAATTGAATCGGTTTGTGTTCACCCTCGACCCCACGAGCAAACGTGAGCACTTGCCTAACAAGATCCGCCGCGCGATTGACATTTGCTTCGAGCAATACGACCAATTGTTGGCTTTGCTCATCCAGCAGTTTTTGTTTAAATAATTCTACGGACAGCAATATCGGGGTGAGAATGTTGTTTAAATCGTGGGCGATGCCGCCGGCAAGGGTCCCGATGCTTTCCATGCGCTGGACCCTTAGGAACTGCGATTCCAACTTCTTTTTTCCCGTAATGTCCGTGTTGATGGTAAGGATCGATTCTGGCTTCCCGTTATTATTTAACAACAAGCTCCAATGGCTATCGACAATGATTTCCTTGCCGCTTCGGTCTGCGTGCCGCATCTCGCCATTCCACGCTCCCTTTTCTATCACGGTTTTTAAAGCAACAAAAGGTTGTGCAGGATCCCCTTTGAACAGCAGCTCGTTTGCCATTTTTCCAATGACTTCGGAAGCTCGCCAGCCGTAAAGCCTTTCAGACCCTTTATTCCAATAGATGATCCGGTTGGTCAAATCTCGAACGGTGATGGATTCATGCGCATTATCGAGTAATTCGGCTTGCTGGCGTATTCGTTGCTCTGCTTGCATGAGTTCCGTGACATCCCGTGCATCCGCGAACACGCCTTGAACATCTCCCGCTGCATTCTTGTAAACGGTTGCATTGTATAAAACGTCGGTGATTTTTCCTGACTTGTGATGGATCGCCAGCGGGAAATCTTTAACGAAGCCGTTCGCGAATACGAGTTGATAAACATCCCTTGCTTTCTCCGGTTCCGTGAAGCAGTCTGAAAAATCGCTGCCTATCAATTCCTCCCTGGAGTGTCCCGTTACTTGCTCGGTCGCTGCATTGACGTCCGTTATCTTGCCTTCAAGACTAATCACGACAAACGGATCGAGGCTTGCTTCGATCAAGCTCCTTGCATACAGTGATGCAGCCCGGAACTTTTCTTGTTCTCTTAGGGCTAATTCTGCACGATGGTGATCGGTACTTTCGACCGTTGTCCAATTTCCTTCTCTCTTGATAAGAACAAATTGATGCGAGCCCGTGACATCGAGGATATCATTCGCGTCGCATTTTTCAAGTGGATAGGTACAAATGGCTATTATTCGGGAATTCCCGATTGTCTCGTTCACTTCCCTTTCATATGCCGCAAAATCCTTCCATACCGAATCTTTCAACCAGCACGTGTTCCCCGTTATCCTCAAGCCATCATAACCACGATTCAAGGCGGTCTGCTGCATTTCGGTCAAGCCATTGAGGGCTTTTTTAGGGTCAAATGCACCATCCGTGAGATACCAGCCATTGTATGGATGGATCACCATCTGGCCTTTTTTCAAGTAATCGGCAAAATCGGGCACTGCTTTTTGCATTGCTTCTCGTGCTTCTTCAACATCGAGATCCTCCGCCGTGATCCATGTGCAGACCTCGTTATTCTCCAATCCGGTCTTGAAAAAAGGTACTAAAAGGTCTATCAAATCACCCTTCGTCTTGTAAAATTGGCAATAATGAGAGCCCCACCGAACCTTCCCCAAAATGTCGACTCCCGAGTCTCTTGGTGATTCTTCCATTGGTATCATCGCCTATCTTTGGATACTGGATGTTCATTTCCCTATCTTTCATTACCAGCTGAAGGTTAGTTAGAAGGGATTTTGTTAGTGACGTTACTTACACTTAATTAACCTTTTCCAAACCAAATATAACGCGTTACTATCCATTACGTTTACAGTTCTCATAAAAAGTGGGTCGTTCATCCTTGTCCAGCTGAATCTCTTTAAGGCTTTCGCGCTTGGTTTGAAAAGCGAAAAAAAGAATCATGATCACCCCGAGTAACACACAAATGTTCAAATTCCACGATTCGGCGGCAAAAAGAACATTCCTTCCAGCATAAAAAAGAAAGCTGGCAATAAGGATATATACCGGAATCATTCTTGTTCTATCTTGGTCATTAATAATTATCCCCTTTGAAGGTATGCCAAAAGAAGGCGTTCTATCATGCTGGATTGCGTCGTCTTGATAATTTGTATCTTTGGCGGGTGGATCATCTCACTCATAATGCTCGCGATAGCGAAAGGCCGGGCACAAGGGAAACTTATATTTTTCGCTACAGGTTTGTGGTCTGTGGTTCTAAACATCATTACTCTTCTCGCCTTACCAAGCCAAGCGAGATACGAGGAAAATATGATGCAAGATCGCTTCGGTAGCGTCTATGAGCAGTACATAAAGCGGGCCGGTCGATTTTTTCCGAGGTTACGCAGGAATAACACCATACCTTAGAGCCATTCCTGGTTGTTTTAGAGAAGCACGAGCCTTAAAAGCAAGATATATGCGTTGTACGCGTGATACGCGGACTACGGTAAACATCGCTGGTGAAACGCATGGGAAAAGAACACGCGGGTAAAAACATCGCCCATGGAAAGGGCGGCGCGTCGTCAAGATCGATCGGGCCGCACGGTGCCACATCGAAGATCAAGGTTAGCCATATCCTCGTGGCGACATTCAAGCAAGCCGAGGAGATCATCAAGGATCTCCAAAAAGGCGCGAAATTCGAGGACCTCGCGAAAAAGCACTCGACCGACACAACGTGCAAGGCACAAGGAGGCCTTTTAGGTACCATCGAAAAACAAAATGTCTCCGAGGAGTTCTGGGATGCCGCGACCAGCTTGCGCATCAATGAAGTGTCGGACCCCATCCAGGATCACAAAGGATTTCACGTCATCAAGCGGATGCTGTGATAGTTTATCCCGTTAACCTGATGGTTCACTCGTGGGTTGAAGGTTATAACGGGATCATGCATTTATCTTAACGCGACCAGAAGAAAATATCCTCAACGAGATATTCGCGGCTCCACGCATCGAAAACTGGTCTTGCTCGTATGGCGATATCTGTCTTTATCGGATGCTCGGGCTGGTATTACTTTCCCCATTGGAAAGGGAAGTTTTATCCCGAGGAATTGCCCACGTCGAAGTGGTTCTCGTATTACACGGCCAAGTTCAACGCCGTGGAATTAAACAGTTCGTTTTATCGAATTCCAAAACTGCAAAATGTGAAGACGTGGGTGAGAAATGTGAAACTGATCCCGCCAGAATCATTCAAATATTCGGTGAAGATGAGCAAATCTATCACCCACGAAGCGCGGCTTGACCTTAAGGCGTGCGAAGGATACATGAAAGAATTTTTCTCGGCGATCGCATTTTTAAAGGGCTATCTGGGGGCCATCTTGCTGCAATTTCCCCCCAGCTTCAAGCAATCCGATGAAAATATGCAAAAGCTCGTGGGATTCAAGGCCTGGATCGAAAAGGCTCGAGATCTGGCGTTATTCGAAGGAATCGATCTTGGGGCGATCCCGTTCGTGGTCGAATTCCGCCACTCCAGCTGGTTTCAAGAAAGCGTGATCGCCGCGATACAAGATGCAGGTCTGGTATTCGCCGTCATCGACACCCCTGCACGTGCCAAGTTACCCGTGATCTACACGGGTAGGGATGTCATGTACTTGCGGCTGCATGGGCACGACCCGGTCAAGTGGTACCGTTACAATTACACGGACGTGGAATTAAAAACCATTAAAAACTCTATCAATGAAATTGCCCGGAATTCCGGCACGAAAGCGGTCTATGTCTTCTTCGATAACGATTATGGCGCAAACGCGCCGGTTAATGCGATAACCTTGATGAACTTGATAAATTCCAACGATGGATAGACTTATCGTTGATTTTACTCGATCACCATCAATTGAACAATTCTGTGTCGTTACCACAAATTTTTTAAGCGGCATTGTTATAGTCTATACGCCGAGAGATGAAGTTGACAGATGAACGTCGAGACTAAAAAAATAAACATTGTCTGTCCGACATGCAAAAAGGAAGTCGGCATCGACATTCCTTCATTTCTCGTCAGCGAGGCTCAAGACGGCATTCTCAAGATCCAGATCCCGCAAGAGAAATGCTGCTTTCACTCATTCATGATTTTCATCGATAAAGCCTTCCGAGTGCGTGGTTACCAGATTGCCGAGCTGGAGTTCAATTTCAAAATAAAAAAAATTGAACCTGAAGATAGCACATTCTTGTCATTCGATATCAATGAAATGATCAGCGCGCTTGGCTTCGATATCGCCGCTATGATCTTGCGTGCCATCCTGGTGGGCAATCCGATTTTATTTATGCGCACGTTCGACCTCAACGATAACGTCAACAAGACTTTGAAGTTTCTACAGGAAATCGGGTCGGACGACATTGCCATCACGACCCGGGCCATCGAGCAGAAGGAGCTAGGAGAAAAAGCCTTGGAGAAATCGAACCCGCTTGTCTATGCCATCCTCTTTAGGGCGATCTTGCGATCGCCGTTCAAGGACAAGATAAAGACCGCTCTCGAAGCTACACTTTTGCGAGAAACCACGGACATCCCCGATCGGCAGGGGCAGATCGCATTCTTGCGCCACGAGCTCGTGAAGATTTCCCGCATCGTCAATGAGCTTTTTACGATGCTCAAGAGCACGCCTTTCATATACGAGGAGGATCTTCCGGAAGTATTGCAAAAGAAATTCAATTACAAGATCAACCGCAAGCAAGCAGATGGTATCAAGGAAATCCTCGCGTACCGGCATGGCGACAAGATAGCGAGCAAGATCAAGAGCAAGACGATCGATTACATGCTGTGAACGAGCTCGTCCGACCTTCCTTTCACGATTTTTTCGGCATACGTGCGAAAGTGCAGCCTCTGTTACATCAGCTTTATTATCTTCTGTCGATAAGTATCATCAAAATTCTATCCTTGATTTGACGAACTTGGAGTTGAAATGAAATGGCACCATCTCATTCAAGGCTCTGCAAGAAGATGCGGGGCTTATTGATATTATCGTGCGTTGCTGCGGGATGCTCGATCCTCTTCGGCAGTGTCTCCGCGTCATTGGGTGAAAATGGTAGTGAAGGTACCATCAAATGGCACGAGCAATGGTATGAGATCCTGGATTACGGGGAAAGCACGACTATCTCGGTTAAGTCGCAAGAATTTCTCGTCCGCACCAACGCGAGCGCCGACCTGTATTTGCTCGATGCGACTGAATTCGGGAATTATTTGCTATACACCACGTTACCATCGCCATCGCGACGCTTGAACGCGTCGGATTTCACCGAAGAATGGACGGTATCCTACTTGAACACGACTTATGGCTTGCCCATCATCAACGAAACCGGGAATTATCATCATGTCAAGTTTTACATCTTGCTTGCCAACGAGAACGCCGAGAACGTGAGCGTGAAATTTCTCGTGCGCCTCGGGTATCCACCGTTGAAGATCGTGCTGAACCATATTTCCATCTTCGCAAAATGGTTAGCCATCACGTGCTTCGCGCTCGTGAGCAGCCGGCTCATCATCGCATCGGTCAATCTTCGGAAGACCGAGAAGGAATCGAAGCGGGCAGACACGTTGCTCGGATCTGGCTTGGCGTACATGTTCGGGTTCGTCGCGTTTTTCCTTGGCGAGCTCCGCGTGTACATTAATGATGAAACCGGCGGGTTCATACCCTCCATGTTTCACATTGATTACAACATCCCCAACTTTCCGATCAACTATTTCGATCTGTTCATTTGCACGCTGCTGATGCTCGGGTCGCTGACTTTCTTGGCATTGACATACATCGTGGAACGGAAGGTGAAGAGCCGCAAGATCCCGATCATCAGCTATAACCAGCTCGTGGCGACGTTCATCTTCCCGTTCGTGTTTCTCGTTCCTGCCCTTTTCGTCTTTGCAGTGTTCTATCTCTTCGCCGCCATCGTGCTTGCCACTGCACAGATCGTCACGGTTTACTTGCATATTGCCATCAAAGGGTCAGGCATCCTTCGGAAAAGGGCGATCTTCACGTTGCTCGGTATCCTCCTTCCCGTGTCTTGCTTCATCATTCGGCTCTTCGCGACCAACACGCTCGGGGATTCATTCTATACCCTCGTGGATTTAACGGATGTCTTCGGGTTACTCTGTTTCTGGTGGGGCAACATCAAGTTTGTCGAGAAGCCGGTGCAAGTTAGCACTTGAATCATTCCTTTTTTTATCCAATTCTCCCTTTCATTTTTCATATTCCCAGCATCATACGCCAATTAAAGAATGAAGCCTTCGATTATCCCATAGTCATCTCGGAAGAGATGACCTCCATTTTGCCAGAAAGGGAAAATTATGAAGTCGTCCGAAACAATTGCAAAGCAATCGTTAGGATTTTTTCTCTCGGTACAAAACAAGATATGAAATAGAATTACTTCACGTCCTGCTCGATCTTGAACGCGAAGGCGTACTCGCAAGGAATCTTGTCGTTGAACGCCGGCGGGATGTCGATGACCAGCGAATCTGCTTCCTTGTGCCACGTGACCGGTTCTTGCACGCCGAGCATAAAGATCTTGCTGCCCATATGAGAGGTCACATTCTTTGCGGTAACCCGCGTCGGCCACCCGATGTGGATCATATACACGAACTTGTTGTCCTTGGACCGCGTGTAATAGATTTTGTCACCCTCGTGGTATGGCGTGAACATCCGGGTCGCATAGATCGCCTCGCCGTTGA
>JAUQYW010000760.1 GCA_030587525.1 Candidatus Sigynarchaeota archaeon | reverse complement strand
GGGTCGCCTCCGCGGCGCTGTTCGTTCAGCACCGCGCGCGTGGTTCTCGTGATGAAGGCCATGCGCGACATCTCTGATCGTCCAACCCCTCATCGTGGTACCCGTGGGCAGGCACGGCATAACGATGCCACCAGCCACGAAATGGCTATGTTGTCTATTACCCGGGGATGGATCGGCAGTGCTTGATTCAGTCATAATGTTTTTTCACGCTTGTATTGGTCGTGGATGAATTATGGGCAGAGAAATCGCGAGAGTCATCTAACCACGCGCTATTCTATACCCTTTCACTCCAGCATTAACCATAATAACTAAGAAAATGTTTCTATTTAAGTTTTATCACGCGCAAGCATTTTTTCATAATTCGTGGGAGCTCCTTTCATTTCTTTGCTCGTGTCGAAAGCGAAGCAATTCAATTGCCGTGCATAGTATCGGTCGCAAGCCATTTGTTAGAACACATATAGAACGTCGAATTCCTTGAATCCTGGTCGATCATCAAAGAATCACTAACTCAATTAATCTAGCAAATTGCTACAATAAAATCAAGCGCATAAATTATTCTAGAAACGGCAATCCTCTACATTTCTTTACTCCCGATTAAGACCTGGTTTAAAAGGGATCAAGATAAACAAAATTACGTTCGCTGATCGTGGGTTTAATCCTCCGGCGAATTAATTTCATGACTTCGCATATGATTCCATACCACATGACAACCCAAATCGAATTTTTAATAACGCACGTTGTATTTTAGGTCAAGAAAATCGAACCTCGTGAATATCCAATGGCAGAACCAGGCTTGCCCCCGAACCTCATCGAATACAATGGCAGAAGGCCGAAGGTCTCGAAACTTGCCTATGTTGATAAACGGGCAACCATCATCGGGAACGTGGAGATCGGCGATTACTCGTCGATATGGGCCGGCGCAATCATCCGCGGCGACGATACCAAGATCACGATCGGCAGTCGGACGAACATCCAAGAAAACACGGTGATACACTCGCCGTACAATTTCAAGGTGCTGATCGGCGACGAAGTTACCATCGCGCATGGTTGTATCATCCACGCTTGCGAGCTCGAGAACGTTACTTGCGTCTCGATCGGTGGTACGGTTTTCGACGGCGCATCGATCGGAACAGGATCCATCGTGGATTCGCAAGCATTCGTCACCGAGGGCACCCGCATTCCACCACGGACGCTCGTCCACGGCAATCCCGGGCGGCCTGTCCGGTTGATCACGGATAACGAGTACAGGCAAGTGAAGCTCTGGGCGGAATGGTACGTCTCGAAGGTAAAGATGTTGCTCAACATCAAGGAATAAATTATCCATGGCCTTGCATGCCCGGCGTGGTCGCTGGGGCCGGACTTCAAATTGTATGCAACTTGAATTGCAGTGAAGACATCCGGTTGGCTCGATAAGGGCCAGGGGTTCGATTCCCCTGCGAGGCCGATCCTTCCTTCTTAATAGATCGAATTTCCTTTGCTAAAACAAAATAAAACGAGACAAGTTCATGGGGAAGGGCTCATATTCGTGAGTATGTTGCCAAGGCCAGCATATTGCAAGTATGAAATGCCGATGCTCAAGAAAGTGACCGCCATCAAAATGATGACAAGAGTTTTAATTTTAGCATCCATGGCTGTTCACTCGTCGATGAAATATATCATTAATCTTTAAAAATAAAACTTTCGATTATCTTAATGTTGGCTTCCAGCGTTTCTAATTTCTTCTGAATTGCTTCCCGGTTCTCCTTCAATTGCTCTTTTGAGATCTCCTTTGCGCTCTTCCGCGCCTTGAGCACGTTGGCCTCGTGTTTCGCATCCTGGAGCTCGCCGCGCATGGCACTGGCCCACATGCCGAGTTGGATGTTGTGGATATCACGCTGCTTGATGGACTCTGTTAATTGAATCATGTATTCCCCGTGCAACGAGTCGTACGCTTTCCTGTCCACCTTCCGCATCTTGAAAGAGTTATTGAGGTCTTCGATCTGGTTCTTCAACCGCTTGATCTTTTGGTTATTGACCTCGAGGATGAAGTCCTTGGTCGCCTTTGATTCGCTTTCTTTCTTCTTCTTCTTCAATTCATCGCCCAATTGCTTCAAGGCCTCGAATCGTACCTCGTTTTGCTTGCGAAAATCGTCATCAAGGTCATACTTCTTCTTGAACTCGGGGTCGTCCATGAGTTTCAAGGACTCGGCGATGCGATCCTTGAGTTTCTTTATCTTTTTATCCAGATGATAGATCTCGATCCGTGCTTCGATCTGCTGCTTGATCTCGGGATCCATATCCCGTTGAGCCCCCTCGGGCACGAAGGGCGTCGCAGCTTCCGCTTCCTTGCCGGTCACCTCGACCTTATCATCGGCAGGCTTGTTTTCGAGCTCGCCAGGAACGTTTTCGGTTTCGGAAAAAAGCACCCTCCTGCTACCAGAGGATTTGCTCGATGTACGGTCGGCAAGGCTTGCCGCCGAGGAGCTCGATTTAGATTCTTCCGAAGCCTTTGCTTCTTCTTTTTTCAATAGTGGCTCGCCACAATACAAGCAGAACCGGTCGGTATCTTTCACGGCTTTACCGCAATAAGGACAATCGCTCACGGGAAGGGGACCTCAATGGTGGTTTTAGCATCTTTCGCTTATTATGGAGTTTATCGAGGTTTGACTTTAAAATTTTAGTTGAACAATGATAATTATACAACTTAAATCTCAATACAATTATACAACATAAATCTCAATAAGGTTGATGCGAAATTGAACGGAATTTTCGTTTTACAATGGACGGATGACGGCTACGTGATCAAGGGGAAGTTCTGGCAAGATGGTGAAGCCTCGGTCATCGACAACATCCTCATGCGAATCGCACTGTCTCACGAGCCAAAAAAAGAGTTTTCAACGGTTGCAACGCAAAAAGACACTTTTATTTATTCCCGATTGTTTGAATTCCGCGATGCGAAAAAGGCCTTGCAAAAAATCATCGTTGGTGTCGAGCTGGCAAAGGGCGAAAACCAGGATGATTATAAAAAGTTCTTGATAGAAGCTTGCAAGAGCATGCCAGAAAACTTGACCAAGAGCCAAGCAGAGCTCGAGCAGATCCTCACTGCGACCTTCGCATCGCAAACAGGCATTGTCACCGAGCAAACGGGAGACATGGGCAAGGACCTGTATACCCGCTTGAAGGAACGTGCGAAGGTATTGATGAACGATGGAAAAATCGATGAAGCGACCGATCTGCTCGAAAGGGCAAAGACGGTCCCGGGATCGCTGCAGAAATTGATCGAAAAAGGCACGAAACTCATCAAGCAGCAAAAGATTGACGATGCACAAAAAGTCTATGCGGAAGCAATTGAATTGGCAGTGAGCATCGAGGAAGGAGACTTGGCGGGAAGATTACAAGACGAACTCACGCGCGCGTCTGAGCGCCCGCGGGTCATTGAGCAGATCCTCGACATCGAAACTAAGGCGAAAAAAGCGCTTCGCGATGAAAATGTCAAGCGTGCTGCCGAGCTCTACAAGGATGCCGCTCAACTAGCCGTGAAGTTGAATGATGTCGACGCCATGAATGAATTCACGAAAAAGTCGCAGTCACTATTCGATTTCTATACCGCGGATCAGAAGAAAAAGCGCTCCTTCTAGGTTCTTCCTTTTCTGATGGTTATGGGAAAAATCGGCTTGATCACGGACTTTGGCACGCGTGCGGGCTACGTCGCGAGCTTGAAGGGTGTTATCCTCTCCATCCACAGCGATTGCACGATTGTCGATCTATCCCATGATATTTCACCGCAAAATATCGTTGAGGCGGCGCTCTTCCTCGATAATTGCACCTTATACTTCCCTGAAGGCTTTATTTTCTTGACGGTCGTGGATCCAGGTGTTGGCACGAGCCGGAAGATGCTCTGCATGGAGACCAAGCAGAAACGGCAAGTCTTCATCGCGCCGGATAATGGCGTGCTCAGCCTCGTTGCCCAATCCCAAGGGGTAGCAAAGCTGGTTACGCTGGAGAACAAAAAGTATTGGCGGGAAACGACCTCCTGGACGTTTCATGGCAGGGATATCATGGCCCCGGTTGCTGCGCACGTTGCGGCCGGCACTCCCATCGAGAAGATCGGTCCCACCATCGATCCGGGTCAAATGATAAAACTGAGCTTGCCACGCGAGAGTTACGTGCATGATGATGGCACGATCGCGGGGTATATCTTGTATGCCGATCAGTTCGGTAACGTGATAACGAATGTTCTTGAAGAAGAATTGAGCAAGGCCGGGATCACGCTCAACGACACGCTCGGCATAACCCTCGTTTCGGGCAAGAAGGTGCTCAAGGCCATTTCTGCCCCGTTCAAGAAATTTTATGCGGAGGTCAAAGCGGGGGAATTCTTGTGCTTGTTGAACTCCGAAAATCGATTCGAGATTGCGATCAATTGCGGGAGCGCTATGAGTAATTTGGGGAATACGGGTCAAGGACAAGAAATCTTGGTGAAAAAACGTGGCTGATAGTGAAAAGGTTGAATACATGGCCGTGGTGCCCTCGCTCTACAACATCTTCACGGGAAACTTCGAGAACAAAGCGATTCCTCGGGACAAGTTAGACTCGCCATCGCATTTACATCTCGTGGCCGGCTTGTTCATCTACAATCCAGAACTGCGAAAGTTTCTCGTCCAGCAGCGCGCTTCTTCGAAGCACACGTTCCCGGAACATTTCACGGACTCCGCGTCGGGCCATGTCAAGGCGTGCAAGAGCATGACGATCGACACGATCAAGGCCGAAATGTGCAGGGAATTGCACGAAGAAATGGGCATTACTGCGAATCCCGAGCACTTGCGGTTGTGGACGCTTTTCCAGGACCCCGTCATGAATGAGATCAAGTTCATCTTCGTGGGAAAATCAACAACGATAACGTTGCGCCTTGAACTCGCGGAAGTGACGACGCGATCCCGCTGGTATAGCGCCGAGGAGCTGGAACACTTGCTCAAGTCCGAAAAATTCGTTTTTCCGGTTGGCGGCTTGTGGGAAATTCTCATCAAGGCCGAGCATCGCTTCGACCGGTTCTACGACGGTCTCGATGGATGGCAAGCCTACAGGAAATGGACGACCGGTTTAAAACGGTTTCACGATTGGATTTCTTCCTCGAAGAAGCCAGCCCGAGTTCCGCTGTTTCTCGGCAGGTTCCAGCCCTTTCACCTTGGCCATCTCAAGTGCTTGCAGCGCATCCGGGAAACGAGCAAGGACGTGATCATCGGTATCGGCAGCGCTCAATATTCCCGCGATTCCAGAAATCCCTTGACATATCCCGAGCGCGAGGCAATCATCACGCAATCGATCGAGGATGCGAAGCTCGGATTCGACCACGTTTTTTTCGTTCCTGTCCCGGATGTCCATAGCGAGGACTTGTGGATGCAGAACGTGAAATTGCTGCTTGGCAATGATATCTTGTTATACTCGAACAATGATTGGGTTCGTGGCCTTGCCGAAAAGACGGGCATTGCCGTCGGTGAGAAATTCCAGTTTGCCATGGATCGCTTGAACGGGACGAGAATCCGCGAGTTGATCCGCGATGGCGGGGATTGGCAATCGTCGGTCCCGCCATCGTGCGCAGTGTATCTGCAAAAAAAACGACTCGTTGAAGATATCAAGAAAGCTATGCAGGATATCGGGTAAGGTGGGCGCGTTCACGCCGCGGGAAACTCCATCACGACGACATCTTTTTTCTCCGTGATGTTGCATGGCCGGCTCGTGAACATGCGCATCATGTCGATGTTCGTTTTCGCATGAGATGTTAATTGCGGTGCGATGATGATCGATCGTTCCTTGCTCAGCATCAAGAAGGGGATGAGCTGATCCGACGTGTATTCATCGACCGTCGCCATTGGCGTGCTGAATAGCACCTTCTGGAGGTCCCGTGCACAATCCTTGCCGACGCTCTCAGCAGGAATCCCCTTTTCTCCAAGGACGGATCCGGAACTGATGATGCATCCTTTAGTGGTCATGGCCCAGGTCGTGATGCCAGACCCTGGATTTGCTGCATCGACGTATATCATGGAGATTTTCATTTGGTTCGGTGCAAAGGTCCCTTTTATCGCATTAGTAAATCCCGTGGCTTGCCGTTCCGCGACACGTGCATTTTTCAGGTGAACCGTCGCCACAGATTCACCTCCAATTGTGTTAATATCGCCCCGCTCGTCCAGGACTAGGCCTTTCAACGCTTGCACGGGATAGAACGTGATCTTGGCAGCAGCACCGCCTTTTGGATAGAACCCGTGGCGCTTGATCTCGACGGATGACCGGAATCCGACACGCTCGAGGAGGGGCATCAAGACGTTGATGATGTATGTGGTAGATGGTGCCCACTTGTTGAACGTCCCGCCGCCCACGATGTTTATTTCCACTTTCTGGTCAGGAGTTCCCACGAATCCAGCACATCCGATTGAAAGAACTTGGTATACTAGCCCGATCGCACCTGCCGTGCCGATCTTGACATCAATCGTGCCGGGTTTGATGGTTCCAGGCATGAACGTGATGTCCGTGGAACCCACGGAACCGCCCACCAAGCTGCCACCGCACAATTTCGTCAGCGCTTGCAACCCCATCAAGTGCTGTTCCCTCAAGCCAGGATTGTCCCGGTTCGCACGTATCTTGAACACATGAATTCTTTTCTGGAAAATTATGCCCATAGCTGCGCACAACCGTAAGACAGAACCGCCGCCTTCGCCGTAGCTTCCATCAATTTCGACAGTCATAATTAATCACATAAAGCATGGACAATCTTGGACAACCCAATTAAACGTGCTATGAAGGTGCCGGGATGTCATTTATTCGATGCGTATCGTATTCGGTGACGAGAGAAATATCGGGCTTTAAGCATGTTGATGGAAATCTTGCAATATGGTTCCGATCTCGCATGTGAGACGGGGCCTTCGGTTTTCCTCTTACGACCCGCCCGGGCGAAGTGTCCACCATTGTCCACCCACATAGTAAGAGTTTCCACCTTGATTACCGATATAAGAGAATGGAAGGGGTGAAAAAAATCTCGCGTTAATTTACACGATAAATCTGGTATCTTGCTACGCGGGGGTGCAATTGGTTTTTTAAGAGATTAGACATTCCGTGTATGTAACGAACGAATTTCATAGTCATTAAACGTAACCAGGATGGATCTTTCATGGTAAAAGAGTATTCCATTACAACTTATCCCGATGCGAAAAAAGTCCAAGCCGAGCTCGACCAGCTTGCGAAGGCTCCTCTCGTGCCACTTAAGCACGAGGCAATGCAAGCATATCTCCAGTATTTCGAGCAGAAATGCAAGAAATCGAAGCAAATCACCACGGAGGCGAAGGAAACGCTTCCCGGTGGTGTCCAGCACAACCTCGCCTTCAACCACCCGTTCCCGATTGCCATAGCCAAGGCAGATGGAGCATACATGTACGACGTCGATGGCAATCAATACATCGACTTTCTCTGTGCTGGGGGGCCAACGCTAATAGGAAACAACTGGAAGCCGGTCAGAGACAAGGTTGTCGAGTTGCTCAACGAATGCGGACCTGTCACGGGCTTATTCCATGAATACGAGTTGAAACTCGCCAACTTGATAAAGCAGTACTATCCATCTTGTGAAATGTTCCGCATGCTCGGTTCTGGGACGGAGGCAGACATGGCTGCTATCCGGCTTGCCCGCACGGTGACAGGCAAGTCCAAGGTGATAAAAGCAGGCGGAGCATATCATGGCTGGAGCGATCAGCTCGTCTTTGGCTTGCATATCCCGGGCAGCTCGTCGGCCGAAGCCATCGGCATCCCTCGGGATTGCAACAAGAACACGCAAGAATTCTACCCGAATGATATCGACGGTTTGAAGAAACAAATGGAGCAGAACGACCCGAAAGGCGGTACCGCTTGCGTGCTGCTGGAACCTCTCGGTCCCGAGAGCGGCACGCGACCATCGACCTTCGACTTTAACAAGCAAGTGAGGGAGTTATGCGATAAATTCGGTGCGTTGTTGATCTTCGACGAGGTCGTCACTGGATTCCGCGTTGGGCTCAAGGGCGCGCAAGGGTATTTCGGGATAAAGCCCGATATCACGGTCTTTGGCAAATGCATCGCCGGTGGTTATCCTATGGCCGGTGCCATTGGCGGGCGCAAGGATATTATCTCGTATTGCGCCGCCGGGGTCGAATCTGGTAAAAAGAGGGCATATGTTGGCGGTACGCTCTCCGCGAACCCGCTCAGCTGCGTTGCCGGATACTGGTACATCAAGGAAATCGAGCGTACAGACGCCGCCGTGAAGGCAGGCAAGGCTGGTGATCGCTTGACGAAAGGATTGCAAGAAACCATCACCAAGTATCATCTCCCGTATGTCGTGTACAGCCAAGGCTCCATCGTGCATTTGGAAACGTCCGGCGCTATGTTCGTCGATTTGAACGACCCGAAAGCGATGGAATCCGCGAAAGCGCGTAAGGTCATGATGGAAGAAATGGGCGCCGCGTACATGGCTGAGGGCATCATCACCCTGGCTGGAAGCCGCATTTACACGATGATGGCGCACACGGACAAGATAATCGACGACGCGATCCAGCGGTTTGATCGTATTTTCTCCATGTCCGAGGCCGCGAAAAAATAAGCGAACGAGCCCCGCCTTGATATGAACATTGTTTTCGTGCCATTTTTTTCCTTTTTTCTTGATCCCACATTTTGTCGCCCCCTTTGCTTCCGACGGAAAGCATAAATACGCCCGTGCTGGTCATTATTCCAAGTGAGGCACCCTTGAAAGACACGATCATTATCTATGACACCAATTTTTTTGTCAGTTTAATAGAAAACACTAAATCCTTCGATGAACTAATCGATTTCATCAATGAACTGAAATCCACGCTCGTCGAAAACAACATCACGACGATACTCCCCTTTCAAGTGGTTGCAGAGCTCGGGGGATTCGATCCAAACCTCGTCACTTACCTGGAGATTAATTTCAAGGTACACCCTCCTGTTGACATCACCAAGGATAAGTTTTTCTTGAATCTCCGCTGGATCAACAGCCAGCGCAAGCATGATCTCCGCTGGTTCAACACAGAAGAAATTACCGATCTCGAAATAATCACGGTCGCCAAGGAAACCTATGACGAATTCGTGAAGAAAAAAGGAATGCCTCCCCCCGAGATCATCATCGTGTCAAACGACGAGGGCATCCAGAAAGCATCAGAGTTTTTTTTGAAAGATATCGCAAAGGTGCAAGAATCCGCCCCCTTCCTCGGATTCCTCTATGGCATTTCCGATAAGAAGGACGTGCAAGAACGCATGGAGAACATGTCCAAGCGCATGTTTAAATATTTCACCCGGTATCGTTTAGAGAATAATCGAAGGCCGATTCGTTCGATCGACAATTTTTTCGCAGACATGCTCAATTCAATTCGACTGGCTCGGGAGGACATCGAACCACAATTTGGCGAGGAAGTTATCAAAAGTTTCGAAAAATACATCATCACGCACGAACAACTCGCCCCGGACCTGTTGATTTACGAGTCATCACTCGTCATCATCAAGCAGATGCTCGCGGTTCCAGATGCACAATTTCTAAACATCGTGGATGCAAAAATGCACGAGTTATTCCTGAAATTGAATGCATTGGTTACTAGAATGAACGAGCCTCAAGATTATACACGGTTCTACAACTACTTGTCCATTTATCTCGTACGCATTCACTTGAATGCCTTCAAGATTTGCTTTTTTTGGCACGACCTTGATCTTTCCACGAAGCACATGGCGCTCGCAAAGCTAGCCGCTCAAGCAATGATCAACCAGCCTGGCGCGAATCGTCTTTATTACTCTATATTGATGGTCGAGACCGCGTATTGCATCATTACCGGAGCAAAAGACGATGCCTACGTAGCTTCCAGCATCAATTTCCTTGCTGACGCGTTGAAACGCCGCAAGGTACCCGCCTTGATACCACCGGATCAAGTGAACATGTTGATCGCCATTTATTCGTGCATAAAAGAAAAACGCATCGATATCCTCAATACAAAAGGCGTGAATTGCGAGTTGAATGAAACCAGCTTGAGATGTCCAAAGGAATACTTTTCAATATTGCTCGTGCTTGTCGAAGACTTCTGCGACGAGTTAACATCGTTTGGAAATCACCAGCTTGCCTTGAAAGTGCTCAGCCATGTTCACGGATTGCTTGAAAATGGGTCAGACGAGGACATCCGAATCGAGGGAAAAATCTACCTTATCTGCTTGATCCTCGGGGCAAAAATTCCAGAACCACTAGCCCATCTCTTCCCGGGCGATTGGGAACGCACGAAGGAACCACTCGAAAACGCGATAATTCGCAATGATTTTGCACGGATCGAAACGGTGGATGCAGCATTCAAGAAAGGAATTAAAGTGCTCACCTATAACCATGAAGGAAAGTTTTTCATCTGCTGGATTTATCCCTTGAAATCGAGGTTTAAAGTCATCATTCCAAACGAGATTAACATCACGGCACCCGAACGTCTCAAGGATTTCAAGGTACTGGCAGGTTCGATCAAGATCAACAAGCCTGATGAGAAGGAACGAAAGGATTTAAGCATCCGGGGAATCATCGAACTCGACCGGGAATGCACGATCCAACCATTTTATTACCAGGACAAGTTTTTCACGCTGAACTTGATTTGATTTCGGGATAGCTTGGTGATCGATGATGATGGAGCGGTTTCGAGGAACCATCGCGAGCATCGTCGCGATGCTGTTAAGGGAAACAAAAGAACCAACCACAACAACCGTTCCGATCGATGCCTTGAACGATCTTTATACTGCGGATTCAGAAGACGAAGTGCAGATAAATGATTTGCTTGAATACATTAGCAATGCGAGCGGGGAAGCAATCTCCATCACGAGCAAGGGTAAACAAAAGCTCGTGAAAGTACTCGACAAGGTCTCGCTGTGGTTGATGCTCTATTCGCTCGATATCAACCTCGCAGACGTGACATTGCTACATTGGACAGATTTCGAGAAGCTCGTGCAACATGCTATGTCAGAGAACGGCTACATCACCAGAAAGAACTTCAGGTTCAAAGATGCGAAGGAAAAGCGCCACGAGGTCGACATCGTCGCGGTGGACAGGTATTCCAAGGAACATCTCATGTTCCTCATCGATGCGAAGCAATGGGATTACACGGCGAACTCGAGCACCGCGCGCATCCTCGAAGCCGCGAACGAGCAATTTTTGCGCTGCATTGCCCTTGGTGATACGCCTTCAGAATTGTCGAGCTTGTTCCTTGACCTCGGGCTTGAATGGAACAAGTGCATCATCATTCCCATGGTCGTGACCCTGCTCAACCCACCTGTGCAAAACTTCTTCATTCCGATAGTGAGTATATTAGCATTCAATAATTTTATCTTGGAATTCTCCAGTAACATGGATTCATTCAAGAAAAAATACGTGGATGGAATTCCCGTTCAAAAAAAGCTGAAATAACGCCACGCGGTAAGAATTGACCCTCGCTCTCGTTAGAGTAAAAGTTTTTCTTTTCAACGAATGAAATAAGTCATATTCACCACGACAGGGGAAAATTGACTCGATGGTGAGTGTCGCACCAAGCAAGAATGAGTTGTGAAAACCATGAAAGATCCAAAGATGGATGAAGAGGTAAAGCGGCGGTATGCAGAGCTCTTGCCGCGACTCTTCGATTATGTCGACAAGTACGCGAAAGAAACCCCCGAGAAGCTCGCCTTGATCGAGTACGATACGGGGGAAAAAGTCTCGTGGAAAACATTCGCGTTGATGACGAAGGTATTTGCCGCCAGGTTGCTGAGCATCGGCATCAAGAAAGGCGATGTCGTTGCCTCGACGCTGGTTCTATTGAAAGAACACGTGTATCTCATGTACGCGTGTTATCGCATTGGGGCTATCATAACGCCGCTCGATCCGCGTTTGAAATTGGCAGAGGTGGATGCGTGCTTCCAGCAAGCAAAACCGAAGGCTTACTTTTTCTTGGGTAAAA